>NZ_JASDCD010000010.1:0-163910 GCF_030408095.1 Pseudoalteromonas sp. APC 3893
AGAATTTAGAGATAAAATCGATGAGTTTTTTAGTCAAACACTTCCTAATTTAGGCGATATTTTGGCGAGCAGAATTAACGACAATTTTCAGGTGTTAAATTCTGCATCTTGAGGTGTGATGGGTATATGACGGCGGCTGAAACAGGGCACTTAGTTTTTGGTACACTGCACACCACCTCGGCACCTAAAACCATTGACCGTATTATTGATGTGTTCCCAGGTGAAGAAAAAGACATGGTACGTTCAATGCTCTCTGAATCACTGCGTGCGGTTATTTCGCAAACATTGTTGAAAAAAGTTGGCGGTGGGCGAGTTGCAGCCCACGAAATTATGATTGGCGTCCCTGCTATTCGTAACTTAATTCGTGAAGATAAAATTGCGCAAATGTATTCATCTATTCAAACGGGTTCGTCTCATGGCATGCAAACGATGGATCAATGTTTGATTAATTTAGTGAATCACGGTGTGGTTTCTAACGCAGAAGCACGCGCTAAAGCGCAAGATAAAACTAATTTTGGCGGCTAGACCGAAGGATAAGAAATATAATGACTCATTCTCTTAACTATTTTTTACAACTGATGATAAACAAGCAAGCTTCTGATTTGTTTGTTTCGAGTCAGCTACCGGTCAGCGCTAAAATTAATGGCGAATTGATTGCATTGGGAGACGATAAAATTTCGGATGAGGAATCCTTAGCGTTAGTTGAATCGGCAATGAGTGAAAAGCAAAAAGCCGAATTTCATAACTCTAAAGAGTGTAATTTTGCCATTGCTACTGATGAGGGGCGCTTTAGGGTTTCTGCGTTTTGGCAGCGCGACTGTGCTGGAATGGTCATTCGTCGCATTGTGACTACAATACCTGATGTGAATGAATTAGGCCTACCTTCAACTCTGACCGATGTCATAATGGCTAAACGTGGTTTAGTGTTGTTTGTAGGTGGTACTGGTACGGGTAAATCAACTTCATTAGCAGCACTGTTGGGCTACCGTAACCGTAACCAGCGAGGCCATATATTAACCATTGAAGATCCGATCGAATTTGTACATGAACACCGCAAGAGTATTATTACTCAGCGTGAAGTAGGACTTGATACAGAGAGCTTTGAATCAGCTCTTAAAAGTTCCTTACGCCAAGCGCCAGATGTTATATTGATTGGTGAAATTCGCTCGCAAGAAACAATGGAGTATGCACTAAGCTTTGCCGAAACAGGGCATTTGTGTGTTGCTACTTTGCACGCGAACAACGCCAACCAAGCAATCGACCGAATTATGCACCTTGTGCCAAAAGAAAAGCACGATAAGCTAAAGTATGATTTATCCTTAAATTTACGGGCAATCATAGCTCAACAATTAGTGCCTACTGCTGATGGAAATAGTCGTGTTGCTGCAATTGAGATTTTACTTAATACACCAATCATCGGCGAACTAATTAAAAAAGGTGATATTGGCGGTATTAAAGAAGCGATGGCTAAGTCAAAAGATATGGGGATGCAAACCTTTGATCAAGCTTTATTTGAGCTATACAAGCAACAACGTATAAGCTATGCAGATGCATTGCACCATGCTGATTCACCAAATGATTTACGTTTGATGATTAAATTAAGAGATAACGAACAGCAGGGAGCTGGCTTTTTACAAGGTGTAACCATAGATGGTTTAGACCAAAAGGGTTCGTAATATGCAAAGTAGTCCTAAATGGTGTTTTTTGGCGTTGCTGTTTATCAGTTTAAGCACACCGTTTTTTGCTATTTCTCAACAAGATGTCATCCCTATTTATTTACGGGATGACGTTTACCATGATTACGTCCGTTTTTTAGACGGTGAAACCCCCGATAAAATTAACGATTTTAGCGGTAAATTCATTCGCCGTGATGTGGTCGATATGATCATTGCCCAGAAGGCATTACATTTGGGTGGGTTTAAAAAACGCTTTGATTACCAAGTTGGTAAGGTCAATTTTAGAAACACTAGGCTGCTTGAGCAAGGTGAGTTACTTATTAGCTTTGATACTTATTGGTATCAAGATGCCAAGCTGCTGGAAGAAAAAGTGCTAATTAGTGAACCAGTGATCCGTAAAGGAGAGTACTACGCTGGCATTTTTACTGCCCCTGATAATCAAGCAGTTTTCAAAATCCAGCATTTATCAGATTTTAATCAACTAACCAGTGTATCCACTCCACGCTGGCGAACAGATTGGCGCACGCTTGCACAACTACCGTTAAAAAACCTTATTCGTGAAGATGAGTGGTTAAGCCAAGTTCGAATGGTTTCCATGCAGTGGGTTGATTTTATGCTGATGCCCTTAATGCCTGCGATTAATAATCATTATGAGCTTGAAAATATCACCTTAAAAGCAATTCCTAAGGTTTTAATATTATTAGATGATAGTCGCCACTTTGTGGTATCAAAACTTCACCCAGAAGGCTACAGAGCGTTTGCTGCGTTACAAAAAGGCTTGCAAATAATGCGCGACCAAGGTGCAATTGAAAGAGCATATCGACAAGCTGGGTTTATTCCTGAGCTGACCGATCAAGTGATTATTAACCTACCACTTACCCGTAAGCTTGTTCAAAATAGCTCTCTAAAATAATCACTGCAGACATGTTATCCACGTTGCCTTTGCCTAAGCTCTTGTAACCACCTTGTTCAAATAACCGAGCCTTGGCGTCAGCTGTAGTTAAACGCTCGTCTTGGGTCTCTACGGGTAGGCCAAAATTATTATGTAAGCGGTTGGCAAACTTCTTAGCTTTGAATGTGACTTCTTGATTTGTTCCATCCATGTTCAGTGGTAAGCCAACTACTAATAGATCTGGCTGCCATTCATCAACGTGTTTTTTAATAAAATCCCAGTTTGGTATGCCATCTTTGGCTTTTACAGCGCTGAGACTTGAGGCTGATCCAGTCAGTTCTTGGCCAATGGCAATACCAATACTGGTCGTGCCAAAATCAAAGCCCATCACAGTACGTTCACCTTTGGGCTTAAGTTGTTTTTTGCTCATTGTTTCTTCTATTTAAAGTGCGTTGCGTTTAGGCATGACCTGCTTCAGCGCTTAATTGGCTAATATCAAAACCTAACGTTTCAACGGCCTTTTCCCAGCGTTGCTCCACTGGAGTGTTAAATATAATGTCAGGGTCCGCTTTGATGATAAGCCACGAATTTTCAAGTAGCTCTTGTTCCAGTTGACCTTGCTCCCACCCAGCATAGCCTAAAGTTATAATAAATTGCTCCGGTGCTTGCGTGGTCGTTAGGCTTGCTAATACATCTTTTGAAGTCGTAATCATTATTTCACTACTAAGCTCTTGGCTTGCTGCATAGCCCGGCTTTGGTGAGTGCAACACAAAACCACGATCGGTTTTTACAGGCCCGCCAGCAAACACGGCGACTTGTGATGCTTGATTTGATTTATCGTTATCGATTTCAATTTTATCAAGTAAATCACCTACAGTGATATTAATAGGCTGGTTAATAACCAGCCCCATAGCCCCATCTTCATTGTGCTCACAGATATACGTTACTGCACGTTTAAACAAAGGGTCTTGCATTGAAGGCATTGCGATTAAAAAGTGATTTTCTAATGATTGCATAACGTTACCCCTTTATTATATTGAAAATTAAGTATGGCTTAGTTTTCTCTCTATCGCATCAAATAAGATGCCGGTAATTGAAATATCATAAGCAGCCTCAATCTCTTTGACGCAAGTAGGGGCTGTTACGTTTATCTCGGTTAGCTTATCGCCAATAATATCAAGCCCAACAAAAACCAAGCCCTTTGCTTTTAATGTTGGTGCCACTGCTTGGGCTATTTTAAGGTCTGACTCACTAATAGGACGAGCTTCACCACGACCGCCAGCAGCTAGATTGCCACGGGTTTCACCATTTTGTGGAATACGCGCTAAACAATAGGGGATCACCTCACCATCAACAACCAGTACGCGCTTGTCGCCTTGTTTGATTTCAGGGATGTAATTTTGCGCCATCGCAAAGCGGCTACCATGCTCCGTCAAAGTTTCGCAAATGACGCCTATATTGGCATCATTTTCTGTCACTCTAAAAATAGATGCGCCACCCATACCATCTAAAGGCTTGAGGATAATATCTTTATGCTCAGCTAAAAATGCTCTAATTTGATGCTTATCCCTAGTTACTAAGGTATCTGGAGTATGTTCACTGAACCATGCGGTAAAGAGCTTTTCGTTAGCATCACGTAAGCTTTGTGGTTTATTGACGATTAATGTCCCTTCAAGTTCAGCACGTTCCAGAATATAGGTTGCATAAATATATTCAGTATCAAACGGCGGATCTTTACGCATTAAAATAACGTCTAAATCAGCAAGGGCAATGGTGGCTTTTTCTTCAAGTTCATACCAGTGGCTTTCATTATCAAATACTTGTGCTTTAGCTGCTGTTGCAAAAGCTTTACCTTTGCGTAGAGATAAATCATCCATTTCCATGTAATAAATTTCATAGCCACGACTTTGAGCTTGCATCATCATTGCAAAGCCTGTGTCTTTTTTAATGTTAAACCCGCTGATTGGATCTGAAATTATACCTAACTTAATTGCCATGTCGTTGCCTTACTAAATATGTTGCAATAGATATGAGGGTGCTTTTAGTAATTTCAATTAGCTAAATCACCAAACTGTAGTTGTAATGCACTTAAGACCGTTAAAGCGGCGGTTTCAGTTCGTAAAACTCGTGGGCCAATGCGAATATCTGTAAAACCTTGCTGTTTGGTTTGTGCTATTTCTTCATCAGTAAAGCCACCTTCAGGGCCAACTAAAAAGCGAACACCACTTTTTGGTACTGTGATTGTCTTAATCGAATGTTCGGCACGTGGGTGCAGAGTCAGCTTTATTTCATCACTGCTTTGTTTTAGCCACTCATTTATATCAATAGGGGGGTGGATGGTGGTAATACGGTTACGACCTGATTGCTCTGCTGCAGAAATAGCTATTTTTTGCCATTGTTGGTGTTTCTTTGCTAAACGCTCAGCACTGAGTTTCACACCACAACGTTTACTAAAAATAGGGGTGATCTCTGTAATACCTAATTCAACAGACTTTTGAATGGTAAAGTCCATTTTATCGCCGCGAGATATACCTTGACCTAAATGAATACTCAATGGTGATTCAACGTCTATGTCGTTAAATTCAAGTGGCATAGCAACGACAGACTTTTTGCCAACTTCGATGAGTTCACACAAGTATTCACCGCCTTGGCCGTTAAATAATGATATTTGTTCACCCACCTTCATACGTAACACTCGACCAATATGACCTGCTGCATCATCGTTTAAATGAACGGGGGTTGAAAGTGCGATTTCGCTTGCTTGATATATATGAGGAACGCGCATGATGACCTTAAGATAAATAGCTAATGTAGCTTATGGTATGTAACGCTGCTCTTTGGTGCAAATATTATTAGCAGAACTAAACTTTAACTGTTTATTTTTTCATTTAAGGCGTCTAAATCTAGAGGTGTTTCTGCAATATCATCTTGACAGGATAAGTGGTTACTGTGTGCTTGTTCGGTGACCGGTTCAAAATGATAGCCGTGTTCAACCTCACTCACTAAAAATCGTACATTGTGCAGTGAGTTGAAGATAAAACGTTGATTGTCATCTGCAAGTAAATAATCGGTTTGATTAAATAAAACGCCTACAATATCGTGATGTTCGTGTAAGTAGCTTGCCAGCTCTGACACGCTAATTTCATTATTAAAATCACAGTAACAATAATCTTTGATAAGCTCATCAAACATCAATTTTACGAGCTGGCGGGTATTTATACCAGCAACTACTAAAGTGCTAGGGGTGCTGGTGCTAGCTTGACCAAAATAGTGTTCAGTGAATTGTCGGCTAAATTCACTGTCATTATCGATCAACAAGTAATTATCTACTTTAAACGGCATGGGGCCCCACATGTTGGTATTTTCAATAGCTAAATTGAAAACATACTAATAAGTAAATAGCCTATAACGCTGAAAACAGCAAATTCGATACAGGCAATACCAATGTTATCTTGATGGTCAATCTCAAGTGCAGTATCAATATTGGGTAAAGAAATGAACTTAATAATGGCCGTTAGTATATACAGTAATAACCACATCGTGCCGCAATGTAAAGCTAATGTGAAGATATTCTCTACCATTTTTCCGTTATGGAAAATTGCGCTTGCCAGCCCTGCATAAATCGCTAACGCTAAACCAATAGATTTTCCCGCATAACGTATGCCTATGGAAGTATTTTCTAGATTGAAGTTACTTTGTAGTGAGGCACCTTGATTTGCTCTAGCAAATCGATATTCGCGTAATTTACTATCTAAAGCAAAAATTCCCTGCAATAAAAAGAAGCTAACAAATGCGATTAATAAGCTACTAAACCCCTGAGTATGTGACCAGTTATAAAGGCCTAAGGTAATAATACAGTTTGCGATTAACATGCCAGAATCAACCAAAGCTGCACATACGTTTTGTTTTAAAATAGCTGCTTCTTCATTAAATCGATGCAAAATCCATTTACGATGAATTAAATGACCGATTTTAATGAAGCTAAATAAAAGTACAATTAATGTAATAACCTTTAAGGGGTTTGATTGTGCTGCGCTGATGCTAATTTCCTCAAACAAATAGGCAATGGTTGCAACGACTACACTTATCTCTGAAGCAAAACTAATACCCATAGCAAAGTTGTCATGTTGGGCAAGTTCTTCTTTCAAAGCTTGCTTTGCCTTGAAGTGGTTTAGTCCTCGTAAGCCTATTACGGTTAAACAAATAACCGCAAAACAAATGGCAATCGCGAGTAAACTAGTGTTAGATAAAGACAAATATGACATGTTGAACCTAGATAACAATTAATAATTTCATTCTAGTATGATTACTGCTGATATAAAAGAGAGTATTTAATGAGCCAACAACTCCCCACACAAATACAGACCCTTGGTACGGAACGCTTTGTAGAACTATATGCTGAGCGTCCAGTAAACGAGAAAATTATCAAGCTACTTGGCTTGAGTGAATTTGCTTGGCGTTGTTTAGAGTCTCAACCTGAGCTTATTGATATGTTGCTTTCAGAGCGTGACATGTTGCTGCGGGACTGCCCTTGCCCTTTTTTAGGCTATGAGCTTAGTAATATAGATGAAGTTGTAGGCTATAAAATACTACGCCAGTACAGAGAGCGCTACTGGCTCAAAGTGGCGTTCTTGGATATGTGTTGTGATAACGATATAGCAGATAGTATTCGCTATATTTCTATGTTGGCAGACAGCTTAATCGATGGTGCAAATCGTTGGGCTTTTGCACAAGTAGCTAAAGTTAATGGTGAGCCTGTGGATGAGCAGGGCAACGCTATGCAAATGTTGGTTTTAGGGATGGGCAAGCTAGGGGGAAAAGAGCTTAATTATTCCTCTGATATCGATTTGATATTTGCTTATCCGCAAAGTGTAAAAACACAAGGCGGTCGACGCTCACTCGAAGCGCAAGTTTTTTATACTAAAGTTGCACAAAAATTGATTGCGTCATTGAACCAAAATACAGCTGATGGGCAGGTATTTAGAGTCGATATGCGACTTCGTCCTTTTGGTGAAAGCGGCCCGTTAGTGATGAGTTTTAATGCAATAGAAGATTATTATCAAGAGCAAGGGCGAGAGTGGGAACGCTATGCCATGCTAAAAGGTCGTTTAATTGGTGAGCAAACTCAATACAGCGATGAATTTTACCAGTTATTAAAGCCTTTTGTGTATAGGCGTTATATTGACTTTTCAGTGATAGAATCACTGCGTAAAATGAAGCAAATGATTGCTCAAGAGGTTAGGCGTAAACGCTTAACCAATAATATTAAGCTTGGTGCGGGTGGCATACGTGAAGTTGAATTTGTGGTACAGGCATTACAAATGGTTCGCGGTGGACGTGAGGCTAATTTACAAACGCAATCACTGCTTAAAGCCCTTACAGAGCTAAGTGCAACCAATGTAATAGCTTCAGACGAAGCTAAACTCCTACAAAGTAATTACTTGTTTTTACGTAAAGTTGAACAGTACCTACAAATCTTTGATGATCAACAAACACAAACATTACCAGATGATGAACTTAATCAGCTGCGTCTAAATTTTTTACTAGGGCACATTGATTTTAGTCACACACTCGATGAAATAAATAACATTATGGCTGCGGTACATAGTGAGTTTGAATTAGTCATTGGTTATGACAGTGAGCCTGATGATCCTTGTGAAAGTGCCTTTGTAAGTGCATGGGAGCATAATGATGTAAGTTTACTGTCAGAGGCAGATGACAGTTGGCAACAGCCTTTGAGTGACTTTAGGGAGCGATCAGCTAAAGCAAAGATAGGTTTACGAGGTCGTGATATTCTCGATAAATTAATGCCATTGCTGCTAAAGCAGTTAACTCAGTGCAATGCATCAGACGCGGTGTTTAGTATGATTAGTCAAGTGCTGAATAAAGTCATTTCGCGTACTGCATACCTCGAGCTGTTGTATGAGAACCCTGGTGCGCTCAAACAGCTTGTAACCTTGTGTTGCCACAGTAAATGGATTGGTGAGCATATTTCTCGTTATCCTATCTTACTTGATGAATTGATTGACCCTGCTGTACTTTACAAACCCACGCCATTGACGGCTTATAAAGATGAAGTACGACAATATTTTTTACGTATAGATAGTGACGATTTAGAGCAGCAAATGGAGGCGTTACGCCAATTTAAGCAAACCCATCAGTTACGTATAGCCGCAGCTGATGCGACAGGCGTGTTGGATGTAATGAAGGTTAGCGATCACTTAACAGCGCTTGCTGAAGCGATTGTTGACCAAGCCGTAAACATAGCTTGGCAGCAAATGGCCACGCGTTTTGGTATTCCGCCCAACACAGATGATGAAAATAAAGGGTTTGGTGTTATAGCATATGGTAAAACAGGAGGTTTTGAAGTTGGTTATGATTCGGATTTAGATTTGGTATTTGTACATAACCACGATGGTACAAGCCAGACAAATGGCGAAAAAAGTATATCCTCTAGGCAGTTTTATTTAAAACTCGCGCAGCGCTTGATGCATTTATTTAATACGCGTACGGCTTCAGGTATTTTATATGAGCTCGATACACGTCTAAGGCCTGAAGGAGCCTCAGGGTTGATGGCTATTAACTTGGAAAGTTTCCATCATTATCAATTAACGCAAGCTTGGACTTGGGAGCACCAAGCGCTAGTACGCTCAAGAATGATTTTAGGGCAAGAAGAACTGCAACAAAGGTTTGAGCAAATCCGCTTAGAAATACTGTCGCAGCAGCGTGATAATGCCGTGTTAAAAGATGATGTCATCAAGATGCGTGAGAAGATGCGCAGTCACTTAGCTAAAGGCAACGACAAGGAGTTTGATTTAAAACAAGATGCTGGTGGTATGGCTGATATTGAGTTTATAACCCAGTACCTGGTGCTAAAAAACGCGCATACATTTTCTCAGTTAACGACTTTTTCAGATAATGTGAGAATTCTGACTGACGCAGCTCGATTAGGTTGTATTGATACACCGTTGAAACAAGGGCTAATTGCAGCCTACATTGAATATCGCTCTCGCTATCATGTGCTAAGTTTGGATCAGCAAGGGCGTTGTGTTAGCCGTGAAGAGCTTAGTGAGCATATTAATTTAGTAGTAAAAGCTTGGCAGGAAATTTTTGAACTAATTAAATAGCCGTGAATTTAGAAGTCTGAGCGAGTGTAAGTATTCACTTGCTCTCATTCAGATAAACACTAACTTTTTAAGCGTCGGCAGTTTTCTCTTACATATTCAGAAGGGAGCTCAGTAATCACTGCTGCCCTTTGTTTAAAGCAAAAGAAGGTGTATACCTCGTTTTCAAAATCATCATTTATAGCACGGCCAACTTGGTATAAAGTCGAGTTGAAATTACTATCTACTCGAAAATGATCTTTAACGACGTAGTCTTTGCTTAAATACCAATAGAGCACGATATCTTCATTGCGTGCGTATTGCGACATCACTTTTTTAAGAGTCGACCCATTTTCAAAACGTCTTGCTGTGAACTCACCCGTCCAATTTGGAGATGATGGCTCGACAACACGAGCTCGCTCTATTAATGCTGCATCAATATTTAACTCAGGTTTTGGTAGTTTTAAAACATATTTATCTCGTTCATTATTTTTATTTACTTGATTACGCAACGCCGAATAAAACCGCGATAACCCTTGCGCAGCAGCATTTTTTGTTTCTTTCATGTCCATAACGGGGCCATGACCAAATAAAAAATAAATGGCGGCTATAATTAATATAACTGCTAGTGATAAATGCTTAACCCAAAACCACATAACTCATACTCTTGTTTTTGTGTTTGTTCATAAAATCATATTAAACCACGAAAGTCATCTTCTACTTATAGTAAGAAGGCGCGTTTTCGTCAGGGCGAGTTTTAAAACGTCTGTGTAGCCACATGTATTGCTCTGGTGCTATTGTTACAGCCTGTTCCATGCGTTGATTCACTCGTGTTACATCTTGTTTGTCATCGCCACTTGGGAAGTTTTCAAGCAATGGGAATATTTCTAGGTGATACTTACCGTCTTTGTCACGCTGGCTAGCAAAACTGACGACCTCACAATGTTTACTCGCCGCGAATAATAGCGTTCCTGTTGTTGTTGCCGCCTCAGCTACTGCGAAAAAAGGGGCAAACTCACAGCGCTTTCGGCCATAGTCTTGATCTGGTAAGTAGTAACACACTTTTTTGTTTTTAAGCGCTTGTAGTAGCCCTTTAACGTCACGTTTGCCAATTAAAAACTCATTAGAGCGTAAACGACCATTAGTTGTAAAATATTCCATTAACGGATTATTGTGCGGGCGATAAAAGCCAACACCTTGACAGTTTATTCCCATCACTCGGCTGGCCATTTCTAAGTGTAGAATGTGGGGGACTAACAACAAAGCGCCTTTGCCTGATTGATTAATTTTTTCTAGGTGTTCTAGTCCTTTAATTGAGCCGAATACTTTATTTACTCGCCATTGTGGCCACCACCATGCCATACCTGTTTCCATCATGGCGATGCCAGTATTCTCCATATTTTCTAGCACTAGTTGTTGTTGTTCGTGTTCAGGCATATCAGGAAAACACAGTTTGATATTTACTTCAGCAATGTGTCGGCGCTTCTTCATAAAGCGGTGTACTAAACGCCCTAAATATTTACCCATTAGTAATTGTAGTTTATGAGGAAGCCATGAGATCAAATAAAGAAAAAATACGCCAACCCAAGTTAACCAATAGCGAGGACCTAAAAAAGACAGCTTGAAAGCAGAGGAATTAACCACAAAAAAACATCTCAGAAAATAAAAGAAGTAGTTTAACTGTATGTGTTTAAAAACACAAAAAAGCCAGCATTAAGCTGGCTTGATAGTTAAAAAGCGATGGAATTAATTGCTTAAATAGCTTTTAATCCCTGATTAATAGCAATTAAGTCTTCACTGGTAAGGGTACCAGCGGCTTGCTTTAAGCGTAATGTAGAAACCACATAGCGGTAACGTACATTGGCTAGGTTACTCTTTGCATTGTAAAGATTTTGCGTGCTAATGAGTACATCTACAATGGTACGAGTACCCACTTCAAACCCGGCTTCGGTGGCTTTTAATGCACTTTCTGCTGAAACAACAGCTTGCTCAAGTGCTTTAAAGGTAGCAATGTCAGACACAACTTGATTATAAGATGTAATAACAGAGCGAGTTACACCACGCAATGATGCTTCTAAGTCTTCACTGGCAGCAACGTAAAATGCACGGGCTTGCTCTGTTGCTGCAGTTGTTGCACCACCAGAATAAATCGGCACAGTAAAATCAAGACCAACCGTTGCGCTATCACCACGAGGTTTCATGGTGTTGCTATTATAATCGGTTAATGAATCCCCATAAGTAGCATTTAGGGTTAGTTTTGGATAATGCCCAGATTGCGCTAAATCAATTTGATCTTTAGCAATATCGACCGTTACTTTTGCAACTTGTAAATTTAAGTTCTTTTGCTCAGCCAATTTTACATAGTCAGTTGATTGTTTGTTTGGCTTTACTGTCGAAAATGTTTGGGTATCTAGCGTGTCTA
This sequence comes from Pseudoalteromonas sp. APC 3893, assembly GCF_030408095.1. Classification (NCBI taxonomy): domain Bacteria; kingdom Pseudomonadati; phylum Pseudomonadota; class Gammaproteobacteria; order Alteromonadales; family Pseudoalteromonadaceae; genus Pseudoalteromonas; species Pseudoalteromonas sp. APC 3893. Next base: position 12,094 of record NZ_JASDCD010000010.1, read on the forward strand.
ATTTGGCATGATATTTACCAGTGATTTCACGAAGTTGCTCTCGAGCAGTTTCAACGCCGTTTTTAGCCACAATCTCTTGTGCAACTGAGTTATCATATTGTGCTTGTGCTTCGTGAACATCAGTGATAGCTGTAAGGCCAACAGCATAGCGTTGTTTAGTTTGCTCAAGTTGACGCTCGATTGCACGTTTTTCTGACTGTACAAATTCAAGATTGTCGATGGCACTTAATACATTAAAATAGCCATCCGCAACACGAACTATTAAATCTTGCTGTGCAAAATCATATTGTGCAGAAGCTTGTAAAGCTTGTTTGTCGGCGATATCTAAAGAATTCCATGCACCTAGGTCAAAAAGTGTTTGATTTAAACTCAGTCCACGGCTGAATGTATCAGTATCACCGTCTATTTTTGCATAGCCTAATGGGTCAGTACCTTCATATGTTGTGCTATCTGTCTTATCATAGCCCATTGAAAAGCCAATTTGCGGTAGTAAGGCGCTTAAAGCTTTATCACTGTTATAAGATTGTGCATCGGCTTGTGCTTTAGCTTTTAAAACCGTTGGATCATTTGCAGTGGCAATTTCGTATACTTGTAATAAATCTTCAGCATTTGAAGCTGTAGCAGTCAATGCGCATGATAAGCCGATCAGCGCAGCAAGAATGTTCTTTTTCATTAGTTGTTCAGTCCTTAGACAGTTTGCGTACTAAAAGCATGGTAACCTGTTTTGTCAAATAACTAAAAAAAATTTGTGTAAAACAGCGCAAACAAGTGTAACAGAATATAATAAACCGCAAAATTTTTGAGTTAAGAAACCGATTAAGGAAATAAATGACTAATAAAGCGATTACTCAATTTACCAATAATGATGTTGACGTTGCGCCAATCGAAAACTTATACAGTGGCTTTTTTAAAATTAACCTTTATCAATTTGAACATGCTTTATTTGCCGGAGGTAAGTCACAAACCATTAAGCGTGAAATTCTTGAGCGTGGTGATGCTGTTGCTGTGCTTCCTTATGATCCCCTTACTAATAAAATATTGCTTATAGAGCAGATACGCATTGGTGCTATGCGTAGTAAAGAGTCGCCTTGGCTTTTAGAGTGTATAGCTGGTATGACTGATGGCAACATTGATTATGAAGCCGTTGTTAAACGCGAAGCCTTTGAAGAAGCTGGCCTTCAATTGCAGCAACTTGAGTATATGTTATCGTACTTATCAAGCCCTGGTGGCACCACTGAGCGTCTTTATCTTTATTTAGCCATCGTAGATTTAAGCCAACATACTAGCGGTGTTTTTGGTCTTGAGACAGAAGGGGAAGATATTAAGACACATGTGATAGATTTTGACGAGGCCTTAGCGCGTCTAAGCAGTGGTGAAATAGATAATGCGGCAACGGTGATATCTTTGCAGTGGTTAGCGCTCAATCGCGAGCGTATAATAAGTAAGTAGACTACTTTTAACTCTTAACTTTATGGCGGTAACTTGACAGCAACAGCAGTGAAACAACGATATATCCAAAGCTTACCTAAATACCTTACTTTGTGTGAGCATAATTACCTGCGCGCTTTAAAGCTGTTACCGCTAAGTAAAGAGGTTGGTCAAACACGCCGCGTTCAATTAGGTGAGCATCAGTTTGAAATTAACGTTGATGGCTGTGCCAAGTACACCATGGATATTTCAATAACTCAGTTATCTGGTGTTATTCAAGGCATGACGCCGTTATTTTTAACTGTGCGTTTGTACCATGATGCGAAAGTTGCTGAGATTGTTCATCACGATTATCATCAAAGAATTAAGCCATCATATGGCTACCCGAATCCTTTAATGCATCAAAAAGATGAAAAATATCAACTCAATGCTTTTTTATACGATTGGCTAGTGGCCTGTATTGATAGTTGCCGTGCAGTGCTTAATTGGGACGTTAATAATGGCTTGGTTTGAACAAAGTGTTCAGTTTAATCGTGAAGTATTAAAGCTGGCTCATGTTACAGATAGTCATTTGTTCGCCAGTCGTCATGGCGAATATTTTGGAGTCAACACTGCCGACCACTTCCTCGCTTGTTTAACACACATGGCGACGAAAAACTTAGATGCAGTGGTATTTGGCGGCGATTTAACCCAAGATCACAGCGTAGAGTCATATTCATTATTTGCTCAATTAATAGCAGAGTCACCATTAACTTGTCCTGTTTTTTGGTTGCCGGGGAATCATGATGAGCTAAATTTATTAACATCTCTGGCTAATAAGCAAATCTCAAATGCGAAGCGACTAATCACTAATAGCTTTGCTGTACTTCTACTTAATTCAAAAGGAGCAACACCTGCCGGATGGGTAACTGATGCTCACCTAACAGAAGTGGTAGACTGTTTAGAGCAAAAAAAATTGCCGAGTGTTGTTTTTTGCCATCATAACCCATTACCAATAAATGGTTATTTGGATAAGCACATGCTAGAAAATGGCCCGCAATTGCTAAATAGGCTCAATAACAGCAATTATGTAAACTGGTTGTTTCATGGTCATGTACATAACAATTATGAGTTTGATTACAGGGATATGAAAGTGGTTTCAACCCCTGCAAGCTCTGTACAATTTTTAAAAAACACACCTGATTGGCAACAACAAAATCAAGGTGCAGCTTATAGGCTTATTACTCTATCTATGAGTGCAGAGAGTGGAAATTTGACCTGCGACACGGAATTGGTATGGTTAAACGTGTAATTTATATTCATGGCTTTAATAGTAGCGAAAAATCATATAAAGCTGTGCGCTTTGGCGAGTATATGGCAAACTATGACGTTGAATATTTTGTGCCGCGCTTAAACCATGAGCCTTTACATGCCATTATTCAATTAGAGCAACTACTAACGCCAGAGACAGTTTTAGTTGGTAGTTCTTTAGGTGGTTTTTATGCCACGTATTTATCGCAAAAATATCAGCTTCGTGCAGTGGTCATTAATCCTGCGGTTGAGCCTTTTTTATTATTGAGTTCATTTTTAGGGCCTAATTATAACCCTTATCAGGATACCCACTACGAGCTAAATAAAAGCCATATTAGTGCGTTAAAATCACTGTTCATAACACCGCTAACTTACCCATCATTACTGTATTTATTACAGCAAACGGGCGATGAAGTACTCGGCTTTGAACAGGCAGTTAATTATTATTCACAGTGTAAACAACATATTGAGTTTGGTGGCGATCACAGTTTTCAAAACATTGAGAGCACCTTTGTAAGTATTGTGGATTTTCTTAAAATCACGTAAAACATAGCTAAGCGCATAAAAAGATAAAAACTATGAGTCAGCAAAATTATAACGCCGAAGCCATTGAAGTCTTAAATGGTTTAGAACCCGTAAAACGCCGTCCAGGTATGTACACAGATACCACGCGCCCTAATCATTTAGGCCAAGAGGTGATCGATAATAGTGTCGATGAAGCAATGGCTGGGCACGCGAGTAAAATCGACGTCATTCTACATGAGGACAACTCGTTAGAGGTGAGTGACGATGGCCGTGGTATGCCAATAGATATTCATCCTGAAGAGGGTATTCCTGGGGTCGAGCTGATTTTTACCAAATTGCATGCCGGTGGTAAATTCTCAAATAAAAACTATCAATTTTCAGGTGGTTTACATGGTGTAGGTATTTCGGTTGTTAATGCACTATCTACTCGTGTTGAAGTGCAAGTACGTCGTGATGCGCAGCAATTTATGATGGCGTTTGAAAATGGCGACAAAGTTGAAGACTTAAACGTTATTGGCACTGTGGGTAAGCGTAATACGGGTACGACGGTGCGTTTTTGGCCTGATGCCAGCTACTTTGATTCTGCTAACTTTTCACTGACTAAATTACATCATTTACTTAAAGCCAAAGCTGTATTATGCCCCGGTTTACGCATTAAGTTTATTAACAAGCAAACTAAAGAAACTCAAGAGTGGTATTACGAAACGGGCTTACGTGATTACTTAAATGAAGCTGTAAAGGGCTATGAAGTCTTACCAAAAGAACCGTTTACAGGGGAATTTTCCAGCTCCACAGAAGGGGCTGATTGGGCTGTTGTATGGCTACCTGAAGGCGGAGAGTCAATTGCAGAAAGTTATGTAAACTTAATTCCGACTGCGCAAGGTGGTACGCATGTAAATGGCTTGCGCCAAGGCTTATTAGAAGCAATGCGTGAGTTTTGTGAATTTAGAAACCTGCTTCCACGAGGCGTTAAACTGACTCCTGACGATATCTGGGAGCGTTGTAGTTATGTCTTGTCAGTTAAAATGCAAGATCCTCAATTTGCAGGCCAAACGAAAGAAAAGCTTTCATCGCGCTCTTGCTCAGCGTTTGTATCAGGGGTGGTGAAAGATGCATTTAGTTTGTGGCTCAACGAGCACACTGATATTGCTGAGCTTTTATCTGAGTTATGTATTTCAAATGCTCAGCGTCGTCTTCGTGCTGCTAAAAAAGTTGTTCGTAAACGCGTGACGGCAGGCCCTGCATTACCAGGTAAATTAACGGACTGCAGTGCGGCCGATAATGATCGCACTGAATTGTTTTTAGTTGAGGGTGATTCTGCTGGTGGCTCTGCCAAGCAAGCTCGAGATCGAGAGTTTCAAGCAATTATGCCGCTGCGTGGTAAAATTTTAAATACGTGGGAAGTAGAGTCAGGCCAAATATTAGCTTCACAAGAAGTGCATGATATATCGGTTGCATTAGGAATGGACCCTGATTCAAAAGACTTATCAGCACTGCGATATAATAAAATATGTATTTTAGCGGATGCTGACTCTGATGGGTTACACATTGCAACTTTACTCTGCGCACTCTTTGTTCGTCACTTTCCTGAGTTAGTTAAGCAAGGTCATGTATATGTGGCTATGCCGCCTCTATTTCGCATTGATATTGGTAAAGAGGTTTACTATGCACTGGATGAAGATGAAAAATCGGGTATCTTAGCGCGCATAGAAGCGGAGAAAAAACGCGGTAAAGTTAACGTGCAACGCTTTAAAGGCCTGGGCGAAATGAACCCGCTGCAATTGCGTGAAACCACTATGGATCCGAATACGCGTCGCTTAGTGCAGCTTACATTAGACGAAGAGCAACACACTCTCGAAATGATGGATATGTTGCTTGCTAAAAAGCGCTCTTCAGACAGACGTCAATGGTTAGAAGATCACGGAAATCGCGCTCAAGTATAACTACAAAGGAAGCAGCTTATGCACCCTCAACTTGGTAGGCTTTATTAGTGGCTGTTTTAAATCGCTATTTGTTAAGCTTCGCATTAGCAGTGTTTTTTAGCACTGCTAATGCGAATACTTCAGTTGAGCAGCAATGGTTAGAGGAAAAGCTGGCCATTGCTGAAGAAAAAAGCATTGAGAACCCAACGCTTGCTGTTATATACCTTAATAATATCCTAAAAGATAAAGCACCTACGTTAACTGAAATTCAACGCATAAAACTACAAATCACGCTTGCTGAAAACTACCTGCTTAATAGTGATATGAATAAAGCAGTTGAATTAGTCAAACAGATACAACGTTATCAAGAGTTACTCGATGCGACTTCAGCGGTTAGCTACTTTATTGTTAAATCGGATATATACTTGCTGCAAGGTGATTCTAAGTTAGCATTAGCTGAATTAGATAAAGCTAAAGAAAAAATAACGCTGTTAGATGATAAAGCTAAAGGTAACCTTTATGCTGCTTTTGCCAACTATCACGTTAGTAATCACAACGAGAGTAAAGCAAAAGATTATTATTATAAAGCCTACGAAGTCTTTCTTAAAAGTGGCGATGACTTACAGCTCGCTTACATTGAATCTATGATGTCACAATCTTATGAGGCTTTATATGATTTTGATAAAGCTATTGAGCTGCAAAAAAAAGCCCTGTCTTATTTTAGTCGTAAAAATTTATCGTTTGATATGATGGTTTCTTATTATCATCTAGCTAAGATTTACCTCAAGCTTTCACGTAATTCAGACGTAATTTTGAATGCTGAGCAAATTTTAAAGATTAACGCAGAGTCACAATCATCCTGCCCTAAATTTAATTACTATGCATATATCACTCTTACGCAAGCATACTTACAATTAGGTAATATTGAACAAAGCGTTAAGTTTTTAGATTTAAGTAATCAGTTTGTGGTCGGTATTGAAGACGTCTATAAGAAGATAGACCACTTCTTAATTCAAACTGAAATTGAAATAACACAATCAAAACTTGAACAAGCTAACCGAACAATTACTGAAACTAACGAGCTTTTAAGTGATATTCCAGCTGAAAGTGCAATAAATTTTTTACTTCGGTTAAAAAAATTGCAAGCAAAATTGTCCATAAAAGAAGGCGACTTTGAACGAGCAACTGAGGAATATCAATCATATATTTCGCTCAATGAGCAGCATTATAACTATATACGTGAACTGTTTCGCTCTGAGAATAAAGCCCAATTTGACATCAAAAAATTGGAACTAGAGAAGCAATTACTCGAAAAAGATAAAGAACTTAATGAATTTGCTATGTTAGAGATTAAGCAAGAACAAGCACTTCATCATACAGCTATGTTCAGTATTTTGATGTTCTTGCTCGTGTTACTTATTTTTACATGGCGCCAGTATCGATTGAAACGAGAGTTTAATGTACTCGCTAATACTGATTATTTAACCGGTGTGGCAAATAGGCGAAAAGTCATGGACTATGCAGAGCTGCAATGGCAAGAGTTAAAACAAGGCTATAATAAATTTGCGCTAATTAGCTTTGACTTAGATCACTTTAAAAAAGTGAACGATAACTACGGTCATCCAGCTGGTGATTTAGTATTAAAAACCATTGTTAACGTTGCCCAGCAAGCAATTCGTGAAAATGACTTCTTGGGACGGATTGGTGGCGAAGAGTTTTTAGTTGTTTTGACTGGCACGGATCAAGTTGAAGCCACTGAAATTGCTTACAGAATAAAAAGTGCCATCGAAAAAGCACAAATCCAGAGCGATAAAGGAATAATTAGAGTCACTGCAAGTTTAGGCGTGACTCAAAAGAATGAGCAAACAAGCACATTCAAAGATTTACTAAAGCAAGCAGACAAAGCCTTATATGCTGCTAAAGAAAATGGCCGAAACAGGGTAGAGGTTTATGAATAAATTACTGACATTAATAATCAGTTTAGGGCTGTTAAGTACACCCGCAGGTGCAGCAAACATACTTAAAGAGCTGAGCGTCGCTCAAGGCTTTGAAGTGAGTATTTTTGCCGATGATGTAGAGAATGCTCGCCAAATTGCAGTGTCTAAAAAAGGCATTGTTTATGTTGGCTCTCGTAAAGCGGGCAAGGTATATGCACTGATAGATCACAACAGTGATGGTGTTGCAGATAAACAGATTTTAGTCGCCAGTGACTTATCAATGCCATCAGGGCTTGCCATTAAAGGTGATGATTTATATGTAGGTGAAGTACACCGTATTATTCGCTTCAAAAATATAGATAAACAACTCAAAGCACCAAAATATGAGGTCGTTTATGATGCATTACCGACAGAGCGTCATCACGGTTGGAAATTCCTACGCTTCGCACCTACCGGCGAATTGATAATCCCAGTAGGCGTACCCTGTAATATTTGCGCTGAAGATGAGCGATTTGGTCGAATATTTGCACTGGATGTAAATACCAAGCAAATTACCACACTTGCTAAAGGTGTGCGCAATTCGGTTGGCTTTGATTTTCATCCAAGCACACAAGCTATGTGGTTTAGCGATAATGGACGAGATATGATGGGTGATGACATACCGCCTGATGAATTAAATCGCTTAACTAATGAGGGTGAACACTTTGGCTTTCCTTATGTACATGCGGGAGCTATTTTAGATCCTGAGTTTGGTAAAGGTAAAAGTACCAGCGATTATACGGCACCCGCATTAGCGTTAGCTGCTCATGTGGCCCCACTGGGTATTCACTTTTATAACGGTAAGCAATTTCCGAGCGATTACAAACAACAGTTATTTGTTGCTGAGCATGGTTCATGGAATCGCAGTAAAAAGTCAGGATATAAAGTGGCTGTTGCCACTATTGAGCAAGGACGTGTGATAAAATACACGCCGTTTATAACGGGCTTTATGAAAAACGAAGAAACATTGGGTCGTCCGGTTGCTTTTGCAGAACTTGCCGATGGCAGCTTATTGATCTCCGATGATTACGCCAATGTGATCTACCGTGTAAGCTATAAAAAAATTAGGTAGGCTTTGATGAGTGATACAGATACCTTGCTGATGCAAGGAGTTGAGCAACAAACAATGGGGCGTTTTACAGAAGACGCTTATTTGAATTATTCCATGTATGTGATCATGGACAGGGCATTGCCACATATTGGCGATGGTTTAAAACCGGTCCAGCGCCGTATTATTTATGCGATGAGTGAGCTGGGATTATCGGCTGCAGCTAAATATAAAAAATCAGCACGTACCGTCGGTGATGTATTGGGTAAATATCACCCTCACGGTGATAGTGCCTGCTACGAAGCTATGGTGTTAATGGCGCAACCGTTTTCTTATCGTTATCCATTAGTGGATGGTCAAGGTAACTGGGGGGCGGCGGATGATCCTAAGTCATTTGCAGCAATGCGTTATACTGAAGCTCGTTTATCCAAATTCTCGGAAGTGCTGCTCAAAGAGCTAGGCCAAGGTACCGTTGATTGGACTCCTAACTTTGATGGCACCATGGATGAACCACAGGTTCTACCCGCTCGACTGCCACATATTTTATTAAACGGTATTACCGGCATTGCAGTTGGTATGGCGACAGATATTCCACCGCATAATGTGCGAGAAGTGGCCAGCGCATGCTGTTTATTACTTGATAAACCAAAAACTGAGCTGAATGAGTTGCTTGAATTAGTTCATGCTCCAGATTATCCAACTGATGCTGAAATAATCACTCCAAAAGCAGATATTCAAAAGATTTATCAGACTGGGCGTGGCTCAATAAAAATGCGTGCAGTTTATACGCAGGAGCAAGGTGATATTGTTATCACTGCATTGCCACATCAATGCTCTGGTAGTAAGGTCCTTGAGCAAATAGCCGCGCAAATGAATGCGAAAAAGCTGCCAATGGTGGCTGATTTACGTGATGAGTCAGATCACGAAAACCCAACGCGTATAGTGATTATTCCACGTTCAAATCGCATTAAAGCAGAGCCGTTAATGGCTCACTTATTTGCCACCACAGATCTTGAAAAAAACTACCGTGTTAATTTAAATATGCTTGGCCTTGATGGCCGCCCGCAGGTTAAAGACTTACGCAGTATTTTGACTGAGTGGTTAGTCTTTAGACGCGAAACAGTGCGTCGTCGTTTGCAATACCGGTTAGACAAAGTACTTGCACGCTTGCATATCCTTGAAGGTTTACTAGCCGCCTTTTTAAATATCGACGAAGTTATCGAGATCATTCGCTCAGAAGATAAACCAAAGCCAGTTTTAATGCAGCGCTTTGATATAACTGAAATTCAAGCTGAAGCAATTTTAGAATTAAAGTTACGTCACTTAGCTAAACTTGAAGAATTTAAGATTCGCGGTGAGCAAGATGAGTTAGCAAAAGAGCGTGACAAGCTTGAGCTTACTTTAGGTTCAGATCGTCGTATGTCGACGTTACTGAAAAAAGAAATTCAAGAAGCGGCTGAGTTGTACGGCGATGATCGTCGTTCGCCTGTTGTTGAGCGTATTGAAGCAAAAGCATTGAGCGAAAAAGATTTAATCCCTTCAGAATCAGTGACGGTTGTATTATCTGAAAAAGGGTGGGCACGAGTCGGTAAAGGCCATGATTTAGATGTTGAGGGCTTAAATTACAGAGCGGGTGATGAATACAAAGCATCTGCGCGTGGTAAGAGCAATCAACCTGCCGTGTTCTTAGATTCAGCAGGACGGGCATTCGCTACCGATGCACATGGCTTACCATCAGCGAGAAGCCAAGGCGAGCCAATGACGGGGCGTTTCAACCTCAGTGCAGGGGCTAACTTCGAACATGTTGTCATGGGAGAAGATAAACAAGTATTACTGATGGCCTCTGATGCAGGTTATGGTTTTATTACTGACTTTGTTGATTTAGTCAGTAAAAACAAAAACGGTAAAGCACTTGTAAGTGTGCCTAAAGGTGGGCAGTTACTTGCACCGATCCGCGTCAATGATGTAGCGACAGATTACTGCATGGCTATTTCAAATGAAGGGCGGATGTTGCTTTTCCCATTGCGTGACTTACCAAAACTAGGCAAAGGTAAAGGAAATAAAATAATTTCCATCCCAAGTGCAAAAGTGCAAGCTCGTGAAGAGTTTGTAAAAGTGCTCACAGTCGTGCCACAAGGCTCTAGCGTGACACTGCATGCAGGTAAGCGTAAGTTAACACTCAAACCGAGTGATCTTGAGCATTATCACGGAGAACGGGGGCGTCGCGGAAATAAGCTACCACGAGGCTTACAACGTGTTGATGAGGCTGAAGTTGAGTTCATGCCAAATGACGAGATAAACGAATCCTCTCAGCCAGAATAAAGACAGCTATACTTTATAATCATACGGCCTGCTAATGCAGGCCTTTTGTTTTTAAAGGATAAATTAATTTAAGCTTACAAGTGTGCGCTAAACTCTCGTTTAGCGACTAAAATAACGCTATAATGCCCGCGCTTTAATTATTGGAGAGTATTTTTGCTAGCTTTTATTCGTATCTTAATCATGGCTTTGTTTATTTTGTTGAGCTGCTTTTGCGGCTTAATATTGTGTTTAGTTAAACCATTTCATAAAAATAATGTACATATTATTGCAAGTTGGTTTGGCTCAATGGCTAAAATGCTTGGTGTTAAACTCATTATTACACGCCACAGCGAAGCACAAAGTGCAGGACCTGCTGTGTACTTAGCAAATCATCAGAATAATTATGATTTATTTACATTACCCGCTGCAGTGCCAGAAAACTGTGTAAGTTTAGGTAAAAAAAGTTTGAAATGGATCCCGTTCTTTGGTCAGCTTTATTGGCTGTCTGGAAATATTCTTATAGATAGGACGAATCGTTCAAAGGCGGCGGGTACGATTTCAAAAGCAGCTGAAAAAATCAAACAAAATGGTTTATCTGTATGGATGTTTCCTGAAGGAACGCGTAGCTATGGCCGAGGCCTATTGGCTTTTAAAACAGGGGCATTTCATACGGCTTTGAATGCACAGGTTCCAGTTATACCCGTGTGTATGAGTACAACGAATAAAACCATTAAACTAAACCGCTGGGACAATGGTACAATCTACATTGACATGTTAGCACCACAGCACCTTGATAAAGAGATAAGTGCGCGTGAGCACGCAAGCCGCGTTCACGCTATAATGGCAGCTAGAATTACCGAATTAGATGCGCAAGTGAGAGAAAAGTAATGGAAAATTGGCGTGAAATTAGTGAAGACATCGTAACTTCTTTATTAGAAGATGGCTCTGATCCTGAAATCCTATATGAAGTAGAGCACCATTTTGTTTGTGAAGACTTCGTAAAACTTGAGCAAGCCGCACTTGCTGCGTTTAAACTAGGCTATGATGTTGAAGAACCTGCTGAATTAGAGCTTGAAGATGGCGCTAAAATTTGGGGGTTTGATATAGTTGTTGAAGCTGAGTTAGACGTAGACGTAATTATGGAAGACGTTGATAAGCTTGCTCAACTTGCTGTTGATACCGGTGTTGAGTACGACGGCTGGGGTACTTATTTCCAAGAATAAGTGCTAGCCACTAGGTCCTAGCCACTAGGGCCTAGAGCAATTTACCAACCCGCCAGTTTTCTCATACTTATTTATTGTTCCTGCTTTTAGTTATAGACATTTATACTGGATAGTTGATAATAAAAAGCCATTATTGAAAAAAGTAACTTATTGCTATTTATGCTCATTACCCTTCCTATTTCCGAGCTTGTGCCAGGTATGTTTGTTGACAGTGTTAGCAAACAGTATGAAGGCGTTGATAGTATAAAAATTAAAACTCGTGGATTAGTCCGCGATAAATCGATTATTCAACGCCTTATCTCTGAAGGTGTGCAAGAGTTACTGATAGACTTTACCCAAAGTGACGTAGGGATTCCTGCTAAATATCAGGAAAAACCTGATACCACCGCAGAAAAAGCGCAACCAGGTAAAGCAAAGGAAAAAGCAAAAAAAGTAGTTTCTGTTGAGCAAGAGTTTGCCAAAGCCAGCGTTAACTATGAGCAGCATAACCGAAAGTTACAAAGTTTATATGGCGATGTAACATCGGGTTTGAAAATGAATATCTCGTTATTAGACGATATCGCCAAAGATATCGTTGCTTCAGTATTTCGAAATCATAATGCCATGACAATTCTGACTCGGCTCAAAGATAAGAATATGTATAACTGGCGTCATATGACCAATTGCGCGATTTTAGTGACAGTTTTTGCTAAGTATCTCGGTTATAAAGAAGAAATCGTACAAGAGCTGGCAATGGGGGCATTGTTACATGATTTAGGTCAAGCTAAATTACCACAGGGAATATTCTCTAAGCCTGAAGAAGTGAACGAGCTCGAGATGCAGGCAATAAAAAAGCACGTTGCTCAGAGCCTTGGGCTTGTAAAAGGTGAAAAGGGAATAACGCCATTGATGCTTGATATGATAGTTAATCATCATGAGCGCTTAGATGGTAGCGGTTATCCGCGAGGAATAGCTGGAGAGAAGTTAAGTCGCCCGGCTAGGATCATGGCTATTGTCGATGTATATGATGCGATGAGCTCTGATAGGCCGCATCAATTAGGAGATGAACCTATCAATGTTTTACGCTATTTACTGGGTAGTAAGCACTTATTTGATAGTGAATTAGTACAGCGGTTTATTAAATGTTTAGGCGTACACCCAGTTGGCACCATAGTTAAGCTAAACAATGAACGTTTAGCGTTAGTCACTGAAGGAAACCATCAAAACCCAATTAAGCCTAAAGTTAAAATATTTTACAATGCTAAGCATAACCACCATGTTACGGCAAAAGATATTGACTTAACGTCGCCTGAGCATGATTTAAAAATCCTCGCTAGCATAAAGCCCCTTGATTATCAGCTTAATTTGGCTCGTTTGTTAAAAGAGCACTTGCTGGTTTAGTATCTTTTGTAATTGATTTATCACAGTACTTTTTGGTTGACTGTCTTGCGGATAATAATGCCCCACTAAAACAACTCACCATTAATACTAGCCATAGTAGTGTGCCTTTCTCCGAGTGAAGTGCACCACAGCAACATAGTAAAGCTATAAAAGCAGCCACTATCGCTCCTAACCAATAATGATTAACAGGGTTATCGCATTCACCGGCTCTGGTACATGCGCAAAAGTTTGCTTTACAAAAACTAAATACGCTGGCTCCACAAAAAACAAGGGCCATAATAACTAATACTATTTCCACAGCTATCCCCCTTCACTGGTGTTTGCAAATAGTCTAATTGCGCAGATTAACCAAGTCAATGTAAATGATAATTAATTACAATTAGAGCTTTAACTCTAATATCACATTTCTCATCCGATGAGTTTTAAAAAAATGTTAAAGTGTAGTTAAAAACCCTATTTTTTGCTGTTTTTTGCCATATTCATGAAGTTTTTTACAAAAAATTAAGGTAGTGTAGCGAAGTTTTGAAAATAATTACTTGATCCTAAATAACCTGTGCACAGGTTAAGAACAACTAAATGGGTATCCAAGCTTTGCTTTGGTTAAGGAAACACAATGAAATTTACTAAAACTCTTATTGCAGCATCTCTTGCTGTTATGTCTGCAGATACTTTTGCAGCGGCATTTCAATTAGCTGAGCAAAATGCTTCAGGCTTAGGCCGTGCGTATGCAGGTGAAGCTGCAGTTGCTGATGATGCTTCTGTCGTTGCTCGTAATCCCGCTCTTATGTCTATTTTTAAAGAAAATCAACTAAGTGTAGCTGGTATCGCCGTAATCCCTGACGTTAGCTTACGTGGTACGCAGGCGAGTAATTCATCTGTAAACCCAAGTCAATTAAATGATAGCAGCATTGCTCCTGCTGCATTCGTTCCTGCGGGTTATTTTGTTATGCCTATCGATGACAAGTTTGCTGTCGGATTTGGTGCGTTTTCAAATTTTGGTTTATCAACTGAGTTTGAAGCCGATTACCCTGCAGGGCAACTTGCTGGTGAAACCGAGATTGTGACTGTAAACATGAATGTTAGTGGTTCATATAAAATTAATGAACAATTTAGCGTAGGCCTTGGCCTTAACTATGTTTATGCAGATGCAAAAATTGTTCGTAATTTTGGTGCTACGTCAGAGCAAACTCAAGCTCAGTTTGATCAATTATCGCAAGCTGGGTTGTTACCTCCAGATTTTCGTGTTCCATCACAAGCTGAGGCTGTGCATTTAGAGGGAGACGATTACGGGTTTGGTTGGAATATAGGTGGTATGTACCAGTTTGGCGAAAATAGTCGTTTTGGTTTTAACTATCGTAGCGAAACAGATATCACTTTTGAAGGCGAGTTTTCAAGTCAGCTTCCAGTTGGCTTAGGTGTTGGCTCTGGTGGGGCAAGCCTTCCTGGTCGCGTTGAGATTACGTTGCCGGCAATTGCTGAGTTTTCAGGCTCACATCAGTTAGATGAAAAAGCAGGCTTACATTATAGTGTTTTATGGACCGGCTGGAGTAGTTTCCAAAAGCTACAAGCAGATGTTGATGGGCGTGATGAACCTGGTTTCTCAAAAAATGAGAACTTCTCGAACTCAATGCGCTATTCAATTGGTGGTGACTACCAGTTTAATGACGCCGTTTTATTACGTGCAGGCCTTGCATATGATGAGTCTCCAGCTGATAAAAACCATATGTCAATTTCTATCCCAGATACAGATCGTTTTTGGTACTCATTTGGTGCTAACTACACAATGAGTGAGCAGGCAAACCTAGATATTGGTATGAGTATTTTACGTGGTAAAACACAGAATTTCACTGAATCAGATAACCAGGGTCAGCAGTGGGGCTTTGAATCAAAAGGCCATGCAGTGTTAATTGGTGCACAGTATAACTACACGTTTTAACCTTTTCTGCTAAGCGAGGCGATTCGCTTTCTGATATAAAACAAAAAAGCCGCGTTATGAAGTTTCATAACGCGGCTTTTTTGTTTTCACTGCTTTATAAGTAGGTCATTAATGACCTACTATATCTTTAAGTGAAAAAATCTAATCTGCATTCACTGGAATAATTTGTTCTTATATTGCAAAATAATTGAAATAAAATAGGAGTCGAACGATTATTTTAGTTTCTATATAGATAACAACTCAACTTTTGATAGTATATTGTCGGCATATACTAAATATCACTACATCAGGAATAATAATGACTAGCAGCTCAGCACATACTTCATTAATCCAAGAATTAAACACAATTGTAGGTAGTAAATTTACGCTAACTGATGATTCGAAAATGCAACCCTACTGCAAAGGGTTTCGCTTTGGCTCTGGTAACGCTTTAGCGGTGATAAAACCGGCAACATTAGTTCAAGTTTGGCAAGCGTTAAAGGCGTGTGTTGCAAGCGATGTGATAGTGATAATGCAAGCGGCTAATACGGGACTAACCGGTGGCTCTACACCTAATGGCAATGACTATGATCGACCTATTGTTGTGATTAATACAATGCGTATAAGTGATGTCCAGTTAATAGATAATGCAAAGCAAATAGTTGGTCTGGCTGGGGCGACTTTATTTGGTTTAGAAGATGTATTAAAACAGTATGGTCGTGAACCACACTCGGTTATTGGTTCGTCGTGTATCGGTGCTTCTATAGTTGGTGGTGTTTGTAATAACTCTGGTGGTGCTTTAGTACAGCGCGGCCCTGCTTATACTGAACTGTCTTTATTCGCTCAAATAGATGAGCAAGGTCATTTATCTTTAGTAAACAATTTAGGCATACACCTAGGTGATACTCCAGAAGATATTTTGACAAATTTACAAAATAAAAACTACACTGAGAAAGATGTAGAATTTGGCGAGCAACGAGCATCTGATAATGAATATCACGAACGTATTAGAGATGTTGATGCAGATACACCATCACGATTCAATAATGACGGACGTCGCTTATATCAAGCCTCAGGCTGTGCAGGAAAGTTAGCTGTTTTTGCTGTACGCATGGATACATTTCCTATTCCTGAAAAATATCAAGTATTTTACCTTGGTACTAATGACGCTAACGTATTAGCGCAAATTCGCCGGGATATGCTGTCATCCTTTAAGACTCTGCCTGTTTCAGGCGAGTACATCCATAGAGAGTGCTATGATGCATGTAAAAAATACGGCAAAGATACGTTTTTAGTGATTGATAAACTAGGTTCAAAGTTCATTCCTAAGATGTTCGCTATGAAGCGAAGCGTTGATCGTATTGCTGATAAGCTTTCATTTTTACCGACTAAGTTCTCAGAGCGCGTTATGCAGTATTTGAGTTATTTATGGCCAAATCACTTACCTAGAAGAATGGAAAACTTTCGTGATAAATATGAACACCATTGGATAGTTGAAATGAGTGGTGATGGAGTTGACGAAGCCAAAGCTTACTTTGATAAGTTTTTTAAAGAGAACGAAGGCAGTTACTTCGAATGCACTAAAGATGAAGGTAAAAAAGCAATTTTACATCGCTTTGTAGCCGGCGGCGCTATTGGGCGTATGCATGCAATGCGCGCTAAAGAGCTTGGTGATGTGATGACCATAGATGTAGCATTTCCCCGTAATGAAAAAGAGTGGTTTGAGCAACTACCAAAAGAGTTAGATGACCAAATAGAAGTGAAACTTTATTACGGGCATTTATTTTGTCATGTTATGCATCAAAACTACATTATGAAAAAAGGCGTTGATGCAAAGGCTGTGAAAAATAAAATCTTACAAACGTTTGATGAGCGTGGTGCAGAATATCCTGCCGAGCATAATGTGGGCCATGAATATCTAGCTAAAGGTGCCTTAAGATCATTTTATAAAGAACTTGATCCAACCAATTCTTTTAATCCAGGTATAGGTAAAACAAGTAAGTGTAAACATTGGTCTTGATAATAAAGTGTTAACCTTGTAAATTCTTTTGTTTTCTTATCCTCTAAATATTTTATTCCCAAAAATTAAATAAATTGTTGGGAATAAAATTATTTTTCTGAAATTGCTTTTCTTAACTACTTTTTAATTAAATCGGCTTTATTGTTTATCCATCTGATTTTTAAGATAATTAAATTTAATGTCAGCTCTTAAATTAATATGTATATCAGCTCTACTTATAGCTAAGTGGGCTAAAATAGCATGAGTTAATTTTTTTCATCTATTGAGTTTATTTTTATCAGTTGTCACAGCAGAGCTATTACTCTAAATTTATAGTCAAGCAAACAATAGGACTAACCAAAACAGGTTACTGCTTATTTCGGCTACTAAGCCAAGTTATAAATGTCATGAGTTTGCAGCCTTAAGGCTAAGAAAAGAATCTTTATAATTGTGTGTGAAGATGTTGTCAAAAAGACGACTCAAGTTAGGGATTAACTTGGCTTGAGTTGCTTTTTATTTTAACCACCACGCAGTTAGATGAACCAAGTTTTCATCAATGAATTTAAAGTGCACAGATTGCACTTAAAACCGAATCTTTATAATTGTGTGTGAAGATGTTGTCAAAAAGACGACTCAAGTTAGGGATTAACTTGGCTTGAGTTGCTTTTTATTTTAACTACTACGCAGTTAGATGAATCAAGTTTTCATCAATGAATTTAAAGTGCACAGATTGCACTTAAAACCGAATCTTTATAATTGTGTGTGAAGATGTTGTCAAAAAGACGACTCAAGTTAGGGATTAACTTGGCTTGAGTTGCTTTTTATTTTAACTACTACGCAGTTAGATGAATCAAGTTTTCATCAATGAATTTAAAGTGCACAGATTGCACTTAAAACCGAATCTTTATAATTGTGTGTGAAGATGTTGTCAAAAAGACGACTCAAGTTAGGGATTAACTTGGCTTGAGTTGCTTTTTATTTCAACCACCACGCAGTTAGATGAACTCAGTATTCATCAATGAATTTAAAGTGTACAGATTGCACTTAAAACCGAATCTTTATAATTGTGTGTGAAGATGTTGTCAAAGGCGGCTCAAGTTTTTTTAAGCTTGGGCTGTTTTTATATCTGCTGTATACATTTCTCCCCTAAATATTGCTTATTCCTAAATACAATAACCTAAATATTTTTCTTATTATTTTTTCCTTGTAGCGTATGTTGATTTTGTTATACTTCCGAACGAACTTTCAGTACTTATTGAAAGTTTATTGATTTAGATCATCCATACATAGTTAAAAATATAGTATGTGAACAACATTTTTTAGTAAGGTTTTATTCGTTTGAGTTTAAATACGTGTTCGCCATCCTGCATGTTAACAACGTTAGGTCGTTGGCAACTGGCTGTGCGTGCAACACTTGCTGGACGAGAACTTTTATCTGTATTTTTAATCTTACTGCTTAATTTGTCTATGATTGCCAGTGGAGCAATTGAAGATGCTATAGAGCTCAAAAGCTTATTAACCGAAGGGGCTGTTTATGAGTCATCTTTAGTTAATGTGTTTAGTTTTTTAACTTACCCTGTAATATCGTGTCAGTTACTTATCGGGTTATGTTGGTTACTATTTCATTATATCCCATCACGTCGTGCGGGTATTATTTTACGTAAAACGACCTTTTCACTTGTCCAAACACTAAAGTCTCAAATTACAAGCCATGCCCATGGTTGTCGCGCTCCCCCTAGCTTTAACGGTTGAATGCTATCTAATTTAGTTAAGTCAATACCAAGCTTTATTCTCAAAATAGATAGCAGCAGTGTGTCTGTTATTCAACCATCCCTAATTAACTCATTCAAGCTTTTGGGTTTGCTGTAAAGCTGTTTGAGAAATATAAAGCGTTGTTTATGTAAAAACTAAGCAGCTCGCATCAAATTATATAACCATTTTACGTCAAACTTTATTGCTTGAACGCATCGCAACGTATTTTGGCTGTAAGTTGTAGGGTAGTCATTTGTTAAATCGAAATCTATGTAATAGTGCTCTAGGCACTCTTTTACTGGCACTGACCGGCTGTAAAGGTGGAGTGCTTGATCCCAAAGGGCAAATCGGAATAGACGAAAAAAATCTAATTATCATCGCCACTGTATTAATGCTCATAGTGGTAATTCCAGTAATAGTTATGACGCTGTACTTTGCGTGGAAATATCGCGATGGACAAGATCATGAAGTATATGCCCCAAAATGGGCACATTCTACAAAAATTGAAGCGGCGGTATGGGCTATTCCTATTGTGATAGTCATTATATTAGGTGTTATTACTTGGCAATCTACCCAAGAGCTTGACCCATATAAACCGTTAGAAGGTAAAGGTGAGCACTTAACGGTAGAAGTAGTTTCGCTCAATTGGAAATGGTTGTTTATTTACCCTGAGCAAGGCATTGCTTCTGTGAATGAACTCGTGTTTCCTGCCAATGTTCCTGTGGAATATAAAATAACTTCGCAAAGCACCATGAATTCTTTTTTCATTCCCCAACTGGGTAGCCAAATTTACTCTATGGCTGGTATGGAAACCAAACTGCATTTAATCGCTAATGAACCAGGCACGTTTAAAGGTTTTTCTGCTAACTACAGCGGCGCAGGTTTTACTGGCATGAAATTCAATGCCATTGCTACACCAACGCAAGCTGACTTTGATACTTGGGTAAACAAGGTTAAAAGTCAAAAAAATACACTTTATAAAGCGGATTACGATGCATTGGCACAGCCTAGCGAAAATAACCCTGTTAGCTATTTTAGCGATGTTGAAGAGGGCTTGTTTCATACTATTGTTATGAAATATATGCAGGCGCATGGTGATATGAACAAGAAGCATAAAGCATTGCCTGAACACAGTGGTCACACAATGCATAGTGAAGGCGAGGAATAATTATGTCGTTATTTGGAAAATTAACATTAGATGCAATTCCGTTCCATGAACCCATTTTAATGGTGACAATGGCGGTAGTAGTGATTGCAGCAGCATTAATAGCTACATTGGTTACAAAATATAACAAATGGGGTGTGCTATGGCACGATTGGATCACCTCGATTGATCATAAACGCTTAGGTGTAATGTATATCATTCTTGCGCTTATTATGCTTTTTCGTGGTTTTTCTGATGCCATTATGATGCGAGCACAGTTAGCGCTCGCGACAAGTGGTGCACCGGGTTATTTACCACCAGAGCATTACGATCAAATATTTACAGCTCACGGTGTGATTATGATCATCTTTATGGCGATGCCATTTATGATTGGTTTAATGAACATTATTTTGCCCTTGCAAATTGGTGCTCGTGATGTGGCCTTTCCATTTTTAAATAACTTAAGTTTTTGGTTAACCGCAGGTGGAGCAATATTAATTAATATTTCTCTATTTTGTGGGGAGTTTGCAAGAACTGGTTGGGTGGCCTATCCGCCATTATCGGAGATGTCCTTTAGCCCGGGGGTCGGGGTCGATTATTATATTTGGGCATTACAAATATCGGGTATTGGTACGTTGTTAACAGCAGTAAATTTCTTAGTCACTGTATTTAAAATGCGTGCACCTGGAATGCGCTTAATGCAAATGCCAATTTTTACTTGGACATGCACTTGGGCAAATATCTTAATCGCTGCGTCATTCCCAATATTAACAGCTGTGCTGACTATGCTAACACTGGATCGCTATTTAGATTTTCACTTTTTTACTAATGAAGCGGGCGGTAACGCCATGATGTATATCAACCTGTTCTGGGCTTGGGGTCACCCTGAGGTGTATATATTGATTTTACCTGCTTTTGGTATTTTTTCCGAAGTCATCTCTACCTTTACTGGTAAGCGTTTATTTGGGTATAAATCTATGGTTTATGCCAGTGGTGCTATCTCAATTTTGGGCTTCATCGTGTGGCTACATCACTTTTTTACTATGGGATCGAGCGCTAATGTCAATGCCTTCTTTGGGGTAATGACCATGGTGATTGCGGTACCCACCGGTGTGAAGTTATTTAATTGGCTATTTACTATTTACCGTGGTCGATTACGGTTTACCGTGCCAGTACTATGGACGCTAGGTTTTATGGTCACCTTTACAGTAGGTGGTATGACAGGTGTATTACTTGCTATTCCTGGCGCTGACTATGTCTTACACAATAGTTTGTTTCTAATTGCACATTTCCATAACACGATTATAGGTGGTGCGGTATTTGGTTACTTAGCAGGTTTTGCTTTTTGGTTTCCTAAAGCTATGGGCTTTAAACTTCATGAAGGGTGGGGTAGAGCGTCATTCTGGTGCTGGTTAGTCGGTTTCTTTGTTGCATTTATGCCTTTGTATGTGCTTGGTTTTTTGGGAATGACACGACGTTTAAATCACTCTAACAACCCTGATTGGAATATCTGGTTATATATCGCCTTTGTTGGAGCGGTGATTATTATGTTCGGCATTGTATTTCAAGTGGTGCAGCTGTTTGTTAGCTTTAAAAACCGCGAAGCATTAAAAGATACAACAGGTGATCCGTGGAATGGTCATACGCTTGAGTGGTCTACCTCATCACCACCACAGTACTATAACTTTGCAACGATCCCACATGTTCACGACATAGATACGTGGACAGACATGAAAGAGAAAGGCCAAGCGTATCAGCAAAAGTCGAGTTATGCGCCAATCCACATGCCAAAAAACACCTCGGCAGGGGTGATGATGAGTGCCTGTTTTACCACATTCTGTTTTGCCATGATCTGGCATATTTGGTGGTTGGCAATTGTCGGTGTTATTGCTGGAGCCGCGGTATTCTTTAAACGCTGTTACACCAGCGATATTGATTACTATGTGCAACCAGAAGAAATTCTTGAAATTGAAAGTGCACATAATGCCAGTGCAACAACATTTAACCAAGGTAAGGAGTTCAGCGCATGAGTTCGATCCCTACTGATATGAATATCATCAATCATGATGCCCATGCTCACGAGCATCATGATACCGGTGGTGACACGGTATTTGGTTTTTGGCTTTATCTAATGACCGACTGCTTATTATTCGCCTCATTTTTTGCCACTTATGCTGTTCTTTATATGAATACCGCTGGTGGTGTGTCAGGCAAAGACATTTTTGAACTGGATTTTGTAGCGCTTGAAACCGCAGCATTACTTTTAAGTAGTATCACCTTTGGTTTTGCGATGATCTTTGCCCGTGCCCAGAAAAAGGCCGCGACGTTAGCGTGGTTAGCGGCTACTTTTGCTTTAGGTGCTGTGTTTATCTCTATGGAAATTTATGAGTTTAATCACTTAATTACTCATGGTAATGGCCCACAGCAGAGTGCTTTTTTATCTGCGTTCTTCTCATTAGTTGGCTTACACGGCTTGCATGTGACGGCAGGTTTAATTTGGATGGCAACGATGATGATTGAAATATCACGGCGGGGTCTAAAGTCTGCCACCGTTACCCGTTTAAGTTGCCTCAGCTTGTTTTGGCATTTTCTAGATGTGGTATGGATTTGTGTTTTCACCGTTGTATATCTAATGGGGGTAATGTAATGAGCCATAGTGAATCTCATGCTTTAAACGAGCTACAAACACAAAGCGACAATGCAGCTACACATGGCAGCGTTAAAGATTATTTAATTGGTTTTGTTTTATCGATTGTACTGACGGTGATTCCATTTTGGGCGGTCATGAATGGTACGCTCTCAAAGCCAACGACCTTTGCCTGCATCGTCATAATGGCCATTGTGCAAATTTGGGTGCACTTAAAATACTTCTTACATCTGAACTTTAAAACTGAGGAGGGTAAAGCGAGCTCATTATCGTTTATTTTTAGTGCTTTGATCATCGTGATGGTGGTAGGGCTGTCGGTGTGGATCATCTACGAATCGAACGCCATGATGATGTACTAGCCCCCAGTTAGTACATTGTTAACAGAAAAGAAAAGGGGACAGAAGATGTTTCGTCGTTACTTAAAGGTCACTAAACCCGGTATTATTATGGGCAATGTCATCTCGGTTGCGGGTGGTTTTTTACTTGCTTCGCAAGGGAGTATTGATGGCTGGTTAATGCTTGCAACATTAGTGGGTTTATCTTTGGTCGTAGCTTCAGGTTGTGCGATTAATAATGTGATTGACCGTGATATTGATAGGTTTATGGCGCGTACTAAAACACGGGTGACTGTAACCGGTGAAATGTCAGCTAAAGCAGCTTTACTACATGCTACTGCGCTTGGGGTATTAGGTTTTGCTCTACTAGTAATTTTTACTAACTGGATTGCCGTTTTTTTTGCTGCTTTTGGTTATGTGATATATGTAGGGATTTACAGCTTATACATGAAGCGTTGCTCAGTGTATGGCACATTTGTAGGGAGTTTATCAGGCGCTGCCCCCCCTGTTGTGGGCTATTGCGCCGTGACAGCACAATTTGATGTTGGCGCATTAATTTTACTGGTAATGTTTAGTTTATGGCAAATGCCACATTCTTACGCAATTGCTATTTTTCGCTATAAAGACTACCAAGCTGCACGCATTCCAGTACTGCCAGTAGCGCACGGTATTGATAAAGCAAAGCACCATATTGTGTTATATATCGCCGTATATGCGTTAGTGGTGATGCTCTTAACAATTGGCGGTTATACCGGTATGGCGTTTTTAGCGGTTGCTTGCACCACTAGCTTTTGGTGGTTATTAATGGCACTAAGAGGTTATCGCCGCAATATTGATATTAGTGGATGGGCGCGCCAAGTGTTTGCGTTTTCAATCCTTAATATTACTGCTTTGAGCATTGCTATGGCAGTTGATTACCAAAGTGTGCCATCCCAATTATTTGTACTTAATTAAAACCAATTTTATTCCAAAGTTAACAAAGGCTCTGAGTTCTCCGAGGAGCCTTTTTTCTTTATGTGTTAGTTTTCTAATTGCAAGTCTTCGCTATCAAAATAAAGTGGCTTTAAAGTGCCGCAGTTAATGAATTTATAGGTTAACTCGCTTTCTTTTGGCACACGTTTAGAAGTACGGAATTTTTGCAAACAGGCACTGGTTAGATCAACATAAATAAGGTGGTTATAGCTAGGAGCCTGACTTATTTTATGAATGTAAATGCGCTCATTTTCTTTTAAAGTGATTAAATCATAATCTTGCCATTGCGATGACTCAGCTAAATAGTTCAGCTCTCGTGCATAGAGGCGTTTACTCATTTCTATGGTGCGATTTTTATATACTAAGATGCCATCGCGGCGGTAATCACCGTTATACACATCAGCAGTGATTGTAATCTCTTCATCACGTATTAAACGTTGGATATTAAATGGCTTAGGCTTAATTGTTATCAGTTCTGCACCTCTTACAACATTTAAAAAAGCGACATCGGGGTTTTCTATTTTGTATACGATTTGCACATCGTGAGGTTGTTTGTATGTGGGAAGATTGACGGCAAAAATACGTGAACCCTGATTCACCAATGCCATGGCATGTTCTGCATTATAAGCTGGGTTTATAGGTGGTAATTCTTTTGTCTCTTCCTCGCAATACGCTACAGTTGGTAGTCCTAGCAGCAACATAAAAAATAAAAATCGCATAATAACCTCAATTAATTTATAGGTTTAAAGTGTAGCTTAAATTTGTACTAACATGATTAAAAACGTGCTGCTTGCTCTACAACAATGGCATGGCGCTGGGCGAGACGTAAATGGTCTCGGTCATAGCCGCCACCAATCACGGTTGCCACTGGTGTATTATGCTCAATACAGCGTTTTAGAACCAAGTTATCTCGTTTTTCAATACCTTGCCAGGTTATGTCGAGTTTACCTAAACCGTCTTCTTGCCATATATCAACACCGGCATCATAAAGCACTAAATCGGGGTTGAGCTGCTTAAGCAAAAATTGCAATGTGTCATCTACTACACCTAGGTATTCATCGTCTTGCATGTTATTTGCCAGACCAATATCTAAATCGCTGGGGGACTTTCTAAATGGGAAGTTCTTTTCGCAGTGAATTGAGCAAGTATAGACATAAGGCTGGTGAGTAAGCATTGCTGCGGTGCCATCACCTTGGTGTACGTCGAGGTCAAAAATAAGTACATTGGTCACTTCACGGTTTTGTATAAGGGTTTGTGCTGTAAAAGCAAGGTCGTTCACCATACAAAATCCTGAACCAAAATCTGTATGCGCATGATGAGTCCCGCCAGCTAAGTGGCAGGCGATACCACTTTTAAGCGCAAGACGTGCTGTTTCAAGAGTGCCAAGTGGCGCTGTAAAAGTACGGGCTATAAGTGGTTCTGACCAAGGTAGACCAATGCGTCTTAGGGCTTTTTCTTCGAGATTATTATGCCATAAGTCAGCTAAATAATTTGCGCAGTGGACGAGCTCAAGATCATCTGGACTACCGAGCCTTGGTTGAGTTAAATTGTTATTAACGAGCCCTAGCTGTTTTACGTGCTGATATAAATTAGCAAATTTACTCATCACAAAGCGGTGTTTAGGATCAAAGTTAAATGAGTAATTTGGATGATAAACCAGAGGCAAGTGTGGGTTTAAAGTCATAACAGCGCATTTTTAATAATTTACGCCATGGTAATCAAGTTACAGCAGATAGTCTATTTTTGTGGAGTGTGGATAAGCATTGCGAGTTCACGGTGTAATATCGCGTCATCACCTAAATTAAGCTCTACCAAACGTTTTAAATGCGTAATACTATCAATATCTATATGAGTACAATGCAAACCAAAGTGCAGAGGCTCAATATGACTAATCTCAACCGCCATAGCAATGCTTACTTGGCTATCAGGCAAGGTAAAGGCAAGTTCAGCTGATTGGTGTTTGTCAGCTTTTAAGCCATTGGGGTGGCTAATCAATACACCATTGAGTGATACATCGAGTAATTCACAATTGTACTTTTGATCGTTTATTAAAAGTGTTGCGGGAGTAGAAAACAACACGCGAGTATATTGGCGACGATTATCCATAAAAGTTAAGACCCAGTAATGAATACAGGAGCTCATATTATAGTCAATAATTTACTAATTGAGAGTGGGTTTTGCTCATTTGAAATAAAAAGCCCCGCATAAATGCAGGGCTTAAAATATGTTTAGTACCTAGTACCTAGTACCTAGTACCTAGTACCTAGAACCTAACCAATTTTCTTGTATTTAATACGCTTCGGTTGCGCTGCAGCTGCACCGAGGGTTTTCTTTAACCATTCTTCATATTCGGTGTAGTTACCATCAAAGAAGTTAATTTGGCCTTCATCACGGTAATCAAGAATGTGCGTAGCAATACGATCTAAGAACCAACGGTCATGCGAAATACACATTACATTACCCGGGAACTCTAAAATTGCATTCTCAAGCGCACGTAATGTTTCAACGTCCAAGTCATTGGTTGGCTCATCCAGCAGGATAACGTTGCCGCCAGCCTTTAATAACTTAGCTAAATGTAAACGGTTACGCTCACCACCAGATAGGTCTTTAACAAACTTTTGTTGGTCATTGCCTTTAAAGTTAAAGCGGCCTACGTAAGCACGGCTTGGGAATTCAAAGTTGCCAATTTTAAGCATATCTTGGCCGTCAGCGATTTCTTGGAAAACCGTATTACTGTCGTCCATGTTGCCACGGAATTGATCAACTGTAGCAAGCTCAACTGTTTCACCAATGGTGATATCGCCGCTATCTGGCTTTTCTTCACCGCTTAGCATTTTAAACAGGGTCGATTTACCCGCACCATTGGCACCGATAATACCCACAATAGCGCCCTTAGGCATGGTGAAGTTTAAGTCATCAATGAGTACGCGGTCACCAAAGCTCTTCTTCAAATTTTTAACTTCAATCACTTGGTCGCCTAAACGCGGGCCAGGTGGAATAAATAGCTCATTGGTTTCGTTACGCTTTTGGTAATCAGAGTGTTGTAACTCACTAAACTGCGCCATACGCGCCTTAGACTTAGCTTGACGACCTTTCGGGTTCGAACGTACCCATTCAAGTTCTTGCGCAATTGATTTTTGACGGGCTTTTTCAGATTTTTGCTCTTGCTGCAAACGTGCATCTTTTTGTTCAAGCCAAGAAGAGTAGTTACCTTCCCATGGGATACCTTCACCACGGTCAAGCTCTAAAATCCAACCTGCTACGTTATCTAGGAAGTAACGGTCATGCGTTACCGCCACAACGGTGCCTTCGTAATCATGTAAGAATCGCTCAAGCCATGCAACTGATTCAGCATCTAAGTGGTTAGTTGGCTCATCGAGGATAAGCATATCTGGCTTTTCAAGTAATAAACGACAAATAGCGATACGACGACGCTCACCACCTGATAACACTTCAACTTTAGCATCCCAAGGTGGCAGACGCAGCGCATCAGCAGCACGTTCTAATACGTTATCAATGTTGTGGCCGTCATGGGCTTGAATGATCGCCTCAAGTTGACCTTGCTCTTTGGCTAGCGCGTCGAAGTCAGCGTCTTCCATCGCGTATTCGTTATACACTTCATCAAGACGGCTTAGTGCGTTTTTAACTTCACTTACTGCCTCTTCAACTGTTTCGCGCACGGTTTTGCTTTCATCAAGTACCGGCTCTTGCGGTAAGTAACCAATTTTAATACCCGGTTGAGGATGTGCTTCACCTTCAAACTCTTGATCAACGCCAGCCATAATACGTAGTAAGCTTGATTTACCCGAGCCGTTTAAGCCAAGTACACCAATTTTTGCGCCAGGGAAAAAATGCAATGAGATATCTTTTAAAATAGTGCGCTTAGGTGGCACTACTTTCGATACTCGACTCATCGAGAAAATAAACTTATCTGGTAAAACCATGGAAAAAGCCTTCGAATTATAAATAAAATTATGATGGCTTATTGTAGAGTCTCATAGCCTAAACAGTCAACGAATCAGCAACGTGAGCCCTGTGTTTTTAAGGAAATAGGCGATATACTAAATTCATTTAGACATCTATACATCTAGAGGTTGAAATTTACTGCTAACCGTTCATAATTAGCCATTGGTTAAAATAATGCTTGGAGTGAATGAATGCCTATTACAGTGAAAGATGAATTGCCTGCAATTGCAAAGTTACGTCAAGAAAACGTATTTGTAATGCCAAAAACCCGTGCGAAAACACAAGAAATTCGCCCGATGCGACTGGCCATCTTAAACTTAATGCCGAATAAAGTTGAAACCGAAGTACAGTTTATTCGCTTACTGGCAAACTCACCGCTGCAAGTAAATGTTGAGCTGTTACGGTTAGATACTCACCGCAGCAGCAGTAATTCTGAAGAGCACCTAGACACCTTTTACCGTTATTTCTCAGAAGTAAAAGACAACAACTACGATGCTATGTTAGTTACCGGCGCACCGCTTGCGCATTTAGAATACGACGATGTCGCTTATTGGGATGAGCTCAAAGTGATACTCGATTGGGCTGAGCAACATGTAACATCAACCTTGTTTTCGTGTTGGGCGGCACATGCAGGGTTGTTTCACCATTATGGTTTAAAGCGCGAATTAAAACCGAAGAAGCTCAGTGGTGTATTTACTCATCATTGCTACTTTGAACACGCCGCGCTTACACGTGGTTTTGATGATACCTTTGTGGTGCCACATTCTCGTTTTGGCTACATTGATATTGAAAAAATTAACGCCTGCGAAGATTTAGTTGTATTGGCAGGCTCAGAGCAGGTGGGTGCTTACTTACTTAAGAACAAGTCGGGGAGTCAGGTGTATATTACAGGTCATCCAGAATACGATGCCGACACATTAAAGGGCGAATACCAACGTGACCTTGCAAAAGAGCCCAACGCCGCTATGCCTGAAAATTACTTTCCCGATAACAACCCAGATAACGAGCCGTCGAAAACCTGGCAAAGCCATGCTTTCTTGTTATTTTCGAATTGGTTAAATTACTATGTGTATCAAACCACACCTTATGATATTAATCTCGTTAGCCAAGCAGTAAGGACTAACAACTATGCCGAGTAATACAGTGAATAAATATGCAGAATTAACCGAGGCGCTCAAACAGCGAATTTTAATCCTCGACGGCGCTATGGGCACCATGATCCAAGAGCATAAATTAGAAGAAGAAGACTACCGTGGTGAGCGTTTTAAAGACTGGCATGTATTAATTAAAGGCAATAACGACTTGTTAAGCCTGACTCAGCCTAAAATAATTGCTGATATTCACCGTGGCTTTTTAAATGCTGGTGCCGATATTATTGAAACCAATACCTTTAACTCGACCACTGTCTCAATGGAAGATTACGACATGGCAAGTATCAGCCGTGAGGTAAACCTCGAGTCAGCCAAGTTAGCACGCAATATTTGTGACGAGTTCACCGCTAAAAATCCTGATAAACCACGTTATGTGGCTGGTGTACTTGGACCAACGTCAAAAACTTGTTCTATTTCACCTGATGTAAATGACCCAGGTTATCGTAATATCACCTTTGATAAATTAGTCACGGCGTATGTTGAGTCTACCCTTGCTTTAATGGAAGGCGGCGTTGATTTAATTTTGATAGAGACTATTTTTGATACCTTAAACGCCAAAGCAGCCTCATTCGCTGTTGAAGAAGCGTTTGAGCAAGCAGGGCGTACATTACCGGTGATGATCTCAGGTACCATTACTGATGCATCAGGGCGCACGCTTTCAGGGCAAACTACCGAAGCGTTTTATAATTCAATCCGTCATATTAAGCCTATTTCTATTGGCCTTAACTGCGCACTAGGCCCTGATTTATTACGCCAATATGTAGAAGAGTTATCACGGGTGTGCGAAACCTTTGTCTCTGTTCACCCTAATGCAGGCTTACCTAATGAATTTGGTGAATACGATTTAGAAGCGCCTGAAATGGCTGTTGAGATCATTGATTGGGGCAAATCGGGTTTTATAAATATTGTTGGCGGTTGCTGCGGTACAACACCTGCTCATATTAGAGCGTTTGCTAAAGGCCTTGAAGCGGTTAAACCTCGTGTATTACCTGAGCTTGAAGTGCGCATGCGCTTATCTGGCCTTGAAGCGTGTAACTTAAATTAGGAAACCGACATGACACAACAAATTGCAGTATTTACTAACGTCGGTGAGCGTACCAATGTAACCGGCTCAGCCATGTTCAAGCGATTGATCATGGAAGAAGACTATGAAACCGCCCTTAATGTTGCCCGCGAACAAGTTGAAAATGGCGCACAGGTAATTGATATCAACATGGACGAAGCCATGCTGGACTCAAAAGCCGCGATGGTGAAGTTTTTAAACTTAATTGCCTCAGAGCCTGATATTTCTAAAGTACCCATCATGGTTGATTCCTCTAAATGGGAAGTGATTGAAGCGGGCTTAAAGTGTATTCAAGGCAAGGCGATTGTTAACTCAATCTCACTAAAGGAAGGTGAAGAGCCATTTAAACGCCAAGCCAAAATTATTAAACGCTTTGGCGCTGCTGCCGTTGTTATGGCGTTTGATATCGATGGCCAAGCAGACACCGCAGATCGTAAGTTTGAAATATGTGAGCGCAGTTACCGTATTTTAGTTGATGAAATAGGCTTCCCACCGGAAGATATTATTTTCGACCCAAATATCTTTGCGGTTGCCACAGGTATTGAAGAGCATGATAACTACGCGGTCGAGTTTATTGAAGGCACGCGTCGCATCAAGCAAAACTTACCCCATTGTAAAGTGTCGGGTGGGGTATCAAACGTATCGTTCTCGTTCCGTGGTAACAACCCTGTACGTGAAGCGATTCACTCGGTATTTTTATACCATGCCATAAAAGCAGGCATGGATATGGGCATAGTCAACGCAGGGCAACTTGCCGTTTATGATGATATACCAGATGAGCTACGTAAAGCCGTTGAAGACGTTATTTTAAATACCGACTCAGGTGCCGGTGAGCGTTTAGTAGAGCTTGCGCCTAAGTTCTCAGGTATGGCACAAACTGAGCGTGTTGAAGATTTAGAATGGCGTACGTGGCCTGTTGAAAAACGTCTTGAACATGCGCTTGTAAAAGGTATTACCGAATACATAGACGAAGACACCGAAGAATGCCGCGCGGGTGCCGATAAACCCATACACGTTATCGAAGGGCCATTAATGGATGGCATGAACGTGGTAGGTGATTTATTTGGCGCGGGTAAAATGTTTCTACCTCAAGTGGTAAAATCAGCCCGGGTAATGAAGCGTGCTGTGGCATACCTTGACCCATTCATTGAAGCTGAAAAAGAAGAAGGCGCCACTAACGGTAAAGTTGTAATGGCTACCGTTAAAGGTGACGTGCACGACATAGGTAAAAACATCGTGGGCGTTGTTCTGCAATGTAATAACTACGAAGTAATTGATTTAGGTGTAATGGTACCGGCAGAAAAAATACTGCAAACAGCGATAGATGAAAAAGCCGATATTATTGGTCTATCAGGCCTTATTACCCCATCGCTTGATGAAATGGTACACGTTGCCAAAGAAATGAAGCGTCGCGGTTTTGAACTACCGTTATTAATTGGTGGCGCGACCACATCAAAGGCTCATACAGCAGTAAAAATAGAGCCGCAATATGATAAAGGCGTGGTATATGTAAATAACGCCAGCCGGGCTGTGGGGGTGGTTTCAAACTTATTATCAAAAGAACTAAAACCTGCCTTTTTAGCGAAAACACAAGCTGAATATGTAAAAGTACGTGAGCAGCAAGCACGTAAAAAACCACGTTCAAAACCGGTGACAATTCAACGTGCTCGTGATAACGCAGCCCAACTTGATTGGGATAACTACACACCACCAGTGCCGAAAAAACTTGGTGTGACAGAGTTTAAAGATGTATCAATTGCGACACTTCGTAAGTACATAGACTGGACGCCATATTTTATGACCTGGTCAATCGCGGGTAAATACCCACGTATAATGACTGATGAAGTTGTCGGCGAGCAAGCACAAAGTTTATTTAAAGACGCCAATGAGATGCTCGACGAGCTTGAACAATCAGGTGGCTTACAGCCGCTTGGAGTCATTGGTTTATTCCCAGCTAACCGCGTAGGCGATGACATTGAAATCTACACCGACGAAAGCCGAACTGAGTTACTAACTACATCGTGCCATTTACGTCAGCAAACTGAAAAAACGGACTTTGCGAATTATTGTTTAGCGGATTACATCGCGCCCAAAGGCACACCTGATTACTTTGGTGCGTTTGCGGTAACTGGCGGGCTTGAAGAAGATGACTTAGCCGATGCCTTTGACGCCAAGCAAGATGACTATAATAAAATTATGGTCAAAGCGGTTGCCGACCGGCTCGCTGAAGCATTTGCCGAGTACTTACACGAGAAAGTACGTAAAGAGTATTGGGGTTTTGCACCGGATGAAAACTTATCGAACGATGAGCTTATCCGTGAAAACTACCAAGGTATTCGCCCAGCCCCTGGCTACCCTGCGTGCCCTGAGCATACTGAGAAAAAGAAAATCTGGGAGCTACTTGATACCGAAAAGCGCATTGGCATGCAACTCACCAGCTCATACGCCATGTGGCCAGGCGCCGCAGTATCAGGTTGGTATTTCTCTCACCCAGAGGCTAAATACTACGCCGTAGCCGCAGTACAAAGAGATCAGGTGGAAGATTACGCCAAGCGAACCAACATGACGCTAGCAGAAGCTGAAAGATGGTTATCGCCCAACTTGGGGTATGAGCCACAATAGAGCTATTTAACAGTTTTTAATCTATAATAAAAGCTACTAGTACGATTCGTTTTGGTGGCTTTTTTGTTTTTAAGGTATCGTTTATGAGGTGTTTTCTATGTTTGTTACTCTTGTGTTTTAATGGGGTAAAAGCTGAATCAGCATTCGCGATTGATGTTGTACATAGTGAAAATTTTGATAAGCGTTATCTCTCTTTTTTAAATGGGCGTGAGGTAATGGAAGTTGATAGCTTTTATCCTACAACTAACGGAACTCACCTAGAAATTATTGAAAGAATATTATTACAACAAGCACTCTACTTAGGGGGAGAAACTCGACCTGTAACATTTCGTTCTAAGCCCCAAGCGAGTGCGTCTGAGTTTGATGCAATAATTGATGGTAAAAGTTTAATGTTAGCGAGAACTGTTTGGCATGATGAATTACTTGATTTTAAAGGCTCACTTTATATTAGCGAACCAATAATCAATCTTGGAGAATATCAAGCGGGTTTATTTGTTTCAGTTAATAATAAAAAAGAAACTGATAATTTAAAATTGAGTGACTTAACGGTTGTTGTGAATCCGCGGTGGCGAGTGGACTGGTTAGCATTAAGTAATTCACCGATCACAATGATAAGCCATATTGGTAAGTGGGAAGATATGCTTGCTATGGTTGATGCGCATATAGTAGACGCAATGATGATTAATTTTAGCGTGGGTGAAGAGCTTGAATTGAATTATGAAGGTAAACATTTTACTCCTATTAAAAATGTTAAAGTTGTCCTGCCAGATACACGCCATTTTATTGTCAGTAAAACTCACCCAGAAGGTAAAAAAGTAATTGCTGCATTGGAGAAAGGATTGAAAATATTAAGACACCGAGGAGTAATTACTAAAGCTTTGAAGCAATCAGGTTTTATTAATGAAGCGACAAGTGGTTGGCAAATAATTAACCAGCAAATGATAGCTCCTAAAATTAATGATTAAAGTTTATTTATTTCTCATCATCGCAATGTCTTTCTTTAGTGGCTCTGTTTATTCACAAACTGAGCAAGAGTTAGGGTATGGCTCACAAGAAAAGCTGGAGTTTTATTATAAGAAACTCAAAAAGGATATTGCTGCTGATGATAACTTCTCTATCATGCAATATTTACCGCAGTTAAGAACTTTAGCTGTATCACAAAAATCCAATGATATAGAAATTGAAACTTACTTATTAGAAGCCAAAATAAAACGTCGCTATGGATCTTACGAACAAGGTCTTAAGTTAAACTACCAAGCTTTATCTTTAGCGAAATCATATAATAATGAAATTTATATAGCTTGGGCATATCTCCATTTGGCGAATTTACAGCTAGAGTTAGATAAATTTAGTTCAGCTTTAGAATATCTTCAAAACGCTATCGATTTCTATGAGAAAGAACAAAGTGACTACACTGCGCTTATGTATCTTTGGCAAAGTAAAATATATTTAGCTATGGGGAGTTATTATCAAGCATTAGAGTCGAGTAAGAAAGCATTAAACCTAGTTAACAGTAATGCCAAAATACACTTTGATGTTTCAGTTAATCATGCAACTATTTTATTAAAGTTAGGAAAAGACGTTGCAGCAGATACAGCATTGAAAAACGTAGATTCGTCTTTTATTGATAGCGCACCAGGGCAGATGAAACTTCAATATTACCTAGCGCTCGCAAATTTAAATCTGCAAAAAGGTAATTTTTTGCAGGCTACCAAAATAGCAGTAAAACAATTAAATCAAAACCCTAATACCCGTTTTCTAGAAGAGCGAGCACAACTACAGTACTTGGTTGCAATGGCGTATAGGCAACTCAAACAGTATAAACTTGCGTATGAATATCTAGCTCTTCATACATTCAGCAAAAAAACATTTAACCTTCAGCGCCGCAATAATAAGTTACTACAACTTGAAGCCCATTATAATTTTGATATTCAAAGCCAAAAATTACAAGTGTTGAGTAAAGATAATGCGTTAAAAGAGCAACGTTTGTTACAGCAAGAGCAGTTGTTTGAGAATCATAAACTAGAGCAACAAAAGTGGATTTTAGCTGTTGTTTTATTTTTTGGGGCAATGGGCTTTATCTATTGGCGTTGGCAGAATCAACGATACTTGGTGAAATTACAGAAACGAGTTGATGAGCGAACGGCTGAACTTGCTAAAAGTAATGAACGTTTAAAAGCATTCAGTTTCACAGATAGCCTTACCGGATTAAATAACAGGCATTACCTATACAATGCTATAAATAGCGTACTAGAAAAGCAATCCAATCTAGTTTTTGCTCTTATTGATATCGATCACTTTAAAAAAATTAATGATACCTATGGGCATAATGTGGGTGATCAGGTATTAGAACAGTTTTCGTCGATCTTAAAAAAGTACCGTACTAGCGAAGACTTGTTAATACGTTGGGGTGGTGAAGAGTTTTTATTTATTAGCTCAAATAAATACCATGATTCGGCGAAAATGTTTGAACAAATTAGACAGGAAGTGTCTGCACATCCATTTGTTTCATTATCCGGAGAGAAACTTACCATAACTTGCTCGATAGGGTTTGCAAACTATCCGTTTGTAAAAGATTCACCGCAAGACTTTTCTTGGGAGCAAGTTGTTGAACTAGCGGATGGTGGGTTGTATTTAGCTAAAGAAAACCAACGCAACGCTTGGGTTGGATTATCGGCAAATGAAAACGTTTTAACTTGGGACAAAGACGCAATTAATAACTATCGAGAGTATATACAAAGGGGACATTTGATAGTAAAAACAAATATTAAAACTAATATTTCGATATTGTAATTATTTAATCCTATAGGGTGGTTTTTCGTTCAAATTTGATGTGAGTTTTCAGAGCTGTGGTGATAACCATAACTATACGTTTAAAAATGGCCGATACAGCTATGTACTGCAAGTAACAGTAATTGGCTGTGATACCTCACCTTCAGGTTGGCTTGAAGTATATAAAGACGATAAGCAGTTATTATTTGAAAACGTGGTGAGCAATAAATAAAAGTTATATGTAAAAATAAAAAACCGCCAAACGGCGGTTTTTTGCTAAGCGGTTATATATTAGTGACTTTTTTCAAAGTCGTTAACTTCGCGCTCGGCTTCTTCTTTAGATCTACCATATTTCTGCTGGATTTTACCAACCAGTTCAGTACGGCTACCTTCGATTTTGTCTAAGTCGTCATTAGTTAAGTCGCCCCATTTTTGTTGCGCTTTACCTTTAAGTTCTTTCCAATTACCTTCGATACGATCACTGTTCATAATTAGCTCCTTATAGTGGTTAATGAATTTACTTTCACTTCTAAAGGAGCAAGGCTTATACCAATCCTAAATAAAAATATTTAATCACGAATTATCAGTTGATTATGAATTCTTGTTACGGCTGAGTAGGTTTGGGAGTTATAAAGACTTTAAAAAATATACCTCATTTTTGTAATTTTTTCTGACTTGTAATTCACAGTAGAAACCGTTTGCTGTAGTTTTTGCTACAATGGCGCAAAGTCATTGAGAGAAAATTGTCGTGCTGCCGGTTCAAGATATATATCAACAACTCACTGCAATATTAAAAGCTAATCCTATTACTTTGCTGCAAGCTCCACCTGGTGCGGGTAAGTCAACTTGGTTGCCACTAAACTTAATGCGTGATGGGCACTATAAACGTATTGTAATGCTTGAACCACGACGTTTAGCTGCGCGTAATATTGCAAGTTATTTAGCTCGTTGCCAAGATGAACCTGTTGGGCAGAGTGTAGGGCTTCGGGTGCGAGGCGAAAGTAAAGTAAGTGCAAATACTCGGCTTGAGATTGTCACTGAGGGCATGCTCACGCGGATGCTGCAAAATGACCCAGAACTAAGTGATGTTGATTTACTGATATTTGATGAATTTCATGAGCGCTCAATTGCTGCAGATACATCCTTGGCGTTTGCACTTGAAACACAAGCTGCACTGCGCGAAGACTTAACTATTTTACTTATGTCGGCAACACTTGATACCGAGCGTTATTCCGATTTTTTTGCTTGCCCGATAATAGAATCACTTGGCCGCAGTTACCCAATTGACGAAGTGTACACTCCAATAAAAGATGAAAGCCGCTGGCTTGAAGAAATACCCAGCATAATTAAACAAGCACTCAATGAGCAAACCGGCAGCGCACTGGTGTTTTTACCAGGGCAACGTGAAATAGTGCGTGTGCAACAAGCGCTTAATGATTTACCGGCAGATTGTGAGGTGTTTACCCTGTTTGGTGAGCAAGATAAAAATCAGCAACAAGCAGCCATAGCTCCTGCAGATAAAGGGAAGCGTAAAGTCGTGCTAACCACTAATGTTGCTGAAACCAGCTTGACCATTGAAGGCATTCGCATTGTTGTGGATAGTGGTAAACGCCGTGCTGCCAGCTTTAATTTAAAAACTGGGGTAACAGAGCTCACCACACAAAGTATCTCTCGCTCATCAGCAGTACAACGGGCAGGACGTGCAGGGCGTATTGAGCCCGGCGTGGTTTACAGGTTGGGCTCCAAGCAAACCTTTGAGCGGCGTAATAGCCACGATAACCCTGAAATTCTCACCTCAGATATAAGTCAGCTCATACTCGAGGCAAAGCTCTGGGGCGCTGATATCAGCGAGTTAACCTTGCTTGATAAACCAACTGAGCAGCAATGCAGCCAAGCGCTAAGTTTACTGCAAATGTTAGAAGCGGTTGATGATAAGGGAAAGCTGAGTGTTTTAGGCAGTAAAATGCTGACGTTTGGTGCTGATATTCGCTTGGCACACATGTTATTAAAAGCGCAGCAGCTTGAAACACAAAATGCGGGGATTTATCGTTTAGCCATTTATTTGGTCGCCTTATTAGAAAGCCGCGTTAATTGCGCTGCTGAGCTTAATGTTGCTTTGCACAGTATGCAGCAACGACCCCATCCCGTATTTAAACAGCAGCTTAAATATTGGCAAAACCGTTTAAAGGTGAGCGATGATAAAAGTGAGTTAAATACCGAGTACCTCAGCGTGCTGGTGGCGCTGGCTTATCCTGATCGCATTGCAAAAAAAAGAGGAAATGGTTACTTACTCGCTAATGGCGCTGGCGCTGAACTAAATAGCGATTATTGGCACAACGATGAATATCTAGCAATAGCAACGATGGGCGGCCATAAAGGTGGGCGGATATTTGCAGCAACAGCGTTGAGCCCATTTGCGCTTGAGGAATATTTACCGCATTTATTTACTGAGCTAACTCGCTGTGAGTTTGACGAAAAAGCAGCACGTTTTATTCATCAAGATGAAGTTAAGCTCGGTGCTATAACCCTTAGCTGTCAACCAAGTAAGCAAAAGCTTGATAAAAATGAGCGTGCCAAAGCATGGCTAAGCTTATTTAAAAAGCAAGGTTTTGCATTGTTTAATGAGCAACCCGATGCCCAGCAGTTACTTATTCGCATGAGTTTGGTTTATAGACTGTTACCTGAGCAATTCCCACTTATAACAGAGCAGTCACTTATTGACCAAGCCGATACTTGGCTTGGCGTATACCTTCAAGATATTAAAACGCTTGAGCAGCTTAAAAAGTTTAACTACTTTGAGGCGTTACAAAATTGCTTTGATTGGCAACAACAAACGGCTTTGAAGTCACTATTACCACTTAGATTAACCGTACCAAGCGGTTCAAATATTCGTATTGAATATCAACTCGATGGCCCTGCAAAACTCAGCGTGCGTATGCAAGAAGTATACGGCATGACAAGCTCTCCAGTACTTGCTCAAGGTAAGCTCCCGTTACTGATGGAATTATTATCGCCGGGTAAACGCTCGTTGCAGTTGACCCAAGATTTAGCTCACTTTTGGGCAACCAGTTACCGCGAAGTGCAAAAAGAGATGAAAGGTAGATACCCAAAGCACTTCTGGCCTGATGATCCCGCTAATAGCGTTGCAACGAATAAAGTAAAAAGTAGGATGTGAGTAAAGCTAGCGAGGGTAAAGTTCATAAATTATGCTTTTATAATTAACTGCTCTTTAGTAGGCTGGAGCTGCTAATTTTTAACAAGGAGTTATGATGAGAAAGCACTGTATTATGTTTTTTCTTATGGTTGTTGCAACGTTTAACCTGAATGCCAACGAAGAGCAACCTGTTGCTAAACAGTGGTTAGCTGTTGTCGATAGTGGTGATTACGCATTGAGTTGGCAGCAAAGTGATGCGTTCTTTAAAGAAAATGTTAGCCAAGACCTATGGGTATCAAAACTAGGTGAAGTTCGTACCCCGCTAGGTGATGTAAAATCCCGTGAGCAAGTAAACCGTAAAACGTTTGACTCGTTGCCTCAGTTACCAAAAGGTGAGTATGTGTTACTGCAATTTAATACTGATTTTGCTAATAGACCTGAGTCGACTGAAACAGTTACTTTGAAAAAGTCGGACCAGCAATGGTTAGTGATTGGCTACTTTATTCAATAGCCAACCTGAGACCTCATCAACCAGAGAGTCAATATGGCTAATCATATAACACTTGCTCAATATGTAAAAAAACGTACTGGCGTGTCTTTAGGTGCTAAAGGCTCAATGAATAACATGCTTAAACGCTCTTTTGGTGCGCCATCCTTTTATTTATTTTGGCGCTATTGGAACCCAATCTGGAGCTACTATTTGTCACGCTATGTGATGAAGCCTACATCATCATTTTTGCCTCATTGGTGTGCCGTGATCAGCACGTTTGCAATCAGTGGTGCGTTACATGACTTAGCCGTAATGCTAATAAAGTGGAAATTACTGTGCTTTTTCACCCCTTGGTTTAGTTTGATGGGTGTGTGCGTGGTATTAAGTATCAAACTAAAGTTATCGTTTTCGCACTTTCCAATGTCTGTTAGAGCCTTCATTAATTTTCTTTATATTAGCGGTAGTTTTTACCTTACTGATCTGCTTTTTTAAACTGCATACTAAAAAATAAAGCTATACATTTCATTTGTTTGTTGTTTATATGGTGTAGGTAATTTAAACAATGGAATACCTGATGAAAAAAATAACGGCTATATTTTCAGTGGTTTTAATGTGCATATCAGTCAGTGTTACGGCTGCAAATAAAGAGCTCGAAACGCTCGCACAACAATACTTCTCAACGATGGTCGCTACGCAATCGCCGAGCGCGACGCATAAAGAGTTAGAAGCGTTTTTGGCGTTGTTAAGTGATGATGTAGGTAATCAACATATTCCATTCCAACCTGATGATACCCGCGAACCTGACGGTAAAGAAAACATGCGTAAAGGCATGACATTTTATTTAGCTGCTCACACCGAGTATGAAGCCAAATTACTCGACACATTTATTTTTAATAACTCAGGTTTTGCAGTCCGATATAGTCATCATGCTAAAGGTATTCATCCACAAAACCAGCAACCTATAGAATATAGCCAGACTATTATGGATGTTATTGAAGTAGAAGACGGAAAAATAGTGATGATACGTAAGTACCACCAGTAGCTTTATTTTAAATAACCAAAAGGAGTTTTTAATGCCGCACTTTGTTATTGATTGTGCCAGTTCAATTCTAGAGCTATGCGATGAAGCAACTCTAAACGAAGCGATACACAAGGTTGCTCATAGCACCGACTTATTTGTTGAAAGTGATATAAAAGTAAGAGTTAACTCCTTTGATAGCTACTTAGTCGGAAATAAGCAAGAGCCATTTATTCATGTATTTACACACATAATGCAAGGGCGAACTACAGAACAAAAAGCGGTACTATCTAAAGCGGTCGTCACTAAATTAAATGAAATGTTTCCTGATATTAAAAATATAGCTATGAATATAAATGACTTTGAAAAAGCGACTTACTTCAATAAAACCCAACTTTAAGCTTTCACCTAAAAAAAGAATACCATGCTACGTTTAAGAGAGTTCAAATCAGACGATCAAACTTTACTCGTCAACTACTTAAATAACCCGGATGTAAAACGGTTTTTATCCCCTAAAATACCATCCCCTTACACTATTGATGATGCCCGCTGGTGGGTTGAAGAGGGTAGTAAAGTAGGTATAACCCGTGCTATTGAGGTGGATGGCCAATTAGCTGGCTCTATTGGCGCTCTACCTGGACAGTTTGAATACGCTAAATCAGCAGAGATTGGTTATTGGCTAGCAAAAGAATTTTGGGGGAAAGGGATAGCCGTTAAGGCACTAAGCGCACTGTTTAATGAGGTGCAGCTAAATACTGATATAGTTAGATTACATGCTGTTGTGTTTGCTGGGAATACGCAATCAATCAAGGTACTTGAAAAATCAGGCTTTGAGCATGAAGGTCTGCTTAAAAAAGCTATTTATAAACAAGGTACATTTTGTGATGCAGGTGTATACGGAAAAATTATAAATTAATGTAATGATTTTATAATTAAATAAAAAGCGTTAAAAATCCCGAATGTGATTATAACTAGCTAGAGTAAAGAAAGTGTTCCCCAAGTATGCGGTACTCGGTATTAGTCCTGAAACCATAAGGTCTCAGGGCGGGGATCTGCGGTTTACCGTAGGCTTCTCGGTACATGCCGAGCTTGCACAATAGTAGACGAACAGAAACCCTAACATAAAATTTATCGGCTCAGGGACTTAACCAAGCTCCAACAACCTAGGGAACACGTCCAGTATATAAGACATAAACCAAACCTTACACCCCAAAATGAAAAAACTTCTATCACTTGCTTGGTTTTTCGACGCTGGTAACTGGCTATTTACTTTTTGGCTTGCTTTTTGACCTCAATCATACAATTAATTGGAGTTGCTATTTATCGAGTGGTAGCATTGAGTTAAATACCACTGTGAAGAAAAAATCATGAGCGAATTACCAGATTACCAACAAGCCCAACTCCTATTGGAAAAAAACCAAATTTTTGTTTCCCCAGCAGAAGCCCACGGCGTGATCAGCGGTTTACTTGCGTGTGGTTTGAACATTGAAGCCAAAGATTACTTAGCGTTATTAAGCGATGTATTTAATGATGGCCAAGCATTCAGCAATGATCTAAAAACCTTTTTTGCCACTATTTATAAGCAGGTTGTTGAAAGCTTTAGTGGTGAAGAGTTTCAGTTTGACTTATTTTTACCAAGCGATGATGAAACCTTAATAGATCAAGCGAATGGTTTAGTGTCTTGGGTAGCCGGCTTTATGCTTGGTTTTGGCTTAAAACAAAAAGATTACGGTAAATTGTCAGCAGACGTGAAAGAAGTGATCAGTGACTTTAGTGAAATCACACGTCTAGACACCATGTTTGATGAAACCGAAGAGGACGCTCAAGCGTTTCATGAAGTGGTTGAGTACGTACGAGTTTCAGCATTGTTATGTTTTGCAGAGCTTGGCAAAGAGCAAACCACTGACACGAAAAAAACACTTCATTAAACAACAAAGATAGAGTTGAACATGCCAACAGTGTGTATTGATAAAGCCGAATTTAAAGCGCGTCGAGAACACTTGCTTTCGCTTATGGGGCCAAATAGTGTTGCAATTATCCCTGCTGCTAGCGAAGTTACTCGCAGTCGAGATACTGACTATGCCTTTCGCCAAGATAGCGACTTTTATTACTTAACAGGGTTCAATGAACCAGACGCGGTATTAGTGTTATCTACCCTTAGTGATAAGCAAAGCACACTGTTTTGTTTAAACAAGGATAAACTTGCGGAGATATGGCATGGTCGCCGAATTGGTTTTGAAAAAGCGAAAAAAGATTACTTATTCGACCAAACATGTGCACTCAGTGAACTAACTGAACAAT
This sequence comes from Pseudoalteromonas sp. APC 3893, assembly GCF_030408095.1. NCBI lineage: Bacteria > Pseudomonadati > Pseudomonadota > Gammaproteobacteria > Alteromonadales > Pseudoalteromonadaceae > Pseudoalteromonas > Pseudoalteromonas sp. APC 3893. The sequence continues at coordinate 54,488 of NZ_JASDCD010000010.1, forward strand.
TATTGAATTTGGTGAACGGCCAGCAGATATTATTTTATGCACAAGGTAGTTATCCAAAGTTTGATGACAAAGTGTGGTCATTATTAGGCACACTGCGAAGTAACCGTACATTAAAAGCACCTACAACGATTAAAGATATTAGCGCTTTGATCCATGAAATGCGTTTATTTAAATCACCTGCAGAGGTGAATATTATGCGCAGTGCATGTGAAATTAGTGCCCAAGGGCATATTCGAGCGATGCAATTTGCTAAACCGGGCGCGACTGAGTATCAATTAGAGGCTGAGCTACATCATCACTATGCGATGAACGGTGCGCGTTATCCTGCTTATGGCACCATTGTTGGTGGAGGCGATAATGCTAATATTTTACACTATACCGATAATTGTGATGTGTTAAACGATGGTGATTTAGTGCTTATTGATTCGGGTTGTGAGCTACAAGGTTATGCTGCGGATATAACGCGTACCTTTCCTGTAAATGGTCAATTCAGTGAGCCTCAGGCTCAGCTCTATAATATCGTATTAGCTGCTCAAGAAGCTGCATTCATTGAAGTTAAACCTGGTGGTTGCCTTTCAAAAGCAAATAAACGCGCAATGATCGTACTTACTCAAGGCTTAATTGATTTAGGTATTCTGCAAGGTGAATTACACGAGCTTTTGGCTAGCCAAGCGTGTAAGGCGTTTTATATGCACGGCCTTGGTCATTGGCTTGGTTTAGATGTGCACGATGTTGGTGACTACAAGCAAGATGAAAAAGAACGCTCATTTGAAGCTGGCATGGTGCTTACCATTGAGCCTGGGCTTTATATTAGTCTTGATGCTAAAGCACCAGAGCAATTTAAAGGTATTGGCATTCGTATTGAAGATAACCTACTAGTTACAGAGCAAGGTTATGAAAACTTGACTCAAAGTGTGCCTAAAAGTATCAGTGAAATTGAAGCGCTTATGAGCCTAAAGGCTAACTAAACCCTAGGAGTAAAGCGTGGCAGAACAGTTTGATGTTGTAATAATCGGTGGCGGCTTAGCGGGGGCAAGTTGTGCGTTAAGCCTTGCCAGTGGCGCATCTGATTTATCTATCGCGGTTGTTGAAGCGAATCAACCCAGTGATGATTATCACCCGAGTTTTGATGATCGCAGTATTGCACTAGCCCAACAGTCGGTGCAATTTTTACAAACTGCCAATATATTTGACCCACAAGCTTCGTTTGCAGCTGTTATTAAACAAGTTAGCGTGTCAGATCGCGGTCATTTTGGTAAAACACATATTGATTGCAATGAATTTGCGCAAAGCGCTTTGGGTTATGTAGTTGAGGTTAATCCATTTGGCCGGTCTTTACATAATCAATTAATGAATACCGCGGTTAAAGTATTTTGTCCTGACACCATTGCAAGTTTGAATTACCAAGTAGATTCAGCACAGCTAACACTTGAGTCGGGGGCTGAGTTAAACGCAAAACTTGTGATCATTGCTGATGGCGCACAGTCCCCAACGCGACAATTAGTCAATATTAACTTTACAACCGAGCCTTATTCACAAGGCGCGATTATTGCGAACATTGAAGTGGCGGGTGGTCATCATGACCATGCATTTGAACGTTTCACAGAGCACGGGCCTATAGCACTACTACCTATGAGCAAGAACCGTTACTCATTAGTATGGTGTATGGAGCCTGAGCAAATCAAGCAGCATATGGCGCTTGATGATATGGCATTCATTATGGCACTACAAAATGCATTTGGTTATCGCGCCGGACAATTTGTTAAAGCAGGTGTACGCACCAGCTATCCACTCGTTTATGGCCGTGCGGACTCACTCTATAGCCATCGCACCTTATTAATAGGCAACTCAGGGCATGCTATTCACCCTATCGCAGGGCAGGGTTTTAATTTAGGTTTGCGTGATATACAAGTACTATGTGACTTAACAAAAGGGGAGCATGAGATTGGGAGTTATGCATTTTTGCGTCATTACGCTCAGCTGCGAAGCCAAGATATAAATACTGTTATGACGCTAACCGATGGCTTGGTTCGATTATTTTCAAACACCTCTCGTGTTTTAGCATTCGGCCGCAGCTGCGGTTTATTCACAATGGATTTATGTTCTTCATTTAAAGCTCCGTTAGCAAAACAATTGATGGGGCAAGTAAAGCAAGGTAAACGACTATGAAACAAGCACAAGTATGTGTAGTTGGTGGCGGGTGTGTGGGGCTCACACTTGCACTGGGTTTAGCAAAAGCTAACGTTAGTGTCATTGTCATTGATGCCGCTGCTAAACAGCAATTACCAGGTGATGATTATGGTTTGCGTGTCAGTGCATTAAGCCTTGCTAGCCAAGCGTTATTTGAATCAATTGGTGTGTGGCCACAAATTGTTGCTCAGCGCGCTCGCGCATACACCCATATGGATGTTCGAGATCAAGATAGCTTTGGTAAAATAGCATTTAATAGCGATGAGCTTGATTTACCTCAGTTAGGTCACATTGTAGAAAATGACATTATTCGCTATGCATTGATAAATGAGCTTGAAAAGCACAGTCAAGCGACCCTGATGTTTGAAACGCGGTATCAACAAATTCACCAAAGTGAAAATGATGTATTTGTTACTCTTGAATCAGGTGAACCAATTATTGCTAAGCTTTTGGTGGCAGCGGACGGTGCTAACTCTTCAATTCGAAAACAGTTTAACTTACCTATCACGTTTAAAGATTATGATCATAATGCGATTGTTGCGACGGTAAAAACCGCCGAGCCACATAATAATACTGCACGCCAGGTATTCTTACCTACTGGGCCATTAGCATTTTTACCTCTGACAGATAAACACACGCATTCAATTGTTTGGTCAACGAGCCCTGAGCATTGTCAGTCCCTATTAGCGATGGATGATGCTGATTTTAATAAAGCGGTTATGGCTGCACTGGATGGTCAATGTGGTTTATGCGAGATACAAAGTCAGCGTGCTGCATTTCCACTTAAAATGCGTTACGCCCAGCAATGGGTTGCAGGTAAAGTGGTGCTCATCGGCGATGCTGCACATACAATTCACCCCCTCGCAGGGCTTGGGATGAATTTAGGCCTGAAAGATGCCAGTTATTTGATTGAATTACTCAGTGAGCAAAATACAGAGTTTGCCAGTGATCGCACCTTGCGTGATTACGAACGCACCCGCAAGCTCGATGCGCAAAAGCATATTGCTATGATGCAAGGTTTAAAAGAGTTATTTGCAGGTACTCACCCAGTTAAAAAGTTGATACGCGGTGTTGGTTTGAGCATGGTTGATAACCTAGGGCCGATAAAACATCTTTTTGCCAAACAAGCGATTGGTAAATAAAAGCAGCGGCGTGTATAAAAAAAAGAGCGCCAATGGCGCTCAACAAGGGGAGTGTAATTCTTTAAAATCGGTATTTATTCTTCTAGCTCAACGAGCATTTTATTTTCTATGATCTCTATACCTTGAGTGTTCTCGATAAATTTTTGCGCAAGGGCACGTTCAAAACCGTTGCTCGCGATGCCATTTAATTCAATTTTGTTACCTATCACGGTTAAGTTTAGCTGTGAGAGGTTTAAGTTTGGGTTGTTAAGTAACTTGTTAACTGTAAGCTGTTGTAAAGTGGGTTGAGTTGAAGCGCTACTGACCATAATACTGCTTGGCGCTGCACTCACTTGCGTTGCACAGGCAAGTAAAAAAACACAACTAAGCGATATAAGTGATACGGTTAATTTGAAGCGGTTCATGATTTCCCTCAAGCTTGCTTAATTAAAGATATATTCTTAATTACAAATACCATTCCAATAATTAACACATTGAAAATTAAAAGGAATAAGTTATGCTTTTGTTGTTTTACTCGTTAGTTAGGTATTTTTTACATCTAAATAAGTAAAAAATTCTTTATTAATGAGAACTTTTTATAGTGCTGCTTACTAAGAAAGTGTGAAAAGTAATCAGATCTAACTTTGAGCTAGGTTTTTTCGAGATGATTAGGGTGGAGTTCGGGGCACGCTGGGAGTGATAAAAAGCCGAGGCTCATTGAGGCTCGGCTTATCGTTTTATAAAAAGCTACTTCTTTTTCTTCACTTTTGCCTTCGCCTTTTTACGGGCTTTAATTTTAGCTGGATCTTTTAGTTTCTTGACTGGCATTTTAGCTTCTTTATGCTGTGGCTCAATGCCTTTTATTACGCGGCGTTTAAGTTTTTGCTCAGTGTAACGCTCAACCTTAGCTAAAACGGCCACATCGTGCGCTTCCACTAATGAAATCGCGATGCCTTTTTTACCTGCGCGACCAGTACGACCAATACGATGTACATATACGTCGGCGGTACGTGGCATATCAAAGTTAATGACATGGCTAATGTCAGCTACATCAATACCGCGTGCGGCAACATCTGTTGCAACCAAAATTTTGGTACGGCCACTGTGGAAGTTTTCCATTGCTTTCATGCGTTTGTCTTGTGGCATTTCGCCACGTAACCAGGCTGCTTTTACCCCGTTGTTGGTGAGTTCACCAATGAGGGTTTCAAGGCGCTCTCGAGTTTTAACAAACACAATTGCTTTGCTGACATCTGGGCCATTTAAGGTATTAACTAATAGCTCAAGCTTATGATGGTAGTCATCGGCTAAATGTACCCATTGATGGATCTTAGCTTTTTCTTTACGTGACGACTCTGCTTCAAGCAGTGCCGGATCATTTAAAATACGCTCTGCGAATTGCTCTACGCTGTCGCCTTCAAGTGTTGCTGAAAATAGAAAGCACTGACGACGGTTTTTAGCTTCATCACAAATGCGCAGCATTTCTTTACGAAAGCCCATATCTAACATACGGTCTGCTTCATCTAAAATAAGCATCTCAACATTTTCAGCATGAAAGTTTTCTGTTTCTAAGTATTCCATTAATCGCCCAGGGGTAGCGATTAAGATATCGTTATTTTTTTCAAAAATTTCTTTATGCGTGCCGTAATTAATACCGCCTGTAACCACACCTATTTTTAAATGTGTTTGTTTGGCAAGTAACTCACATTGTTCATGAATTTGATACGCAAGTTCACGGGTCGGGGTCATAATTAACACTCGCGCAAAGCCAGGCTCGCGGCGTGGGAAATCCAGTAAGTATTGAATTGCTGGAATTAAAAATGCAGCGGTTTTACCTGTGCCTGTAGGCGCTGATGCTAAAATATCACGCCCTTGCAGTGCTTCAGGAATAGCTTGTTGCTGAATGCTGGTTGGGGTCTCATAACCCATTTTAGCGACGGCGTTTAGTAACTTGTTATCGATATCAAAATCAGAAAATTGCATAGAGTGTCAAAAATAGAGGACAATTGACGTTAATTATACGCGCTATACTGCGGTTGGTGAACGAAAAGGTGAAAAAATGTCAGGTTTTGTGTTTAAACAATTTAAAGTCGAGCATGACCAATGCGCTATGAAGGTATCGACCGATGGCATTTTACTGGGAGCGTGGGCAAAATTAGTCAGCGGTCAAAGAGCGCTTGATATTGGCACTGGCACTGGTTTACTTGCATTAATGTGCAAACAGCGCGCTGCTAACTTGGTTATAACCGCTGTTGAAATAGACGAGCCTGCTTACATTCAAGCAAAACAAAATATCGCAAATAGCCCTTGGCCTGATATTGCACTTTTCCATCAAAGTATTCAAAATTTTGCAGCTGATGAACTATTTGACGTGGTGATCAGCAATCCTCCTTACTTTAATAATAGTTTAAAAGGGGATGATACCGCACGAAACGCGGCACGCCATACTGACGGCTTGAGTTTTAGCCAGTTGATTGCTGCATTTAAACGATTAACGCATCATGCTGCACTGTTTAACTTAATTTTACCAAGCAGCGAAGCTCAATTATTTATAGCACAAGCGTCTGCGCAAGGGCTTTATTTACAACATCTTTGTTTAGTGCAAACTAAAAAAACTAAGCCTGCAACGCGCAGCTTAATGTGTTTTGGCTATCAAGAGGTTGATTGCAATCCTCAGCATTTAATTATTCATAATGAAGACGGCCAATACAGTGATGATTTTGTTAAGCTGTGTAAGGACTTTTACTTAAAAATGTAAGCTTTATTGAATAGTAGGTACAAATAACGCACACTGACCAAAATGACTCGGAGTAAATAGATATGGATAATCAATTACCTAAATCACTCATGATACTGCTAGCAGTGTTACAAGGGATTGCTTTAACATTGTTATATCGCAGCCTTGAAGCCGCAACATGGCCCGCCGCCGACCCTATTTGGTTTACCTCTTTAGCTACATTTGTAATCAGTTTTCCTTTACTGACGTTACTCGCTGTGGAGCAAGGTAATATAAAAAAACTGCTTATTTATTTGCTTCCTTTTTGCTTATTGTTGTCACTATTGGGCGCATACATTGGATCTGAGCATTACCCGTTAGCGTTTATTGATAATGATTGGCTAACTGCTACGTTTGTAATGACCTCTTTGGTAGCAAGCTTTAAAGCTTTAATGTATATCCAGCAGTTTATAGATAAAGAGGCGATTCATTATGCTCAGTTGTTTAAACTTTCATGGCGTAATTTTCTTTTATTTATAGAGTGTTGGTTATTTGTATTAATTTTCTGGGGCATTTTAAATTTAGGCGCAGCCTTATTTGACGCGTTGGACATTGAATTTTTCACAACGCTATTAAGAAAAGAATGGTTTTGGATCCCTACAATTACCTTAGCGTTTGCTTTTGCGAGCATTGTATTTAGAAGCTTGTTAAATGCAGAGCAAAGCATAGCAACATTACTGCAAGTTCTAATTAAGTTTTTACTGCCTGTTTTAACTATTGTTTCTTTTGGCTTTTTAGCGACTTTACCCTTTGCTGGGCTTGAAAAATTATGGCAAACAGGCAGGGGGACTTCGTTAGTGTTGTGGCTGCAACTATTAACACTCTTTTTTATAAATACGGTTTATCAACAGGCGTCATTACAGCGCCCTTACAATGTTGTATTACATAGATTGATTATTATAGGTGTTGGTTTATTACCTATTTATAGCTTAATTGCGGCCTATGGGCTGTGGTTACGTGTTGAGCAATATGGTTTAAGTGTTGCTAGATGCTGGGCCATTTTAATGTGCTTTTTATTGGCGTGTTTTTCGTTTGGCTATTTAGTGGGAATTATTAAAAAGCGTGATGCGTGGCTTGAGGTTCAAAACAAGGTCAATATTGGTATGGGGCTCACTGTGCTGGTAAGTATGCTGCTGGTGAATTCCCCCATTTTAAATTTTCAACGTATCGCGAGTGATAGCCAGATTGCGCGCTTAAATGATGGTAAAGTCACACTTAAAGAGTTTGATTATAATTACTTTGCATCAAATCTGGGGCGCCAAGGTTACCTTGCAATGCAAGATTTGAAAGCGCAAATACAAAACTCACATCCAGAGCAAGTAGCAATCATTGAGCGAATGTACGTAAACCCTGACTTTGAGACTGTTAAAGAGTTTGAAACACTCTCAGAGTTTATTGCGCACAGTGTATTTTGGCCGCAGCAAGAAGCGTTTCCAGATGATTTAATCGAGTCTATCTTCGATACGGTGCATTTCAGCAACTGGGCACCTTTGCATAGCCATTCATTTTATTTTGTCGCTATTGATTTAAACAACGATGGGCAGTTAGATTATGTTTTCATCGATGAAACAAATGATTTCACCGATGCTAAATTATGGTCTCATAATGGAAGTAAATGGCAGCAGTATTACATGACTACTGATAACCCAGACCAAATTAAGTGGTTACAAAGTCTAATAAACGCCAATGATATAAGCGTAGAGCAGCCTCAATATAACCACTTAAGAGTCGGTGATGCAGTATTTACAGTCACAAATGAAATAGAAAATTAAAGTTACTAGTTCACTCAGTGATCGTTGCTTTGATCCCTGATTTGTCTAGAACAAAAGTATATGAATTATCGTATGATGTATGACAAATAGACAAAGGCTCATTATTCAATTCAATATCTGAATTACAGTCATCAACATAATACCAATCACTTATTTCACTTTGCTCGAGATTTAAGGTTTTACTATTAATTGTAATTGGCATATCTGTTGATGCTAAAAATCGGATAGCGAAAAAGCTACTTTTATTTTTACTTTGATTTTGAATGATGCTGAAGTTGAGTCGTTCATTATTTTGCCAAGCAATAAAGTGATAATCTTGTTCGTTTTTCACTTTGTATGTTTTTTTTACTCGTTTACTCTTGTGAGTATGCTCTTGAATATAAAAGGTGATTTCTCGATTAGTATTGTGTTCATGAGTGACTGATTTGGGCTCTGAGTCAGTTGAAAGTGTATCTATATAATACTTGTTTTTCTCTACATCACGGGGATCTCCATCTAGCTGTGTATTTGCTAGATGATAATCAATCTCTAGAGCAGTAGCATTTACTAATGTGTAGTCATTTTTGTAAAAGCTAGAGCCAAAATTTGCTGTTTCTAAGTCTTCAGAGTTACAGCCTGTAAAAGCGAGAGGAAATAATAATAAGCTAATTGCTTTTTTGAACATAGGTAAATCCTTTTAATTTATTTGAACACATAAATCATAATTCATCACTTGGTATTAATGTGTATAAAAATGTAATTTTTTGTATTAAAAAAAGGTAAAAAGAGTTGATGGATATATAAAGAGCTTTTGGGCGCTCATTGTATCTTTTGTGATTGCGAGTTGCTGTTTTTTTAATACACTAAGTGACGTTCGAAGCGATTTATACTTAGCCCTCGAGGTTACAAACCTCGCGCCGTGATTAAACCGCCCCTAGTTTGAATAAGCTTTAATCCGCAAAGGTCAATAGACCCTAAACAAAAGAGAGTTGTTTGATAACCAACTTAAATCGCTTTTAATTTTGAGGACACAGCGAGGAACAATCTTTTGTTAATTAAAGACTTTCACTATATTCGTTCATTATTTGCTCAACCCAGTTGGCAATTCGCTCATCACTGTGCTCGTATTGACTGTCTTCATCAAGAGCTAGGCCAACAAAATGTGTGTTATCTGTGGTGAGTGCTTTTGATGCTTCGAACTCATAGCTGGCGTCATTGGGCCATAAACCGAGTAACGTAAATTCTTGATTGCTAATTTCATCGTGTAGCATGCCTAGCGCATCTTGAAACCATTGGCCGTAGCCTTGCTGGTCACCCATGCCAAATAAGGCGATGGTTTTTCCTGTTAGGTTGACGTCTTTGATGTCATCCCAGATTGATTCCCAATCTTCTTGTAATTCACCAAAGTCCCACGTTGAAATACCAAAGATGATAAAGTCGTAATTCTCTGCATTTTTTAGTGGCTCATCTTTGATGTTATGTAAACTGACAATGTCTTGCCCAATAATATCGCGGATTTTTTCTGCTGCTATTTCCGTATAACAAGTTGTAGAGCCATAAAATAAACCAATTTGCATCGTATTTATCACTGTGTGTTTGCCTGATATGATAGGCTCAAGTTTACCGTAAGGTATTACTAATTGATACCTTGATTAAAATGGAATAACTGTGACTAAGTTTGCAAAAAATGAATCATTAAGCCCACTTACAGAACACCAAGACGAGCTTATCAATAATAGCGACTATCTTGAGTCGTTTTTAGATAACCTTTATCTTGAGCAGCATGTTAGTGATAACACGTTATCTGCATATCGAAGTGACCTAGATAAGTTCGGTTTATTTTTAGAAGGGCAAGATTTACTCACGGTATCCGCTTTAGACATTGAAAGTTATTTAGCGCATCGGGTTGATTTAGGTTTAAAATCACGCAGCACAGCGCGTAGCATTAGTGCGTTAAAACGCTTTTATCAATATTTAGTACGCGAAAAGTACTTAAGCGAATCGCCGATGGTGAATATTGCTCAGCCAAAAGCAGGGCAGACGCTACCTAAAACGCTTTCTGAAAATGAAGTTGAAGCATTACTTGCAGCCCCCAATGTTGATGAACCCATGGGGCTGCGCGATAAAGCCATGTTAGAGCTTTTATATGCAACGGGTCTGCGGGTTAGTGAGCTTGTAGGTTTACGTATGGAGCAAATAAACCTGCGCCAGTCTGTTGTGTTTGTTAAAGGCAAAGGTAATAAAGAGCGTTTGGTGCCACTTGGCGAAGAAGCCATGTATTGGCTTGAGCAGTTTTTAAAATTAGGGCGCGGGCAAATGATTAAGCATGCCACCGATTTTGTGTTTCCCTCTAAGCGTGGCGTGGGCATGACACGACAAACTTTTTGGCATCGGATCAAACACTATGCTATTTTGGCATCGGTTGAGTCGCCTTTATCGCCCCATACGCTGCGTCATGCTTTTGCAACGCATTTACTTAATCATGGTGCAGACCTTAGAGTTGTGCAAATGATGTTAGGGCATAGCGATTTATCGACGACACAAATTTATACCCATGTTGCGAATGAACGATTAAAATCGGTACATCAGCAACATCACCCGCGTGCTTAGTGAAATTTTTTTAGTACACTAGCGGTCATAGTAAAGATGAATTATCAGGATATAAGAGAACAATATGAAAAAGTTAGTATTAGCCGGTGCAATGTTAGGCACCAGTTTAAGTGCGTTTGCAAATGGTGTATTAGCCGTACCTGATGCCAATGACCCAATTGTGACTAAGTTTGCTGAGCTAGGCGTTACTGTAAAGCATATTAATCCAAGCCCTGTGGCTGGATTGAAAGAGTTAATTACCGATAAAGGTGTATTGTACGCAAGTGCAGATGGCCAATATTTAATGCAGGGCACCTTAATTGACTTAAACAATCGTAGTAATTTAACCGAACAGGCTCTTAACGGTGTTCGTAAAGAGGGGTTATCTGAATACGAAAACTCAATGATTGTTTACAAAGCGCCAAATGAAAAACACAGTATTACTGTTTTTACAGATATCAGCTGTGGTTATTGCCGTAAATTACACCGTGAGCTTGACGATTTACTCGAGGCGGGTATTACTGTTAAATATTTAGCGTTCCCACGTGGCGGTTTACAAGGTTCTGGTTATGCTGATTTAATGAATGTTTGGTGTGCCAAAGATCAACAAGAAGCACTCACTGAGGCAAAAGCAGGCGCTGACACTAAAGTGATACAAGGTTGTGCTGCACCAGTTGCTGAACACTATCAGTTAGGTCAGAGTTTTGGTATTAGTGGCACACCAGCTATTATTTTAGAAGATGGTACCATGATCCCAGGTTACCAACCTGCGGCAGCGCTTAGTGCTGCACTTGAAGCGAACAAGTCTTCATAATTAAATAAAACGTTTAAAAAAGGCCGTTTTAGGCCTTTTTTTGTTAGCTCTCCTAGCTTAAAAGTATCGCCTGCTGCATGAAAAAAATAATTCAAGCTCGACAATGTGTTGATGACTCACACCTACCCAATAATTTACACCCAGTTATTAAGCAAATTTACGCCAATCGCCAAGTAAGCCATGCCGATGAACTAAATAATAGCGCAGCCACATTGCATGATTTTAGGTTGTTTAAAGATATTGATAAAGCTACTGAGCTATTAATCTGGGCGTTGCAAACACAAAGTAAAATTCTTATTGTGGGTGATTTTGATGCTGATGGTGCTACCAGTACCGCAACATTAATGCACGGCCTGAGCATGTTTGGTTTTGCCCATTTAGATTACCTTATTCCTGACCGATTTAGCCTCGGGTATGGACTAAGCCCAGCGCTTGCTGAGCAAATAGTCACAATAGCGCCAGATTTAGTGATCACTGTTGATAATGGTATTTCATGTATTGCAGGTATTGAGATTGTTAAAGCCGCAGGAATTAAAGTCCTAGTAACTGACCACCACTTGCAAGGTGAGCAATTACCAAATGCCGATGCTATAGTTAACCCAAACCGTCACGACTGCGATTTTCCATCTAAATCAATTGCAGGTGTTGGGGTCGCGTTTTATCTACTGATAGCACTGAGGAGTGCATTACGTGATTTAGGCCACTTTGAACAGCAACAACCACCCAATTTAGCTGAATTACTTGATATCGTTGCGCTTGGTACAGTGGCGGATGTGGTCGCGCTGGATGCGAATAACCGCACTTTAGTGCATCAGGGGCTAGCACGAATTCGCAGTGGCAATACCCGCCCAGGGATTATCGCATTAATTGAAGTTGCAAATCGCAATGCTGCACGCTTAAGTGCCAGTGACTTTGGCTTTTCATTAGCACCACGCTTAAACGCAGCAGGGCGCTTAGATGATATGAGCTTAGGGATAGCGTGTTTGTTATCAGCGGATTTAAATCAAGCAAGGCGTATTGCTGGCGAGCTCGACAGCTTAAATCATGAGCGCCGCGAAATAGAGCAAGGCATGCAAGCTGAGGCACAAGCGGTACTCGACCGCCTAGCATTTAGTAGTGATACCGTACCAGATGCCATTTGTTTATATCAGCAAGATTGGCATCAAGGTGTAATTGGTATTTTAGCGGGACGCTTAAAAGAAAAGTATCACAGGCCCACCGTTATATTCGCTGGTGGTGATAATGGCGAAATCAAAGGCTCTTGCCGTTCGATTGAAGGGCTGCACATGCGTGACCTACTCGAGCGTTTGAATACCTTACACCCACATTTAATTAGTAAGTTTGGTGGTCATGCCATGGCTGCGGGACTGAGTATTAATGAACAGCACTTTAGTGAGTTTAAACAGGCTTTTGAGCAAGCAGTTACCGCGCAATTAAGCGAAGAGTATAAGCAGTGCGTTATTCTTACTGACGGTGAGTTACCCGCTGATTGCTTTAACATGGATTTTGCGCAGCTAATTAAACAAGCAGGGCCATGGGGGCAGCAATTTCCTGAGCCAGTGTTTGAGCACACCTTTGAAGTTGTACAGCAGCGTATTGTTGGTGAAAAACATTTAAAACTAGTGCTTAAACATCAATCTGGTCGTTTGGTAGATGCGATTGCATTTGGCGTTGACGTTAAAGCGTGGCCTGACACTGAAGTGCGTTTTGTTGATGTTGCTTATCAGCTGGATATAAATGAGTTTAGAGGTAAATATACGCTGCAATTAATTGTCCGTGAGCTACAAAAGAGCCCTTAAAAAATATCGCACTAGGGCGTATAAAGTACTAATAAAACGCGCGGTTTTTTGTTAAAATCGGGCGTTTTTATTATTTAAAGAAATTTATAGGGCAAATTGCCGTGTAAATCAGCCATTTTGGAGTAACGTAGATGTTTGAAGTGAATCCTGTGATTAATCAAATCAAGGAAATTCGCGAACGTACCGAGCTGCTTCGGGGGTACCTTTGACTACGCTCATAAACAAGAGCGCCTAGAAGAGGTTAACGCCGAACTTGAAGACTCAGCGGTATGGAATGAGCCTGAACGTGCGCAAGCACTTGGCCGTGAAAAATCAGCACTAGAGGCTGTTGTCGAAACGATTGACAACCTTGTTGCTGGTGCCGACGATGTTGAAGGTTTACTTGAACTTGCCATTGAAGCTGAAGACGAAGAAACGTTCGCTGAAGCGCAGAGTGAGCTGGATGACTTAAACGAGCAGCTCGAAGGTTTAGAGTTCCGTCGTATGTTCTCAGGAGCCCACGATTCAAACGATGCTTACTTAGATTTACAATCTGGCTCAGGCGGCACCGAAGCACAAGACTGGTGTAACATGCTGCTGCGTATGTACTTACGTTGGGGTGAAGCGAAAGGCTTTAAAGTTGAATTAGTTGAAGCCACTGACGGTGATGTTGCGGGTATCAAAGGCGCCACAGTACGCTTTGTTGGTGAATACGCTTATGGCTGGTTGCGCACAGAAACAGGTGTTCATCGTCTTGTGCGTAAGAGTCCATTTGATTCAAGTGGCCGTCGTCACACATCTTTTGCTTCAGCATTTGTATACCCTGAGATAGACGATAATATCGAAATTGATATTAACCCGTCTGATTTACGAATTGACGTATACCGCGCATCAGGTGCGGGTGGTCAGCACGTAAATACCACAGAATCTGCGGTACGTATTACCCACGTGCCAACAAATACGGTTGTACAGTGTCAAAACGAGCGTTCTCAGCATAAAAATAAAGCGCAAGCGATGAAGCAGTTAAAAGCAAAATTATTTGAGCTCGAACTGCAACAACAAAATGCTGAAAAACAAAGCCAAGAAGACGCCAAATCGGATATCGGTTGGGGTAGTCAAATTCGTTCATATGTACTTGATGACGCCCGTATTAAAGATTTGCGTACTGGCGTTGAAAACCGTAATACCCAATCGGTACTTGACGGTAACTTAGACAAATTTATTGAAGCCAGCCTAAAATCTGGTTTATAACCACCAAGCTAAAAAAGAGCTAAAAAATGACTGATCAAATCCAAGACGAAAATAAGTTAATCGCTGAGCGTCGTGGCAAATTAGACGCTATTCGCGAAAATTGCCCAGCCAACGGTCATCCAAACCAATTCCGTCGTGAGCATTACACGGCAGATTTGCAGGCTGAGTTTGGTGATAAATCGAAAGAAGAGTTAGTAGAGCTTCAGCATGTAGTTTCAATTGCTGGACGTATCCTTGCTAAGCGTGGTCCTTTCCTTGCAATTCAAGACATGAAAGGTCGCGTACAAGCGTATGCATCTAAAGATGTACAAAAAGACTTAAAAGCAAAATATGGTCAACTAGATATCGGCGATATCATCGGTGTTAAAGGTGCACTTAATAAATCAGGTAAAGGCGATTTATACGTAGAAATGACTGAGTATCAATTGCTTACTAAGTCATTACGCCCACTTCCTGAAAAATTCCATGGTCTATCGGATCAAGAAACTAAGTATCGCCAACGTTATGTTGATTTGATCACTAACGAAGCAACTCGTGAGACGTTCCGTATTCGCTCACAAGTAGTTGAAGGTATTCGTCGTTTCTTAGCTGACCGTGACTTCATGGAAGTAGAAACACCGATGCTACAGGTTATTCCTGGTGGCGCAACGGCGCGTCCATTTGTGACTCACCACAATGCTCTTGATATCGACATGTACTTACGTATTGCACCAGAGCTTTACTTAAAGCGCTTGGTGGTAGGTGGTTTTGACCGCGTATTTGAAATTAACCGTAACTTTCGTAACGAAGGGTTATCAACACGTCACAACCCAGAATTCACTATGATTGAGTTCTACCAAGCATACGCTGATTACATCGACTTAATGAACATCACCGAAGATATGCTTCGTACAGTGGCAACAAACGTACTTGGCAGCCCAATTGTTGTTAATACAACAAAAGACGAAAACGGTGAAGTGATTGACTCAGTAGAGTATGACTTTGGTCAACCGTTTACCCGTTTAAGCATGGCGGATGCAATCTTAAAATATAACCCAGACTTTGATGCTGCGGTATTTAACGACCCAGAAAATCATTTTGAAGAATTAAAAGCGTATGCTAAACAAGTGCACGTTAAAATTCCTGAAAACTGTGTGTGGGGCCCTGGTAAGTTCTTATGTGAGATATTTGAAGAAACGGCCGAGCACATGCTTATTCAACCTACATTTATCACAGGCTATCCGTGGGAAGTATCACCACTTGCACGTCGTAACGATGAAAACCCATTTGTTACTGACCGTTTTGAGTTCTTTGTTGGCGGCCGCGAGCTTGCTAATGGTTTCTCTGAGCTTAACGATGCACAAGATCAAGCAGAGCGTTTCACGCGTCAAGTTGAAGAAAAAGACGCGGGCGATGATGAAGCAATGCATTACGACGAAGATTACATTCGCGCACTTGAATATGGCCTACCGCCAACAGCAGGTGAGGGCATTGGTATTGACCGTTTAGTTATGTTGTTTACTGATTCACCTACAATCAAAGACGTTATCTTGTTCCCGCATATGCGTCCACAAGCTGACTAATACTATTTTTATTAAATAGTAGAAAAACGCCGCTTAAATGCGGCGTTTTTGTGTACGATATATCTGCAAGGTGCGTACGCTATTTCGTAGTATTAAATCTAACATAGTCGATAATCAGCTTTTTGCTGATGTAATTAACTGATTTTTATTAAATTAGATAATTATTTAGATGTAATCTTATTAAAAAGTACAAAGATATAAATATCGGGTAGATTATTAAGTGTAAATACAGCGTAAAGTATGTACTCGGATTTAGAAATTAACCCTAAAGTGTTTTATAGATAAATGGATTTAGATATGAAAGATAAGAAACAGCCAAAGCTAAGCTCTTTGGATAGCTTCACAGATGAACAGCAAAGACAAAACTACTATCGTGCGTGTATTGCCGAATTTCAACAATTAGGTTATCAAGATCAGTATTTAGAACAGCTAGGTGATGAGCTTGTTCCATTGTTGGGTGTTGAGACTGATATTAAAAAATCCTAAGTTGCTTAATCATCAAGCTTAAAGCGCTCTTTTTTTACACTAATGTGTATTCTCTAACCGAACAGCTACTTTTAACAAGAAAAGTGTTTGACATATTTTCTGAAATCTTTATTATACGCCCCACAAGACGGAGAGGTGGCCGAGTGGCCGAAGGCGCTCCCCTGCTAAGGGAGTATAGGGTTTGTAGCTCTATCGAGGGTTCGAATCCCTCCTTCTCCGCCATTTATTTTATAAATGGTCTCTTGTAATGTAAAGAATGGGCGCATAGCTCAGCTGGATAGAGTACCTGGCTACGAACCAGGCGGTCGGAGGTTCGAATCCTCCTGCGCCCACCATCCTTTACTTGCTTTTTAAAAGCAGACTCTACTTAGAGGATAAATAAGAAATCAAAAAAGTGGGCGCATAGCTCAGCTGGATAGAGTACCTGGCTACGAACCAGGCGGTCGGAGGTTCGAATCCTCCTGCGCCCACCACTTTTGAATACAATTAGTTTAGCAACTGATTAATGCCGTCAGATAAGACCTTAAAATCGAAATAGAATGTGGGCGCATAGCTCAGCTGGATAGAGTACCTGGCTACGAACCAGGCGGTCGGAGGTTCGAATCCTCCTGCGCCCACCACTTTTAACTCATGCTTCAGAGTATAAAAAAGTAAAGTGTTGGTTTAACAACCAAGCGGTCGGAGGTTCACTTTTTGAAGATACGTCCTACGTCCACCACTTTCTATTACTATTTAAGTTAATAGAAAATAGCCGACACAAGTCGGTTTTTTTATGTCCTTAAATAGAGTGTATGAGTCAGATAAGACCTTAAAATCAAAAATAGAATGTGGGCGCATAGCTCAGCTGGATAGAGTACCTGGCTACGAACCAGGCGGTCGGAGGTTCGAATCCTCCTGCGCCCACCACTTTCTATAATTTTTATAGAAAAAGTAACCGACGAGAGTCGGTTTTTTTATGTATGAAATTTGCAATAAGCTCTGGTTTATCCCGCGCTTTTTAAAGATTAAACCACCAACCGAGCGGTCTCAGGTTCACTCTTACAAGATACGTCCTGCGCCCACCACTTTCTATAATTTTTATAGAAAAAGTAACCGACGATAGTCGGTTTTTTTATGCATGAAATTTGCAATAAGCTCTGGTTTATCCCGTGCTTTTTAAAGATTAAACCACCAACTGAGCGGTCTCAGGTTCACTCTTACAAGATACGTCCTGCGCCCACCACTTTCTATAATTTTTATAGAAAAAGTAACCGACGAGAGTCGGTTTTTTTATGTCTGAAATTTGCAATAAGCTCTGGTTTATCCCGTGCTTTTTAAAGATTAAACCACCAACTGAGCGGTCTCAGGTTCACTCTTACAAGATACGTCCTGCGCCCAGCATTTTCTATTACTATTTAAGCATTTCGTTATTTCACCTTCTTTTTTCTTTGTGTAATAGGTTTTAAGTCAATTATTAACAATGAGCTTAAGAGGCATTTCGCTTTAAGAACTAGGAGGAAAGTTCTTAATTGATATCAGAATCAAATCTGGCGTGGGCTTGCATTGCTTTAAATGTAGCTGAGATTAATATATTTTTGTTTTGACAATTAAGTATAAACCTACTTCATAAGCGATTACATGAGTAATTTGGGTGGCGCTAAATCCTAAATAGTTAAAATCAGCCAAGTAGATAAATTTGCTTAGCCGTAAATTTGTGTTAGATTTAATAAAATATTCCTTTAATGTCGTTTTATTTAGAATTTAATTTTCATTATTTGTTCGAGCTATCTACATTGTTTAAACCTCAACTTGTTGCCATGTAGATAGGAGATAAATAGACTAGCGAATAAAAAATAACAACAATGGTAAAAACGAAACTAACAGATCAACTCATTTGTTAGTGATTCAACAAATTCTAGGGGGACATATGCGTCGTTCAATTATCGCCATTTCTATAGCTCTAAGTTGTGCTCTTTGTAGTCCTGTACAGGCTCAAGGTTGGCAATCTGATGTAATTGGCGTTACTCAGTCACAGCTGAGTGCGCAGCATTGGCTTAAACAAAATGTATCAGCCAAAGTGTTAATGCAGCCAGAGCAGATCCAAGCATTTAACCAAAAGCTAATTAGCGATAACGATTACATTGTAGACCCGCTTGATTATAAAAAAACACTCAGTAAAGACGATTTAGAAGCGGCTATTTTAAAAGCGAGTTCAGTGCCTAAAAGTCCGCGTTTTTATACTGATGGTCGTCAGCTGAGTGCCAAGCATTTTGCTAAATATACCGATAATTTAAATCTAAATGCAGTAAAAAATACTAATAAAGTGCGTTTTGGTATGGTGGTAAAGCGCACCGCATTACGTACTTTTCCAACATGGGATCGTGTTTTAAATAGTGGTTTAGATAAAGATCTCGATCGTTTTCAAGAAAGTGGCATGTTCCCTGGTGAAAGTGTAGCTGTACTGCACCAAAGTACAGATAAAAAGTGGCTTTTAGTTCGCGCTTATAATTATTTGGCTTGGACGCCAGCTGAAGATATTGCTTTTGGTGATGCGAATACTATTCGAGAGTACAAAAACCAAGTTGACTTTTTATTAGTAACGGGTGCCAAAGTGAGGACTGCATATGTGCCAGATGATAACTCTCGCTCAGAAGTACAGCTCGATATGGGGGTGCGCTTACCTTTAATGGCAGCAAAAGATGTTCCGCATTTACTAAATGGTCAAAATACCTATGCAAGTCATGTTGTGCAGTTACCGACACGAAACGAGCAAGGGCTATTAGAAATAAAACCTGCAATGATCAGTAAATCTGCGGATGTAAATATGGGGTATTTACCCTACACTGAAGCTAATTTGATCAAACAAGGTTTTAAATTTTTAGGTGAACGTTATGGTTGGGGCCATGACTACAATGGCCGGGATTGCACCGGTTTTGTTGGTGAAATTTATAAAAGTTTTGGTTTATTAATGCCTCGTAATTCAGGGCAACAAGGTAGTAGTGAGTACGGCACTAATAACCGTTTTGATAAACAAAGCACCGAGCAACAAAAGCTTGGTGTAACACAGCAAATGAAAATAGGTGATCTTATTTATATCCCTGGCCATGTAATGATGTACCTGGGTGAACAAAACGGCCAGCCATACGTGATCCACGACGTAAAAGGGTTAGGTTACAACAATGCTGATGGCAGTTTTTACTCAGGGTCACTTAACGGTGTATCGGTAACACCGTTGCTGCCTTTACGTTTATCCCAAAAGGTGAGCTATTTAGACCGAGTTTATAATATTAAGCGTATTCGTTAGGAGCCAATATGAAAATAAAAACAATACGTTTTGCCAAACTTAAAGTGCCGCTAGTTACCCCTTTTAAAACAGCGTTACGAGAAGTCAGTTTTATTGAAGACTTAGTGATTATTATTGAGACAAACTGCGGCCAACTAGGTTACGGTAGTGCAGCATCAACACCTGTTATTACGGGTGATACCCACCAAGGTATGATGAGTGTAATTAGTCAATTTATTGCCCCAAAATTGATTGATAGAGAGATAGAAAATATTAATCAGATTTGCCAGATTATTCAATCAACAGTGGTAGGCAATTACAGCGCAAAAGCAGCTTTAGAACTGGCTGTTTATGACCTGTGGGGTAAGTTGTATCAAGCACCGCTTTATAAGTTACTTGGTGGTGGCAGCAAAGATCTTAGAACCGACATAACCATTAGTGTTGATGCGATTGATAAAATGCTTGCTGATTGCCAACTTGCAGTGCAACAAGGCTTTGATATTTTAAAAGTAAAAATAGGCAACGACCTACAGCAAGACATTGCTCGCATTAATGCTATCTACCAAGATTATGGCCAACAAGCGCAAATACGCTTAGATGTAAATCAAGGCTGGTCAGCGAAGCAAACGGTGTTTGCGTTACAACAGCTTGAAAATAACAATGTACAATTAGAGCTTGTCGAACAACCCGTTAAAAGTGATGATTTTAAAGGATTAAAATACATAACAGAGCGTGTTAATACACCCATAATGGCTGATGAAAGTGCGTTCTCGCCGCAGCAGGTTATTCAGTTGCTAGAACAAAACGCAGTAGATATTATCAATATTAAAGTGATGAAGACTGGCGGCCTTAGTCGCGCGATAGAAATCGCCAATATTACCGCACAATATCAAGCACAATGCATGATTGGTTGTATGCTTGAAGGAAGTATCGCAGTAGCAGGCGCAGCTCATTTGGCATCAGCAAAAGCGCAGCAAATCACTAAAATTGATTTAGACGGCCCTGCACTTGGCCAGTACGATCCAGTACAAGGTGGGGTTGAGTTTAAAGGGCCTGCAATCACGTTAGGTGATGCGCCAGGTTTAGGGATAATTAAAATAGATGGGTTACAAGATATAACCGATGGAGTCTGGCCAATATGAAAAAATATATAAAAATAACCACTGCGGCACTTATATTGAGTAGTTCTGTGGGGTGTGCGCAGCAACATGTTAGTGCTCAAAACACGGTTATACCAGAGCAAACAAAACAATTGGTAGTCGTAATTGCTGATGATTGGCAAACCACACAAGCGCAATTGTATCGTTTTGAACAAAGTGAGAGTGGGTGGCAACAAGTCGGTGATGATTATTCTGTGGTATTAGGGCGCACAGGTTTAGCATGGGGAATAGGCTTACATCCAGAGCAAGGGGGCCTGCAAAAGCAAGAAGGTGATGGTAAAGCGCCTGCAGGTATTTTTGAGCTAGGTACCGCATTTGGTTATTTAGACTCATTACAAACTAACATGACCTATCAAGGTATGACAGCTAACGACTATTGCATAGATGTAAAAGGCTCGCCATTTTATAATCAATTAGTTGATAAGTCAGTCGTGGGTGATACGGCGGTTAAAGGGTCGTCCGAATGGATGCGCCGTGATATCTATAGTCAAGACAATCTGTATAAAAAAGGCATTGTTGTAAAGCATAATAGTGAAAATATCGATGGTGCTGGTAGTTGTATTTTTATGCATTTATGGCGAGCCCAAGATAAGCCAACCGCTGGCTGTACAGCTATGACTGAGCAAAATATGGATAGTTTATTAGCATGGTTAGATAAAAAAAATGCCCCATTAATGGTGAGCTTACCAAAGCAGCAATATGCACAAAAGCAAGTAGTGTGGAACCTGCCTAGTATTAAATAGCAGATTTTAAAGCAGAGTTGAGCAAATGAAATAATAAAATCATTTGCTTTTAATTTATTTGATGGAATAATATATTCCTTAAGTTGTTTTTTGTTGGGATAATAAATGAGTGCACAATACACCTTGTTAGATTGGCTCGTGTTTGCAAGCTACGGTGCAATTTTATTGCTTAGTGGCTGGTGGTTTAATCGTAAGCGTGCCAATTCAAGCCAAGATTTCTTTTTAGGCGGCAATAGTATGCCAACATGGATGGTGGCAATTTCGGTATTAGCAACATCGCAATCAGCCGCTACGTTTATTGGTGGGCCAGATCAAGGCTATCAAGGGGATTTGTCTTATTTAGCAACTAATATTGGTGCTTTCATAGCTGCCTTTATAGTATCTGTATTTTTGATCCCTAAGTTTTACCAGCAAAAAGTTTATACCGTATATGAGCTGCTTGAAAAACGCATTGGCCCAAAAGCTAAGCGTCGTAGTGGATTAATGTATTTATTTGGTCGCGTGTTTGCCAGTGGTGCACGTTTATATATGGCGGCTATAGCGGTAGCTATGATTTTGTATGGCAATATAGAAGCGCAAAGTGTGATCATAGCCACTTTATTGTTGGCTTTAGCTGGTTTGTTATACACCGTGTTTGGTGGCATTCGAAGTGTAATTTATTCAGATGTGCTGCAAAGCATTGTTTATGTAAGTGCCGCAATTGCCGTTATTTGGTGTTTGTTATTGTTAATACCGGCGGATTTTTCGACCATTATGGCAACTTTAAATGAGCCTGCTCCTGGTGCTGACTCTAAATTAGCCATTTTTAAGTTTGATCTCGATTTTGGCCCCAGTGGTGTGTTCAATATCGCCTCGGTATTAACCGGATTTGTACTATTAAATATTGCAGCATTTGGCTTAGATCAAGACATGACACAGCGGTTGTTAACCTGCAAAAGCGAGAAAGAAGGTAGTAAAGCCTTAGTACTTTCGATTGTGATGGTTATTCCAGTCATGTTGGTTTTTATCTTTATCGGCCTATTGCTTTATGTGGTTTATCAACAACCCTTATTGATGAACAGTGATGGTGCTCAAGTAGTGCAAGAGTTTAATGGTGAGAAGATTACTATTTTCATGTACTACGTACTCAATGAAGCCCCTGCCGGGGTAAAAGGACTTGTCAGCGTAGGTATTATAGCGGCGGCAATTTCTACACTAAATTCCGGTTTAAGTTCAATGTCTTCGGTTATAGTACAAGATTTGTATCGCCCATATTTAGAAGCTAAAAACAAGCAGGTCGCTGACAGTCATTTTGTTAAGGCAGGACGCGTGGGAATGGCGTTTGTGAGTCTTTCTTTAGCCGTTATGGCCATCCTTTGTTATTTTTGGCAGCAGTACTCTGATATGCCACTGTTAAAGTTTGCGCTAAGTGTCATGGTATTTTCGTATAGTGGTTTGTTAGGTGTGTATTTTACTACTTTGTTCACCAAACGTGGCAGTGAAAGTTCAGTGCTTGCAGCTTTGATTATAGGCTTTTTAGTCACTTTATTAATGCAGCCATACATGATTGACTGGTTATTACCGCAGGAGCAACGTTTTTACTTAGGCTTTACTTGGCAGCTTTGTATCGGCACTGCATTAGCCACAATAGTGTGTTGTTTAGGGAAGCCTGTATTAAGGAAGTCGGCGGATGAGTAAAATAAATTATTTACTCGCACTTGATGGCGGTGGAACTAAAATTACTGCACATATTATTCACTTAAACAGTGATACCACCTATGTGGCGCATGGCGGCGAAGCATCATTAAGTAATAACTTTCAAACGGCATTAAACAACATTGAAGCCATGATCTACAACTTGCTTGAGCAAAGTAACGCAAAACTAGACGAAGTTATTGCGGTCATGGGTGTGGCCGGAGGTGGCTCAAAAGAGCTGTCGGAACGGTTAACTGCAGCCCTTGAGCTTGGTTGTGACATAAAGTTTGCTCAATTACATATATACAGTGATGCAATAAGCTCTTTGTATGGTGCAAATGAAGGCAAGCCCGTTGCCATGGTAGCCTTAGGTACAGGCGCGGTTGGAGCAAGACTAACCGAAGATGGTAACACTCACCTTATTGGTGGCTGGGGCTTTATGGCTGATGATTTTGGTGGCGGCGCACATTTAGGTTTGAGCGCAGTTCAAGCGCTTCTTAATGATATAGATTGTTTTGGTGCGCCAAACAGTAAGGTAACTAAAAAAATAGCTAATCTCATTGGTTGCCAACGGGCTCAGCTTAGTACCTGGTTACATGCAGCTAAAGCCATTGACTATGCTCGTTTTACATACCTTATTTTTGAACTGCAAGACGACTGCGAAGTCGCACACACATTACTAAAAAATCATGCTCGACAAGTTGAGTATTTAATTAAAAAAACACGCGCAAACAGCGAATTACCTGTTATGTTAACAGGTGGCTTAGCTGATGTTACGATAGCGCTATTAAATCAGCAAATGCAGCAATTGATTACCCCTAGGTTGGGAGATTCATTGCGTGGTGCCACCTTATTGGCACACCAGCATTTGCAAAATGACTATATAGGATAAACCGATGAGTTCTGAATACGCATTTGAACAACAACGTACACTTTTAGAGGAACTAAATGGTATCGTCTCAGAAGGGCAGAACCCAGATACTCTAGATATTGACTTGCTTGATAGCATGCAAATCTTGACCAAAATAAATCAAGAAGATCAGAAGGTTGCCCAAGCTGTTAAATTGGTTATTCCACAAATTAGTGAAGCGGTTGACTATATTGAAACAGCGTTTAAACAAGGTGGCCGACTGATCTATATAGGTGCAGGCACAAGCGGGCGCTTAGGGATTTTAGATGCCGTAGAATGCGCACCAACATATAGCGTTAATGATCAACAAGTGATGGGGATTATTGCCGGCGGCGAAACAGCGTTTAAAAAAGCCGTTGAAGGAGCTGAAGATAGCCTTACTTTAGGTGTTGAGGATTTAAAAGCGATTAATTTACAAGCCAAAGATGTTGTAGTGGGGATTGCCGCCAGTGGCCGTACTCCTTATGTACGTGCTGCAATTGAATACGCTAAATCTGTGGGTTGTAAAACGGTTGGTGTTACCTGTAATCCTAATTCGTTAGTGATGAAGTTACCTGATATTGGTATTTGCCCAGTTGTTGGTGCAGAGGCGGTAACAGGTTCAACTCGGATGAAGTCTGGCACAGCGCAAAAACTCGTTTTAAATATGCTTAGTACTGCCAGTATGATCCGCACAGGTAAGGTATATAAAAACCTCATGGTGGATGTAAATGCTAGCAATGAAAAGCTTCATGCCCGTGCTATTCGTATTGTTATGCAAGCAACCGACTGCTCACATCAGCGAGCTGTTGATGCACTCGCACAGGCAAAACAAAGCGCGAAGTTAGCTATCTTAATTGTGCTAACAGGTAAAGATGCAGCGCAAGCAGAGCAAATGCTCACTCAAGCTGATGGCTTTTTACGTAAAGCAGTGGAGTTATAGATGTTTTTAAGAGCGCTTGTGTTATTAGCTTGCTTAGTGTTAGTGGCTTGTAACAATTCACCGCACGCTGAAGTCACTCAACCTGTGAGTCTAAAACTACAGGTAGCTGCAGCGCAATTTGAGCAATATTTACCTGAGCTACAAGGTAAGCGAGTTGGCTTAGTTGTTAATCAAACATCGCAAGTCGATGGTGTGCACCTTGTTGATGTGTTACGCGCTGAAGGTGTAAACATCATTAAAATCTTTGCTCCTGAGCATGGTTTTCGTGGCGATCATGATGCAGGTGCTCATGTAAAAAGTGCTGTAGATGCTAAAACAGGCATTGATGTAGTGTCGATTTACGGCAGTAATAAAAAGCCCGATGCCGAAGTACTGAGTGAACTTGATGTGATCATTTTTGATATTCAAGATGTGGGTGTGCGCTTTTACACTTATATCAGCTCGATGCATTATATGATGGAAGCCGCGGCGCAAAACAACGTAAAATTTATGGTACTTGATAGACCAAACCCAAACATTGCTTATGTTGACGGGCCAATTTTAGAGTCTGAGTTTCGCTCTTTTGTTGGGATGCACCCCATTCCAGTGTTACATGGTATGACTGTGGGTGAACTAGCCAAAATGATCAAAGGTGAGAATTGGATAGATAGCGCTAACGAACTTGATTTGAGCGTATTTCCTGTAGCCAATTATACTCGCAATACCTCATACCAAGTGCCCGTAAAGCCAAGCCCTAATTTACCTAATGCACAATCAATTACCTTGTATCCGTCATTATGTTTTTTCGAAGCAACACCCATCACGATAGGGCGTGGTACTGACTTTCCCTTTCAAGTTGTTGGGTATTCGCCTGTAGCTCTAGGAGAGTTTAGCTTTACACCTCGTGCGATTAAAGGCGCGTCTATGAACCCTAAATTTAAAGATGTGACGGTGCAAGGCGTAGATTTACGTGACAGTATGATAAAGGGACTCGATTTAAGCTTATTTATTAGTGCTTATAAAAAACTCACCGTTAATGAACAGGTGTTTTTCGAACGTGCAAGTTTTATGGATAAGCTGGCCGGCACCGATAAACTGCGCTTAGCAATTGAAGCAGGGCAAACCGAACACCAAATTAAACAGAGTTGGCAG
This sequence comes from Pseudoalteromonas sp. APC 3893, assembly GCF_030408095.1. Taxonomy (NCBI): domain Bacteria; kingdom Pseudomonadati; phylum Pseudomonadota; class Gammaproteobacteria; order Alteromonadales; family Pseudoalteromonadaceae; genus Pseudoalteromonas; species Pseudoalteromonas sp. APC 3893. The sequence goes on from NZ_JASDCD010000010.1 coordinate 80,605, forward strand.
CAAGGTTTAGAGCGCTTTAAACAACAGCGAAAGCCGTATTTGCTGTATCAATAAAAGCATAAAAGCAGTACCTTATTAACTTGATAAACGCAGACTAGTCTGCGTTTTTATTGCGCTTAAAAAAGGCGTATAGCTAAATTTAATGGAATAGAAATAATGAACCTGTAAGAAAGTGGTCTGATTTTTTAGTTAATTCGAGTCTTGTCCAATCTCACATGAGTACCCGTATTTTACCAAGCCAAGCAAATGTACATGCAGTTACATTAAAAGATAAAGATTACTTAACCTGAACTCTGGTTAAGAGATGTACTAATGTATTGACATTAAATCACAAATATATTTATTAGTCTCCAGCCGGAGACTTTTAGCGATAACAAGGCGAATTTACGCGTCAATAGCTGGCCTATTGCAAGTAAATTCAACGCAGTTAGCGTTGAAAGTAGTCGCTGGAGATAGATTTATTATCCAGAGTTCAGGTTACTTAAGCAAAGCGCTTGAAATGGATGGACAAGTTCTAATTGAGCTTTGTTATTGCTCTATCTATGAACAATGCTGGGTAGTCGACAGAAACAACCAACCCAAAGAGGTTGCTCAATGTGAAATTGCTACTGATCAGCGCTTTGTGCAATAAGTTCTGTATTTAAGGTATAAAAAAGGCCACTGATGTGGCCTTACCCTGGATTGGGGGAAATTAGTGCTTGGTTGTCTAACCCTTAAAATTCAAAGTTGAATGAAAGTTGTAACGTACGGGGGTTGTAGTAGTTACGGTATTCCCCAAATGTTTCTGAACTCATATATGGGTTATTGTTGTAACCTGTTTGGCGATTAAATACGTTAAACAAGTCAGCTCTAAATTGCATCTCGAAATCACCTGCAACTTTAAAGTCTTGCGTATAGTTTAGATCAAGTTGCCAGTGGCTCGCACTGCGACGGCTACCTGCAGGCTCTCCATAGCGGCTTGTGTCGCTTGAATAACCATAGATTGAACCATCCCATGCTTCCCATGGTTTACCTGATTGAAATACAAAGTAAGCGCCCACATTCGCTTCCCAAGGAACCGTGTAGTAACCATAAACTTTTAACAAGTGTGGTTTATCACCTGATAATGTGCCGGAGCGGTTATCCCATGGATAGCGACCACGACCATCACCATAGTAAGACGACCCAATAAAGTTATTCGCATCATTAGTCGCGGTGGTATTATCTTGGTCAAAGTTACCGTAGTAATGACTCCATACGTATGATGCATTTACATAGCTGTTTTCACCCATGTACTCAGCTTCAATGCTGGCTTCCCAGTATTTGGTTTCGCCGCCATCAACTTCAGCAATAACATAAGAAGAACCACCAATCTCATCACGAATCGCATCTAGATTATCGACATATAACCCTTGTGCAGCAATATCAGCTGGTACACCTGATGCTTCAACCTCTGAATAATCAGTTAAGCGTCCAGTATTCGGCATATCTTCCCAAAAGTGATTACCTTTACGATGACGTACGTGAGCACGAAGTACTAAATCAGAACCGACATACTTAGTCGTACCAATTGTAAATTCGGTTACACGTCGTGGTTTCATGTCATCGGCAAATACTTTACCTGATGAACCTTGGCGAGGCTCTGCATAGATAACATTACCTGCATCATCAAATTCTACTTCGACTTCAGCACGAGTATTACGGTCCCATGATGCTGCACGTGCTAGTGAACTTGCTTCAGGGTTATAGATTGAGAAGTTAGCAAATACTGAATCTTCATCAGAGTAGGTCCAAGTTGCACCTAATCGCGGCTGCAGCATGTCAGTCCAATCTGTTTGGTACATTTCATATTTATTACCCGGAGCAACTTCGTAACCTGATAGTGTGCCAGATGCTTCGCGTAAACCTTGACCATACCAAGTGTCTTGGCTTACTAGTAAGCCAAGGTTGTAAGTCCAGTCACCCACTTCAATCGTGTCATTAATTTCAAAGTTAAGACTACGTGTTTCAGATTTTATTCCTGAAACGGGTGTGCTGCCATCAGTTGCAAGGCTCATTTGTTGAACATATGCACGATAAACAACTGGCGCAGTACTGCCTTCTTCTAAGCTTTCATCAAGCCCACCTACGTAAGAAACTCGGCCCCATCCATTTGATAAACGAGTAAGCTCTTCAACGCCTTTCTCCCACTTAGCACCAAAGTGAAGTGTGTGGTATGTATCACCCCAATCAAATTCGTGTTCAAGGTTTACTTCAAAGCTATCGCGAGAAAAGTCTTGGTTATCATATTGATAATAAGCACCTACGCCACCGCCACCAAGCATTTGACCATCTTCAGTATAACCATATTGGTTAATAAGTGGCGTTGCACCGTTATTAAAGGCATCAATCTGTGCTTGGGTATAACTCCCTTCTGGGTCGTAATCACGAATACTAGGGACTGAGAAGTAACCCATTTGTTCTAGGTTACTGATATCGAGCTGGCTAGATAGCGACGGAGTTACAGACAACACGTTATCTGGCTGTGAGCCTGTATCTAGGTCAAATTTACTATATTGAAATGAGAGCGTAGTTGCTGAACCTAAAATCCAAGAACCATCTAACGTAAAGATATCTTGCGATGCTTTATCACCAACAGATACTGAGTCAGTTTCATAAGCACCAACAGAACGACCATTGATCTCTTTATCTGAAGTACGTTGTGAAATGTTTAACAGGAGATCATCAGTAGGGGCCCAAGTTAATTTACCAAAGTACTCATCACGTACGCTTTCGTAGTCTTTTACTTCACCGTAGGCGGTATCTTTATTCGAACGTGTTTCTTCTGGGCGGTAGTAAGAGGTATAAAAATACAATTCATCTTCAATCAGCGGGCCGCCTAAACTAGCTGTTAACCAGCTTTTATCAAGTTCATAGCTTTCTGAACCAACAGGTGTTGCAACAAAGCTTTTAGGTTGCACTTTATATTCAACGTTGCCGTGAAATTCATCAGTACCAGACTTTGATACAGTATTGATTGAAAAACCACCCGAGCGATTAAATCCAACGGCTTTTGCACCACCTCTGTCCATAGTAACAAACTCAACATCGTGAGTAGACGGTTCAGACGCTAAGTTACCATACATAGGCAATGATACATTTACGCCATCAAAGCCATATGAATTATCAACCCCTGAACCACCAGCAGATGGGCCAAGGGTTGAGTTTTGTGAAAGCTCAACACCGGGTACTAGTTTTAATAAATCGCGATAGTCTTGACCTACAGGTACGCTTTCAATCGCTTTTTTACCAAGCGAGTTACTTAATGACGAATTACCTTGGCGGAATAACTTACTGCCTGTTACCGTAATTACTTCAACGCTTTCTTTATTAGCACTTAGTACTACATTTGCACTCGAAGTTTGCTCAAGCAGTACATCAACGGTCATCGTTTGGGTAATACCGTTGTTGTCTTCAAACGTTAGCTCGTAAGTACCTGGTTTTAGTTGCGGTAAATCATAACTACCATCTTCACGCGTTACAACAGTACGTGCTTTTGGCATGACGTTACTGCGAGCTGTGATCGTTATTCCTGCGAGTGATTGGTTTGCTTGTTCTGTTACTACTTTACCTTTAATTGCACCGTTTAAGTTGGCGAGTGCTGGAGCACTACTCAGAGCTGCGGCTATCAGCGCACCTGTTATTGCAGTTTTTGGTACTCGCAAAGCGCGGTGTGTTGCTTGCGCTAAAGAGCTTATATTGAAGGTTGGTGCATGTTTTTTCATCGTTTCCCCGTCCTTATTATAAGTTTGTTTATTGCTCTGAACTGTGTTGATTTCCCGAATAGAGTCATAAACTTTTATTATTTGTTGCCATTCTATTAAACATGTGTTGCCAGTACTGGTCAAGAATAATTTCTTCTGAAACTGCTGTTTGATAGAAATAATATATATTAAAAGTATGGTGGTTATAATTTTTCACAATATGACTAAAGATAAATTTTAACAAAGTTGAATTAAAGCAATGAGTTACCTTGAGTCCCTCTTTGGGAAATATTTTCTTAAGTAAATAGCAAACGGGGTTGATTTGTAATTTAATAGTATCTTTTAAAATTAAATAATTCTTTATGGAGGTAGCGTTGAAATATTTTATAGAGAAAAAGGATGTTGTTGGATTCAATTGAAAATAAAAAGGCCGCGAATGCGGCCTATTCTATAGTGATATGTATTTAGTGGTTTCTAAACTCGCCAACTACATCATTAGAGTGCTCTAACAACTTGCGGCCTTGGCGACTAGACTGGGTTAATGCAATAAATAGGATGTCGATTACAAAATCTTGCGCGGTGCGAGCAAGAATAGATGATAAGCGCACGGATTCTTCTTCTGCAACAGAGTACAGTTTCACATTTGCTGCATCCGCCACGGGACTATTGCCAAACTTAGTAACAGAAATTACATGGCTATTGTTATGCTTTGCTTGTTTTACCACTTCAGCAATTTCACGAGTTACCCCTGATTCACTAATCGCGATCACTAAATCACCCTTACCAAACGTTGATACATAAGAAAGTTGTGCATGACCATCGGGTTCTGCGATAGCGGGCATACCAAGCTTTTGTAGTTTATAAGAGAAATCTTTGGCTACGAGCGCTGAGCCGCCTAAGCCACAAATTAAAATACGTTTAGCGGATTTAAGCAAACTAACAGCTTGTTCAAAAGAGGGGGCATCGTTAAGGTTTTTAGTTTCACTTAGTACGGCTAGCTTGCTACTTAATAATTTTTCGGCAATTTGTTCTAATGAATCACTTAATGTGATTTTACCGTGTAATTTCGGCTCGCTGGTTTCATCATTCAATGCATCGATAACCGCTAATTTAAAGGCAGGGAACCCTTTATAGCCCAGTTTCTGTGAAAATTTAACGACACTTGATTGGCTAACACCAACAACCTTGGCTAACTCAACAGAAGAAAGATTACGTATAGCATTAGCTGAATTCAATGTGAAGTCTGCTAGTTTTGCTTCACTGCTTGACAAAGACTGACGCAATGCTTTGATTTTAACAAATGTAGACATAGTGCTCGCTTATTAAAGTATTTAGTGTATTTATAGCATTAAATGAAATTAGCTTGTACTTATTTTGGGTTCACTTGTTGCTATAATTTATATATTAAATTTATAAGTAAATATAATATTCCAATTAGTTGTAAGTTTTTATTTGGAATAATACTTAAGAATAATAGGAATAATATAGTTTGACAACCAAATTAAGAAAAACTCTAATTAAAGCAATCGTAGAATCATTTTAGATATAAAATATCTTTCGCTATTTGTTTTTTGTAAATAAATTATTTACAACTTGTTCATCTGTGGTAGTGTTTAGCATAGGGAAAAGGTGAGATTGGTACTTGATAGTTTAAGCCTCACTATTTATGTTTATTATGATTTTTCAGTAATGAGAGAACTATGACGTTTGTATCTTGGTTTAAAAAGCTTGGCTTATTGACGACGGCAACCTTACTTGTAAGTTGTGCTTCTACGCCTTATGAATTTACTCAGTCAGCTAATTATAGCCATCGCGTTAAATTTTTAGTGATGCATTACACAGCCATTGATTATGAAAAATCGATGCGCGTATTGGTCGAAGAAGGCGGCCTAAGTGCTCATTACTTATTACCTGAATCAAACGATGCGAGCTACCCCGAAGACGAACTTAAAATTATTCAGTTAGTGGATGAGCACGATAGAGCATGGCATGCCGGACGCAGCTTTTGGCAAGGCCGAGAAGATTTAAACGACCAGTCCATTGGTATTGAAATAGTCAATGTGCCCACTTGCCATTACCCTGAGGTGCCCGCTGATGTACACATGGAAAATGATGCATCAAAACTGTGTATCTTTCCTGATTATGATGCCAAGCAAATGGAATTATTGATTGAATTAAGTAAAGGTATTTTAGCGCGTAATCCAGATATTGGGCCTACTCAAGTGGTCGGTCATTCCGATATTGCACCGAGTCGTAAAAACGATCCGGGCCCACGATTTCCCTGGTATCAACTTTATAAAGCTGGCATTGGCGCGTGGTACGAAAGTAAAACCGTTGATAAGTATTGGCAACAATTTAGTTTAGTTAAACCGTCGATAGCGTTAATGCAAAAAGCATTACGTGGCTATGGTTATGATGTTCAAGCAACAAACCAACTTGACCCACAAACACTTGATACCTTAAGCGCATTTCAAATGCACTTTTTACCTTGGCATGTAAGTGGTAATGCCGATGCCCGTAGTGCATCTGTACTGTTTGCTTTGATGGAAAAGTACTTTCCTAAAAAATTAACTAAGTTAATGGCACAATATGAAAAAGAACAAACAGTAGATGTTGCCAAACCAATCACCTTAAGTAATGCACAAGTTGTTGCACGGATCCCTGATAACAACCCAAGTAGCCGATTATTAGTTAATGACAGAGGGACTTTTAAAGCATATAAAGGCCGTGGCGAGCTTATTATTGAAAACACTAATGCAACCAGTGCGGATATTTTTATCAATGGTGAAAAAATCAACATTGCAAACCCATTAACCCCTCAACAACATTATAAATATAGCCTTGCTAAGCGCACTCATAATGGCACTAATACCTTCAAAGTAGATAACGTTATGCCTGAAGGTGCAAGTTTAACTTTACGATTTTCCTACCCAACACTTGCCAATAAAACCGCAAAAAAAGTGAGTTTTAAAGAAGTTGATGCATTGATCAACGAAGAAGTAAACCAAGGTTTCCCCGGTGCTGTTCTAGCCGTGGTAAAAGATGGGCAGCTGATTAAGTTAAACCACTATGGGGATGCAAAAAAATACTCTGCAGATGGAAGTTTACTAGCCCATCCGCAAAAAATGCACGCTGATACCCTATTTGATATTGCATCCAACACAAAAATGTTTGCCACTAACTTTGCGTTAATGAAGCTGGCTAGTGAAGGTCAACTGGATGTTGAAAAGCCACTATTTTATTACCTACCAGAATTTAGAGGTGCAGGGCGCGAGCAGCGCTTAGTGAAAGATTTATTGACCCATAGCGCAGGTTACCCTGCGGTGGTGGACTTTCACCGTAAAGATAATAAATTTGGCGAACGATTTTTCTCGCAAAATAGCTTGCGCACTAAAAACTTGTTACTGACAGGCATCCCCTTTGTGGCTGGGCGTAATGTAAGGCACCTCTATTCAGATATCGACTACATGTTACTTGGCGTATTAGTTGAGCGTATTACGGGGCAATCACTCGATAGCTACGTAGAAGGACAAATTTACCAACCCTTAGGCTTAACTCAAACTGTTTATAATCCACTGCAAAAAGGTTTTAACAAAAATCAAATCGCCGCGACTGAGCTGCAAGGTAATACCCGAGGTGGACGTTTAGAATTTGAAAATGTACGTACAACGGTATTGCAAGGCCAAGTGCACGATGAAAAAGCATTTTATGCACTCGGTGGTGTTGCTGGCCATGCCGGTTTGTTTAGCACCGGGCATGATATGAGCATAATGATGCAGCTGCTATTAAATGGTGGTGGCTATGGCAACAAACAATTGTTTACTCCACAAGTAATTGAGCAATTTACTAACGCACAAGCGAGCAACGAAACTTATGGTTTAGGCTGGCGAAGAGCCGGTCATGGGGCGCAAAAATGGCATTTTGGCCCTTATGCAAGCGCGCAAGCATATGGTCATACAGGGTGGACTGGCACAGTAACGGTTATCGACCCTGTGTATGACTTAGCAATAGTATTATTAACAAATGCCCGCCATACACCCATTGAAGGCAGTGACACTCACTATGAGTTTATCGGTAAAAAGTTTGAAACAGGCAAGTATGGCTCAGTGATTTCGCTTGTTTATGAAGCTCTTTTAAATCATTAGTCGAATTATGTTGAGTTTATTACGCAACATATTAAGCTAGTGGGCTTATTTTGGCCTCAGGCTGATAATAATTATAACAGCGGCGTAGTCGCAACTTAAAAGGTTTTTGTATGTCTTGGTATTCCATTTTACCGCCGTTGATAGCGATACTAATCGTATTTTGGCGCAAAGAAGTGATTATGGCACTGCTTGTTGCCGTTGCTTCATCAGAGTTTTTATTAGCCTTACAAGGCGACGGTAACACGCTGTTTAATACTTTTATCAACACCATTGAACGTGTCGTAAGTGTGGCAAGCTCACCGGGTAATAGCCGAATACTCATATTTAGTATTTTAATAGGTGCATTGCTTGCTTATATTCGTGAGTCTGGCGGTGTGGCTGCCACTGTTAATATGTTGATGAACAAAGGCGTGGCCAAAAGCAAACGCCAAGTTGGCTTTTTAACTATGTTCTCAGGGATTGCAGTATTTATTGAATCTAACCTAAGTGTACTTACTGCGGGTATTTTGTCGCGTGGTTTATTCGATAAATTCAAAATGAGTCGTGCCCGTTTAGCGTATGTTATCGACAGCACCAGCGCGCCGGTGTGTATTTTAATATTACTCAATGGCTGGGGGGCATACGTACTTGGTTTATTGGGTAACTATGAAATGGACGAATCGGCCGTATCGGTTTTATGGGGCAGTATAGGTTATAACTTCTACGCCATTATTACCTTACTGATTGTGTTTTACACTATTTCATTTGATAAAGTTCACGGTCCACTTAAAAAAGCAGAAGAACAATTAGAACATCAACAAACAGAACTACAAGAAGAAGTAAAAGGTACAAAAGCACGTTACATGCTAGTGCCGCTAATTACCTTAATTGGTAGTATGGTTGGCTTTATGTATTGGTCAGGTAATGGTGATATTGCCAGCGGTAGTGGTTCTAAATCAGTACTGTATGCCACTATTTTAGCCTGCGTAGTTGCTTACTTTTTAATGGTGTCATCACGCGAGTTTACTCACCATAAATTAGTTGATATTGGCTTTAAAGGCATGGGCGAGCTACTGCCTTTAGTTGCTATTGTTTTGCTATCACTTACTTTAGGTGCCAGCTTAAAAGACTTAGGCACGGGCGTATTTGTGGCAGGGCTGGTGGGTGATTACTTACCTATATACTTAGTGGTGCCAGTACTGTTTGTAACCGGTGCGGTTATCTCGTTCACCACGGGTACGTCTTGGGGCACGTTTGCAATACTTATCCCCATTGGTGTGCCACTGATCCAAGCGCTAGGTTTACCGCCTTCATTAGTGATTGCGGCAATCTTAGGTGGCGGCGTATTTGGCGATCATTGCTCGCCAATATCCGACACCAGTGCAGTTTCAGCAATTGCATCAGGTTGTGACTTACTCACTCACGTTAAAACCCAAATGCCGTATGCGCTATTCGCTGGTGGCTTAACATTTGTGGCTTACCTCATTACAAGCATTATTGTTTTGTAGAGAGTTAGCGAGAGTAAAGTTAACGAGAAAGCCTGCAAATTAGCAGGCTTTTTTATTGCTGAATTAACTTTTTATATTTGGCGGGAGTTATTTGCAAAATGGCATTGAATTCATTGTTTAGATGGGATTGATCGGCAAACCCGCATTCAAGGGCGATCTGTACCAAACTTAGCTGTGGGCTTTCTTTTATCAATTTTTTAGCCTGCCTGATTCTGTAAATACGTGCTAAGTGCTTGGCGGTAATGCCGCAGGTATTTTTAACGTAACGCTCTAATTGTCGCTTACCTTTTGGGCTATCATCATAAGCAGTAGTGAGTGGGGTCAGATTGATTATTTTATGGATCAGTGCTTGTGTGTGCTCAATAGTATGATGATGTACTTCTGGTGCATTGAAGTGTGCTGATAACAAATCTATAAATGAATCTAAATTCGCATCTTGGTCAAGCGCTTGTGCAATATCTCTTAAAGTAGTTGGTGCAACAAGGGAATGATTGACCTTTTGTAGGTGAGCATGCCCTGCGGGCTTAAACCTGATCCCACAAAAAATGGAGCCTGCAGTAAATGTCACTTTTTCTGATTGCGTAGAGATGGTTTGCATAGAATAGGGGAGATTCAATGGTTTGCCAGCTAAGTTAAGCTGCCCAGAAATTAAAAATATCACTCCTTGGGCGCCATCGCAGGGGAGCCAACTCTCCCCTGAAAATTGGGCGCGAGCAAACCAAATTGCTTGTACATAATCAGCTATTTCGCCTGTTGGGCTGTATAGCTCAAGTAATAGTTTATCGTTCATTAAACTCGACTGTAGGTTTAAACATTTTGACTATACGATTCCAACTATTTATAGCATTAATAGCTACGGTGAGCGCGACTAAACTTGGTTGATCAAATAATTTTTCCAGAGTCAGGTAAAAATCATCATCAATGTGCTGTGACAAGGTTAACTTCTCGCAAAGCGCTAATGCAGCACGCTCTTTATCGTTATAAAGAGGTGCGTCTTGCCAAGCACTAAGAGCGATAATGCGGTTAATGCTCTCACCATACTCCAGCGCTTGTTTACTATGCATTGCCAAGCAATACGCACATTGGTTTAACTGTGATGATCTTAATTTCAGCAGTTCCCAAATAGTCACTCCAAAAGTGTTTTCGACTTTTTGTTTGATCAATGCTTCTTGATCAATTAAGTAGGTTATTAACTCGGGTTCAACTTTATAGTAATTAGCTCTTTGCATAATCGTTCCTAATAGATAAATAACAGCTATCTAGTTTAGTGACGAGTAAATAAAAATAATTGCAAAAAAGCGACTTTAGTAACCTGAGAACAACAAAAAAGCCCTGAAAATATCAGGGCGTGAATGTTTAGTGGTAATCGTAGGTTAGGCTTTTGGCACTATGCGGTAAATTCCCATACCATCAATGCCCAGATATAAATCACCATTTGGGTGAGTTGAAATACTGCGTACGCGGCCAGCGCCTTCAAACAGCTTACTGTGACCCGTTACTTTATTGCCATCAAGCTCAACTAATACTAAGTGAGCAAACTTCATTGCACCAACGAGTACGTGACCTTGCCACTGCGGGTACTTATTACTGGTAACAAATTCCATACCAGAGGGCGCAATAGACGGCACCCAAACCCAATCTGGTTGCTCCATTCCTTCGCGGCTTGTTTCATCAGTGATTTTAGTGCCAATGTAATTAATGCCGTGGGTTACTTCTGGCCAGCCGTAATTGGCACCAGCCTTAATAATATTGATTTCATCACCGCCACGAGGGCCATGTTCATGACTCCAAATTGCCCCCGTTTGTGGGTGTTTTGCCATGCCTTGAGGGTTACGGTGGCCATACGAATAGATACTCTTATGCGCATTTGGCTGACTTACAAATGGGTTTGATTCAGGAATTGAGCCATCGCTGTTAATGCGGTGAATTTTACCTGCATCGTACTCAAGGCTTTGAGGGTGAACATCACGCTTACCGCGATCACCGATAGAAAAATATAAATAACCGTCGTTATCAAACTCAATACGCGAACCATAATGTTTGGTTGCCGTGGTATTAGGTGCACCATCAAACAGTAATTGAGTATTAACGAGCGCCATGTCTTTTAGTTGTGCGCGCATGATTGACGTATTATAGCCTTCGCCATCACCTTCATAGCCCGAGTATGAAAAGTAAATCCAGCCGTTGTCGTTAAAATTAGGATCAAGCTCAATATCTAATAAGCCGCCTTGTCCTTGAGCATGTACTTTAGGCACGCCAGTGATTTTTTGATCTAGCAATTTGCCATCACGAATAAGCCTAAGTTCGCCAGCGCGGTCAGTCACTAATAAATCTTGTTCGTTAAGCCATGCCATTCCCCAAGGAATTTGAATGCCTTTAGCGATTAATTCAAGCTCATATTTATCAGCACTTTTAGCGACCGGGATTGTTTGTTCGGATTGTGCGCAGGCTTGTAGGCTGGTTAAACCAATGAGGCTGATGATTAAGCTAGTACAAAAAGACTTTTTCATAATGACTCCAATTTTTAAACATGGTGCTATTAGCCTAGCGCGTTATGATTGAGATTGTTATTAACTTTCGCGAAAGTACGACTATTTACGTAATTATAAGATAAATGAGGGAGTTGCCGCGCGGATGTTGTAGGTTGGGTAGAGTGCAACGAAACCCAACGAGCTTAAATTGTAGAATGTCATTTAGGACGAAAAAGAGAATTTCACCACTGAGGGCACAGAGGCGCTTCGCTGCACAGAGGTTAAATATTTGATGTGGGAGATGGCTTTAGCCACGAAGGGATTAACATCAGTGATAAATGAGCCTCTAATAGGTGCTGAGCTTGCTGGCGCGTGTAATTTGTAGGTTGGTTAGAGTGCAACGAAACCAAACGGGTTTGGTTTAAATTGTAGGTCGCCCTTTAGGGCGAAAAAGTGAATCTCACCACGGAGAGCACAGAGGCGCTTCGCGCTGCACAGAGCTTAAATATTTGATGTGGGAGAAGGCTTTAGCCTCGAAGGGTTTAACACCATAGGCTCTGAGCTTGCTGGGCTTTTATCCCAAAAAGTTGCATCATCTTGGCTGAAGGTTTTTTCTGCTAACTTGCTAACTTGCTAACTTGCTAACTTGCTAACTTGCTAACTTGCTAACTTGCTAACTTGCTAACTGTTTAAAAAACCTTATTCAAGGTTTTGTCGCGCTGGCGACGGCAGCCAAAGAGGGGCTGCCGCTGGCCCCTCTCTGGACTCTCCCAGCGCCACCCGAGCATCACGCTTAATCCTTCAATGCGTAATTGATGTGAACGTAAACGGCGAAGATAGGCCAACTTGCACATCCATGTACGCTCCCCAGTTCGGTCATCCATGACCTCTCGTTCAAAGCTACGTTTTTCACCCATGGCGAAGTCACGGCTTAACGCGCATTGCCTACATGGATGTAGGTACTTAGGATTTGTCGGGAACAAAATCCTGCCATGCGCGATATTACTCATCAATTACTTATTTTCAGGGCGCGATGACGGGGGAAGGGTGTTAAACGTGAGATTAGTTTTTAGTCTTGGCAAGACAATAGGCCTTACTCAGTGCATTTTTATGAGGGCTATTTAAGAATTATATTTCTTAACTTTGTATGGCACTATATAAAAAAGAGATATTTAAGAGGGAATTTGATGGCTGATATAAATGACTTTGATTGGAGCACATCGCCAAATAGTAAAATAGATGAGTACTTTCCTGCTGATAAGTTAGATAGAGCTAAATACGCAACATTTCTCACAAGGTTATTAATTCAAGAAGGTTTTGACGAGAATAGGCCACATGAAGAGCAAAAGAGAAACTACGTATTAAACTTAAATGCCGAGTGGGGCGCAGGTAAAACATACTTTCTCAAGCGCTGGTCACAGGAACTCAAAAACTTTCCGGTTGTTTATATCGATGCTTGGCAACAAGATTATTCTGACGATCCTTTTTTAACTGTTATTGCTGGCATTATTAAGCAGCTTAGTGCGCAGGCTAATTTCGCTATTAGTATTCCAAATAAAGCAGCGTCAATGTTTAAAGCTGTTGCACCTGCTATAGCACAAGGCTTAACTAAAAAAATAACTGGTATCAATATAGATGAGTTAAATACATTACTCTTTTCTGAAGACGAAGGTGAAGAAACTGAGAAGGTAGAATCTAGCAAACAAAATAGCTCAGAATTCTCACCAGCAGTCAAAGCGCTTGCTCAAAATCTGATTAAAGAGCATGAAGCAAAAAATAAAAGTATCGAGGTCATAAAGTCTAAGTTAGCAGATTGGGTCAGTAAATTTGAGCAGCAGAAAGATAAAGAATTACCTATCTTCGTGTTTATTGATGAGTTAGATCGTTGTCGTCCAAGTTATGCTGTTGAAATGCTCGAAACTATAAAGCATATATTTGATGTTAAAGGCATCGTCTTTGTGGTGGCGACCGATACAGAACAATTACAACATACAATTAAGTCAGTTTATGGTGAAGGGTTCGATGCTAAAGTCTATTTAGGCCGATTTTTTAACAGCCGATATAGTTTAAAACGCCCTGCACTAAGTGAATTTTTAAATGTGCATGCCGACGGAACAAAGTTTGAGCCCGAATATCTTAAGAGCAGAAATATTCAAATATTACCTCAAACTGAAAAAGCTGAAACTGCATTCGCAAATATTTCAGTAGTATTAGATGCTTTTCAAGTATCGGCGAGAACAGCTATACAAATTACAGAACGTATTACAGCCATTATTGCAAACTTACCAGGCGGTAAAAAAGTAGATATTCTTGTGTTGGCTACTTTGTTTTGTATCTATGAAAAAGATCATCCGCTTTATGAAGAGATTATGAGTGGGCGATTTAAAAGAACAGAGCAAAATAATAAAGGCGAAATTAAAGACATAAGTTTGGCTGACTTTCTTCAATACAATATTTCAGATGAGTATTTATCAGCAAAGGTCGCATCCTTTATTGAGCCGCAAAAATATCAATTGAATTATGGAATTTACAGAGGTGGTAAAAAGGAATACATCATTTCTCTTGTTAAATTTATTGAACAAATATTTTCTAAAATCTTTGATGTTGAAACTTCAGGTTTTTATGATTTTATGGGAGGAAGTAGAGAGAGGAGGCCCTTGACGGAAATTCAAAAAGCAGAAGAAGCTTTAGTAAAACTTGATCATGAACGCTCTGAACCTGAGGAAGTGGGAATCCATTTGGTTAAATATATTTATGCTCATGATGAATATACCCAGATTACGAAAGAACATTATCGTGATTTTGTAGAGTTATCTTCGCCGTTAGATTACATGGGAGATAACTGATTTTTATACATGATAATTTTAGAACTTGGCTTTTTGAATAAAAGCTAAGCCAAGGTTTCACATCTCAAGCTCTTCTCTGTGTAGCGCGCAGCACCTCTGTGCCCTCGGTGGTGAAAATCACCCCTTACAGACCTTAACCCCACTCCCAGCATGCTTAAGTGCGATAATCTGGCCTTGGCTGTTGTGGGCCATGGCGAGCATGTCGCCCATGGTGATGTTGCTTTCAATGGCGTGTTTGGTGTTAAGGTCATTTAATAGCGAGTCTTTTATTTGAATGAGCATTTCGCTGTGGCAGCTGGCGATGTACCAGTCGTCATCAACGTTAACTAATTGGCCGTATTCAATATAGCGCTGTTGATGTAGGCGCAGGTCGGCGGCGAGTTTATCGTCGAGCCTCTGTTTTTTTCGGGTAATTTCACTTGAATAACTGCCCGCATTATCGACTTGATGAACTTCAATAAAATGATACTTACTTTGCTGTACGGCATACGTGTTAAGTGTGCTTAGTTGATCGGGATTGTTATCTGTTGTGTTAAACATGGTAAAACCAAGTGCCACTAATGCGCAGGCAAGGCCGGTCATTTGTAGGGGTAGTAAAAAGCGGGTGGGTTTTTTGTTTGGAGCGCTATCTGAGAGCTGCGCTAATGTGGCACGTTGCTCTGCACTGAGTGAATGGCGTTTTTTACGCTCACTAAAATGTTGTTCAAGTTGGTGTTCAAACTGCTCGTTATGCTTGGTCATTGTCAGCTCCTAGTATGATTTTTAAGTTTTGTTTTGCATAACGTAGCCGTGTTTTTACGGTTTCATGATTACTTTGGGTAATATGCTGTATATCGTCTAGTGAAAAGCCTTCTTGTTGTAAAGTGAGGGCTTCACGTTGCACAAAGCTTAGCTGCATTAAAGCGCGATTAAAGCTGTCATAGTCAAAACTGGGCTCTGTTTGAGCGGTTGTTATTGCTGTATTCTCTTCAAGTTCAACAAAGCGCTGTTGCTTGCGGTATTCATCAATTAACGCATTGCGAGCTAAGCGAAATAGCCAGGCTTTAGGGTTGTTTTGACCTTGATAGTGATGGCGTTTTTCCATCACTTTTAACCACGTTTGCTGGCTAATATCAAAGGCGAGTTGCTCATTACTTTGCGTCACTAAATAATGATATAAGTCGTTACCGAACAAGGTGACGAGCTTAGTTAAGTGACGTGTGTCGCCACTTTTTGCATAGTCAGCTAAGTAATCATCACTTGGCTGACTAATAAACCATGATTTTAAACTTGTAAGCATAGGCACCCTAGTATGTATTCGCGCTACTGGTTTTGATCTAATTTAAAGTCAAGCTGCACACTTTGACCAGTTTGCAGTTGTGCTATGCCATCAATCACTTTAGGGCGGTATTTCCAACGCTTGATTGCTCGCAGTGCTTCGCGGTCAAAAATACGTTTTGGTTCAGAGTCAGTTACTTGCGCATCAATAACTTCCCCACTTGGTGATATATTAAAGCTTAATTGTACCCAACCTTCAATGCCTTCACGTGCTGCAATTGTCGGGTATTTAGGGTTAATTCGCACAATGGGTGTTGCTTCACCTGTGGGTTGTTGTAAATGTGTTTTAATATCTCCACCTATTTTATCAATACTAATATTGGGTGTAATTGCTGTTGTGATTACATTGGTATCAGTGCTAGGCGGGTTACGGGGCGGTACCTTTGGCGGTGTTTGCATTTTTGGTGGCGGCGGTAGTGTTTGCTTTTGTTGCACTTTGGTATCTTCAGGTACTTGAAATATTTCTACTACAATATCTTTAGTGTTTAAATTTGTGGCGCGTTGCTCAC
Source organism: Pseudoalteromonas sp. APC 3893 (assembly GCF_030408095.1). Classification (NCBI taxonomy): domain Bacteria; kingdom Pseudomonadati; phylum Pseudomonadota; class Gammaproteobacteria; order Alteromonadales; family Pseudoalteromonadaceae; genus Pseudoalteromonas; species Pseudoalteromonas sp. APC 3893. The sequence continues at coordinate 97,102 of NZ_JASDCD010000010.1, forward strand.
CACTGATTAAGTATTGCATAAAAGCGAATGCGGCAAACGTCATGGCTGCACCACCAATAATTGCGGTTGATGTTTTTAATGTTGGGTTAGTGTGTGGAAAATCTAATGTTTGCATAAGCGAGCCTTTGTAATTAAGAACATAGTGATTAGTAAAACGTGTGATAAATTAAAAAGGGGTGATATTTTTTTATAGCTTTTGCTTATTTATTTAAATTTTTATATAGCTGTTTTATTAGGTTGTTGTATTTTATGTTAAAGTTAAAGGGCTTTAGTCGTCTTTCATTTATGTTTATACAAGGTATAAATTCCAAATATGTTTGTAATCGATAATATAATTCTTGTCAGTGCCGTATTAATTTTATTGGGGGTTATTTCGAGTAAGTTATCTGCTCGAGTTGGCCTACCTGTACTTGTTTTATTTTTACTTGTTGGCATGCTCGCAGGGGAAGATGGCATTGCCGGTATTTCATTTGATAATGCCGAGGCCGCTCATGCACTCGGTACGTTGGCTCTGGCGATTATTTTGTTTGATGGGGGGCTGCAAACACCGATAGGTTCTATTAAAAAAGTTTGGAAACCTGCATCAGCGCTGGCAACCGTTGGGGTATTTTTTACTGCGGTGATTACCGGCCTAGTGGCTACATATATTCTTCAATTACCTGTATTACAAGGCGTTTTATTAGGGGCTATTGTTGGCTCAACCGATGCCGCAGCCGTTTTTGCGCTACTACGAAGTGCGGGTATCCATTTAAATAAAAAGCTTAAATCAACACTAGAAATCGAAAGTGCATCAAATGATCCAATGGCTATATTTTTAACCATTGGCTTGCTTGAAGTTTTAGTCAATGAAATGAAATTTGGCGCTGGATTATTACTTTTGTTTGTCCAACAAATGGGCATAGGGGCATTGTGTGGTGTGCTCATTGGTAAGTTAGCTATGTGGCTGATAAACACAATTAAGCTCAATACATCGGGTTTGTATTTAGTGATGGTGACTGCATTTGGTTTGTTGTCATTTGGTTTATCAGCCTCGTTGGGCGGTAGTGGCTTTTTAGCTGTATTTATAACCGGTGTTATCATAGGTAATAGCGAATTTGTATACAAGCGTGGTATTTTTCTGTTTCACGATGGCTTAGCGTGGCTGGGTCAAATAACGATGTTTGTGGTGTTAGGTTTACTGATTAACCCTTCGTCATTAGTTGATGTGTGGTTAGAAGGACTACTCATTGCATTAGCGCTTATTTTTATCGCTCGTCCTCTTGCTGTGGCACCTATTTTAAAGTTATTTGGCTTCAGTAATAAAGAAACCGTTTTTGTTTCGTGGGTGGGGCTACGTGGTTCAGTGCCAATTATTTTGGCTATTTTCCCTTTACTATTTGGTTTACCGGGTGCTGAGCTTATCTTTAATGTGGTGTTTTTCGTGGTGCTTATATCGGCAACATTGCAAGGTGCAACGATGCCATGGATTGCTAAAAAATTAGGTTTGGTTGAGCCGCCGCCATTACATGCCGCAGCAAAGCTTGAAATTACCGCTCTTAATGAGATAGATATTGAGATTGTAGAATATACCCTCAGTGATGAGTCGCGAGTTGTAGGACGGCGCTTATCAAGAGCTGCACTACCTGAGAGTGTTGTAGTTGCGATGATTACCCGAGGTACATCAACAATTCCACCAAGAGGCTCAACGACATTAAAATCGCAAGATCATCTCTTTGTGGTTTTAAAGCCTAAAAATAGGGCGTTTGTAGATTTAGTTTTTGCAGCAACAGATGAAACGCATCAAGATGATAATCATCTAACAAAGAATGAACTTCGTGTTAAGGGAGTCACTTTAGTCGGTGATATTTATTACTCGTATAATATGAAAATAGATGCGCCCGAAAATCTAAGTTTAGAAGAGTTAATTAACGAGAAGTTAGATCAGCCTCTGTGTAAAGGGGCTACGTTGGTGATAAATAATGTGCATCTGCGTGTGATCACTATGGTTAATACGCGCATTGTGACTATTGGCTTAAAATATATAAATGATAAGAGTAAAGAAATTACAGTTAATTAAGCTGTGGTATGTTGGTACTAAAAGCTTGCGCTATTAGTTACAATAGCTTGTTATTTTTACTCTTATTTTACTAGGCAGTTATGCAACTTATTCAAATTGATAAAGCTCGTTATCGTAAGCACTTAAACCGCGTCATTATTGGCTGCGGTTTAGCGTTAGCGGGTGGCAGTTTAGCTATTTCGCAAACTTTGATTGCGTTGTTTCCGGATGAAAGTGGCAGCCACTTTCATTGGAATTTATTGGGTGTTGTGGTGACGAGTGTTGCTATTGCCTTTTTACTTAACAAATACCGCAAACACGACTGCATGACCGAAGTAGTGTACGTGTGGGAGCTTAAACAAGCGCTCAATAAAATTACCCGTAAAATGCCGAAGCTTAAAGCTGCTGGGCGCGAGGGCGATGCGAATGCATTACTCGCTATTCATTATAGTTACGCAGGGTCACGTTTGTTGTGGCAGCTTGACGATAATACTATCACTATGGATGAATTAGCTATTAAACAAGCTGAGCTAGATAGTGTTGCTGAGAAGTTTAACTTAACGTTAAACGCAGATGATTACGATGAAGCAATTCTAAAACAATATTAATGAACTCAATTAACGCTATAAGCGTATGTTTAATTAAATTAAAATACGTTTATAGTGCTGAACATGAATAAAGTAACCCCCAAAAAATTGCTCAACAGTAAATGGACAGCGGTATCTCCTATCAATAAAGACAAACATTTCATGATCACAGTGATAGAATTTGATGAAGAAGGCCATGTTATCCATTGTGAGATAGAAGCGCTTATGTCTAAACGTACGCAGGTTATCGATTGGCTACAATTAAAAGATCAACACATCTGGTTACAAGGTTGGAAGTGATAAGTTATGATAAAGTTCTTATCCATAAAAGGCTGTAAACATGATGAATACTAAGCTGTACAAAGTGGTACTTAATTTAGCTGGTGAATTGGTAGAAGCAGCGCAAAGAAAAGATCAAAAGCGGTTTGATATGCTTTACAAGCAGCTATCTACATTGTGTACTGAGAATGAAAATACGCCAAAAGATCACCCTGTGCAGTGGGAAACTCTCGCTGACTTTACCGATGAATTTGCTGATGCAATCACGCTTTATGAAAAGGCGTTAGCAAAAGCAACCGTAATCAATGCGAAAGATTACATGTCATCAATAAGCTATTCATTAGCCACTATGCACCTTGAGTTAGGGCAAGAAGAGGCGGCAATTACTGCGCTGGAAAGTGCCAAAGTCAGTGCAAATAAAATTGCCGATAAAGAGCTAAAAGCCGAAATTGATGAATTGTTAGCTGATTTAAAAAGTTAAGAAACAAGGATCTAAAGCCTGAAAAAAGTGCTGGTGGTATGTTTGGGTAATATTTGCCGCTCCCCAACAGGAGAGGCCGTTTTACGTGCTAAGGCATTGCAAAAGAATGTTGAGCTTGAGGTCGACTCAGCAGGGACGGCAGCTTATCACTGTGGTAACCCTCCTGATAAGCGCTCTCAAGCGGCGGCTTTAAAGCGAGGTTATTCATTTAAAGGGATCCGTGCACGACAAGTCGAGCAGGGGGATTTTGAATATTTTGATTTAATCTTGGCAGCGGATCGACAAAATCTAACGGATTTAAATGCTCTTTGCCCTGCACACTTACAGTATAAATTAGCGCTTTTCTTAAGTTATGGCGACAGTGATATTGAAGAAATACCAGACCCATACTACGGTGGCGATAATGGCTTTGAGCAGGTGCTCGATTTAATCGAAGATGGCAGTGATAAATTACTCGATAGTTTATAATGATAGCTCTAACAAGGGCTATCATTTGATAGCTTAACTGCCGATTCTAAAATCAAGTTGCACTTCAGTTGTGGCAACTACGGCTTGGCCATTTTCAAACTTAGGTGCGTAGCGCCATTTTTCCATGGCCTTTACTGCTTCTCTTTCAAAGGCTGTTCCGCCTTTAGATTTAATTACTTCAATATTTTCAACAAAGCCTGTTTTACTTACGTCAAAGCGCATCTGAACGTAGCCGTCTCGTCTTTGTTTTACTTTGTTCATTGGGTACTCGGGAGGTTCGCGATAAAGGGGGGTTTGTTCTTGATCTTCTTTCCAAGGCACCATTTTAGCTATGGCGATACAGTGTTTAGTGGCTTCGTCACTTTGGCCTTCTTTCTCATAAAGGTAGACAAGTTTTGAGTGCGCAGAAAGCTCTGCTTGGTGATCAAAGCTGAGCTCTTTATCAAACACACTGACTACACGGTTTAGTCGCTCTATTGCTGTGCTGTAGCGTTTTTTCCCTTGTGCAAATGCCGCCACTAAGAAGTCTGCTTTTATGCGTTCAACTGAGTTTTCGGGTAAATTTTTGCTATAGTATTCATCTGCTTGCTCTAAATACTTGCGTGCTGTTAGGTATTTACTACCTCGGTAGTTATAAGCGAAGTCTTTTGCGGCGCTAAGTTTTAAGTCCGCTGCAAGTTTAGGTAACCCTTGCTTATCTAGTAATTCTATAACTTGCTCGTATAAATCAGCAGCTCTATTTGCTGAAGGAGCGCTATTGGCCATGCCTGATAAAGGGTCGACAAGCTCTAAACTTTTGGCACTATGATTGTTTAGTAAAATTTCATAAGCGCTGTTGAATAGTTGGTAACGCTTAGCTTTTAATTCTTTATTGGTATTGGCTATTTCGTTAGCGTAATTAACAGCTAGATTTGCTGTGTTGTCTGATTGCAGGCCGTAAACTTTTTTACCCAATTTATAGGCTTGCTCAGCGAAAGGTAAGGCATCGTCCGTGGTTTGTTGTGCAGCTAAATAACCTTGGTAGGCTGATTTAAATTGCTTATTTAAGCTGTCATCAGCTGATACGTAACCGCTAAAAGCGAGGCTTAAGCACAGTATTAATGCAGGTACTTTCATAATCATCCTTATTATTGTTAGAAAGTTAAGACTATCAAATGGGTACGATATTGTCATTGAGTAATATGTTATAAAAGCAAAATTGGATGAAACGTCTTTTGAAACTCGTATCTTGAGGTGGTTCGGGTATAATACTTGAATTGCAGGTAACAGCCTCAATATAGTTACCACTTATTGCGATGAACTTCATTAATGCTATTTTGTGATGATCTTAGATTTACAGTATCACATTTGCAGTATCGCATTTACTTTATAAATTTGGATTTGTCGTGGCGCAAGTAAGAGCTAGAGTCCAACTAAACGTTGGCAAAAACAGTGATATCCCCGCAGAAATTATTTCCTTTAGCGGCTTAAATGATGGTCAAGAGCATGTTGCTTTGGTATTTAACAATGCCGATAGTAAACAGCCAGTGCCGCTTATTCGCATGCACTCAGAGTGTTTAACAGGTGATGTATTTCATTCATCGCGCTGTGATTGTGGTGAGCAACTCAATGAATGCATCGAAATGATGCATGAGCAAGGCGGAATATTACTCTACCTTCGCCAAGAAGGTCGTGGTATTGGTTTGTATAATAAAATTGATGCTTACGTGTTGCAGTCGCAAGGCATGAATACCTATGAAGCAAATAACCATTTAGGCTTTGCTGATGATTTACGTGACTTTTCTGATGCTGTTTTAATGCTTGAGGCAATGGGCTTAACTCACGTTAAATTGATGACTAATAATCCGAAAAAGCTAAATGCTTTAAAAGATGCTGGCATTGAAGTTGATTCGGTAATTGGCACTCACGCTCATATCAAGGCGGGTGTTGCTGGTAATAAGTCTTACCTCGAAACCAAAATTAAACACGGTGCGCATATGTTAGATATAAAGAAGGTTAAAAAACCGTAGTTTTACAGTCTCGCCCCTGTAATCCCATTAAGCGCCGAGTTATACTCGGCGTGTTTTGTTGTTAATTTAAGAGCGTCTATGTCAATCGAGTTACGAGTATTTAAAGCCGAAGCAGGGGTTAAGTGGTTTAAAGCCGGTTGGCTTATATTTAAAACCCAGCCACTCACATTCATTTTTATGCATTTATTTATTGGTGTGGTGGGTTTACTGTCGTTATTTTTGCCATTCCTACAAATTATAGCAGCCCTGGCAACTCCGTTTTTAACTGCTGGATTTTATCAAGCCGTGCTAACCAAGCAGCAAGGCGGAAAAATTATGCTGGCAGATATTCTCAAGCCTTTCTCAGCCAAAGGTAACCGTATAGGCTTGCTGCGTTTAGCGCTTTATCAAATGGCAGCGGGCGTTTTAATGGCGTTGTTAGCAAATGGCTTGTTTGGTGAGGCAGTGGCTATTATGAGTGACCCGAATGTTGATCCCAATATTGCATTACAACAAGTGATTGAGAGTATCTCGATGGCCAATTTAGTCTTGTTTTTATTAGCCGTTTCATTTTACCTAACGGCGTTCGCTTATGCAGTTCCACTGGTATACTTTAATCAACAAAAACGTATTTTTGAAGTACTGAAAAGCTCATTACTGGTTTTTTATCATAATATGGCACCATTGAGTGTGTATGGCGCTATTTGTGCGGTGTTTATGGTTATATCTGCGTTTTTAACCTTCTTACCGCTGTTGGTTTTAATGCCAATTTGCTACATTAGTTTTTTTGTTTCATATCAGGCTATTTTTATGCCAGTTGTTCCACCGGCCGAGAACGGGGCTGCTGAGCCGCAAAATAACGATACAGGGCGTTTTGACGCTTAATGACACAAATGGACGAAGCACTTAAAAAAAAGCTAAAGAATTACGTACTGTGGTTACTTGGTCGGCAAGAATATTCGCGTCGAGAGTTAACCCAAAAATTACAGCAAAAAGAAGCAACACCTGAATTTATCGATGATTTATTGAATTGGTGTGAAGAACACAATTTTATAAATGAACAGCGATATGTTGAAGGGTTTGTTCGCCGTCACATTGCTAAAAAGCATGGCCTAAAGCGTATACAAAACGAGGCCATGGGAAAAGGAATTGATAGAGCCTTGCTCAACACAATTGTTGAAACAATGGAAATAGATTGGTTTCAACTAGCGCAGGATGCGTATTTAAAAAAGTATTCAAATGCACAGAACGATTTCGACTACAAAGAAAAAGCCAAACGTACGCGCTATTTAATGTATCGAGGGTTCAGTTACGAACAAATAGATTTTGCAATGCAAGCACAGTAAAAAATGGGTGAGACTTTCAAATGCAGCACATGACTACCGCACAGATCAGGCAACAGTTTTTAGACTTTTTTGCCTCTAAACAACACCAAATTGTTCCATCAAGCTCGCTAATTCCGGGTAACGATGCGACGCTATTATTTAATAATGCCGGTATGGTGCAATTTAAAGATGTTTTCTTAGGCGCAGAAAGCCGCCCTTACAACCGTGCAACCAGCTCACAGCGTTGTGTGCGTGCCGGTGGTAAGCATAATGATTTAGAAAACGTAGGTTATACCGCGCGTCACCATACATTTTTTGAAATGCTAGGTAACTTTAGCTTTGGTGATTACTTCAAACAAGACGCAATAAAGTTTGCGTGGCAGTTCTTAACTGAAGTTGTGAAGCTTCCACAAGAAAAGCTACTCGTGACTATTTACCACACCGACGAAGAAGCGTTTGATTATTGGTCAAAAGATATTGGCTTACCAAGCGAGCGTATCATCCGTATTGATACCGCTGATAATTTCTGGTCAATGGGTGATACTGGCCCGTGTGGCCCATGCTCTGAAATATTCTACGATCATGGTGAAGAAATCTGGGGTGGTCCTCCAGGTTCACCTGAAGAAGATGGTGACCGTTTCATCGAGATTTGGAACTTGGTATTTATGCAATATAACCGTCAAAGCGACGGCACCATGGAGCCATTACCAAAACAGTCAGTTGATACCGGAATGGGACTTGAGCGTATTGCTGCTATCTTACAGGGTGTACATTCAAACTACGAAATCGACTTATTTCAAGGCCTAATTAAAGCCGCTGCGATAATCACTAATGCTCAAGATATGGATGACAAGTCACTACGTGTAGTGGCGGATCATATTCGTTCATGTGCGTTTTTGATTTCTGATGGTGTTATGCCTTCAAATGAAGGGCGAGGTTATGTACTGCGCCGTATTATTCGCCGTGCAGTTCGCCATGGTAACAAGCTAGGTGCTCAAGGTGCGTTTTTCTATAAGTTAGTTGCCGCGTTAATTGAGCAAATGGGTCAAGCATACCCAGAGCTTGCTAAGCAGCAAGAAATTATCGAAAAAGTATTACGTATTGAAGAAGAGCAGTTTGGTAAAACGCTTGAGCGAGGCTTAGCTATTTTAGAAGATAGCTTAACTAACTTGAGCGGTGATGTGATTCCGGGTGAATTAGTATTTAAACTTTACGATACCTATGGTTTCCCAGCCGATTTAACGGCTGACGTTGCCCGTGAACGTTTTATGACGATTGACGAGCAAGGCTTTCAAGAGTGCATGGATGTGCAGCGTAAAACTGCGCAACAAGCAGGTAAATTTGGTGCCGATTACAACCAGCAATTAAAGTCTGATAAACACACTGACTTTAAAGGTTATGACGCAACTCAATACAGCGGCACTGTGATTGAAATGTTTGCCCAAGGTGAATCTGTTTCTGTACTTGAAGATGGCCAGCAAGGCATTGTCGTACTTGACCGTACGCCATTTTATGCAGAATCAGGCGGCCAAATTGGCGATACCGGTAAACTAGTGGTTGCCGGTGGCGAGTTTAGCGTTACCAATACCACAAAATTAGGTAATGCATTTGCTCACCACGGTACTGTAATGGGCCGTATTGGTGTGAATGATAAGGTTGAAGCAACAATTGATGATGCCCGTCGTGAGCGCGTTAAAAAGAACCATACAGCTACGCATATCTTGCATGAAGCACTACGTCAATTACTGGGTGATCATGTATCGCAAAAAGGCTCTTTAGTTGATCCTGAGCGTTTACGTTTTGATTTCTCGCACTTTGAAGCGGTCACTAAAGATGAGCTTCGTGAAATAGAGCGCGTAGTGAACGACGAAATTCGTCGTAACTTTGCTCTTAACACTGAGCTTATGGCTATTGATGATGCTAAAGCAAAAGGTGCAATGGCCTTATTTGGTGAAAAATACGATGACGAAGTACGCGTAGTAACAATTGGTGATTACTCAATTGAGCTATGTGGCGGTACTCATGTTAAGCGTGCTGGTGATATCGGTTTATTCAAAATTGTATCAGAGAGTGGTATTGCAGCGGGTGTTCGTCGAATTGAAGCGGTAACAGGCGCCGATGCAATTGCTTATGTGAGTGAGCAAGAGCAATACTTAAATGATGTTGCCGCGCTTGTTAAAGGCGACAGTGCATCGGTACTTGAAAAAGTAACGGCTTTACTTGAAAAGTCAAAAGGCCTTGAAAAGCAAATCGCACAACTTAACGATAAACTAGCAAGTGCCGCTGGCGCATCATTACTTGACTCCATTGTTGAGATTAACGGTGTTAAACTGCTTGTTGCGAATGTTGAAGGCACCGAATCAAAAGCCTTACGTGGCATGGTTGATGACCTGAAAAACAAGATTGGCTCAGGTGTTATTGCGCTCGGTGTTGCAGATGGTGCTAAAGTAAGCCTTATCGCAGGTGTTACTAAAGACTTAACTGGTAAAGTTAAAGCTGGTGAGCTGGTAAATCACATGGCTTCACAAGTCGGTGGTAAAGGCGGCGGTCGTCCTGACATGGCGCAAGCCGGTGGTTCACAACCTGAGAACTTAAGCACTGCACTTGATAGTGTCACGCCATGGTTAACTGAGCGCGTATAAGCTTAAGTGGCACTTATAGTTCAAAAGTTTGGCGGCACTTCGGTAGGATCTATCGAGCGTATTGAAGCTGTCGCCGACCTTGTTGTTAAAAATAAGCAACAGGGGCACCAAGTGGTAGTTGTACTCTCTGCTATGTCAGGTGAGACCAACCGCCTTATTAACCTTGCCAAACAAATTGATGCTCGCCCGAGCAGTCGTGAACTCGATGTTTTATTAACCACCGGTGAGCAAGTTTCAGTTGCTTTGCTTGCGATGGCGATTATTAAGCGTGGCCATTCAGCTGTGAGTTTACTCGCCGACCAAGTAAATATTCAAACAGATAACATGTTTGGTAAAGCCCGAATTACCGATGTTGCGGCTACGCGTTTAAAGCAGGAACTAGAACATAACCGGATTGCAATTATTGCTGGCTTTCAGGGGCGTGATATTGAAGGTAATATCACTACATTGGGTCGTGGTGGTACTGATACCTCAGCAGTTGAAATTGCCGGTGCCATTAGTGCAGACGAGTGCCAGATTTATACCGACGTTGATGGCGTGTACACTACAGATCCGCGTATTGAGCCTAAAGCTCGGCGCATGAGTCATGTAACCTTTGAAGAAATGCTCGAAATGGCCAGTTTAGGTGCTAAAGTATTGCATATTCGCTGTGTTGAAGCGGCGGGGAAATATAATCTACCGCTTCGCGTATTATCTAGTTTTAACCCAGATCAAGGTACCTTGATAAGCTTTGAGCAAACCGACATGAAAAATAACGTAGTTTCTGGAATCGCATTTAATCGTGATGAAAGTTTAATTCAGGTCAAAAACGTGCCTGCTGGCACACAATATTTAGCTACTATTTTGAAACTTTTTGCAGATAATGGCATCGAAATAGATATGATTAATCAAGTTAATCATAAATTTGAAAAAATAGACTATGCTTTTACTGTGCACAGCAATGATTTTGAACAAGCGCTTGAAGTATTACAAAACAACCACCATATTATCAGTAGTACCGAAATTTCTGGTTGTCAGGCTGTTGCAAAAGTTTCAGCTGTTGGTGCAGGTATGAAATCACACTCTGGTGTGGCAAGTTTATTTTTTGATGCACTTGCTCAAGAAAATATTAAAGTGTTGTTGGTATCAACATCTGAGATAAAAATATCAGTTTTGATCGACGAAAAATATTTAGAGCTAGCTGTTCGTGCATTACACAGAGTTTTTTTAACAGAAAATGAATAGAAATAGAGTTTTTACTTACTTTTAAGATTTATTTTCTTTAAGATACGAACGCGGAATCTTTTAATTTATTGGAATATGGGAGCAAGAGAATGCTAATACTAACTCGTCGAGTAGGTGAAACCCTAATGATTGGTGACGAAGTAACAGTCACTGTACTAGGTGTTAAAGGAAATCAAGTACGTATTGGTGTAAATGCACCTAAAGACGTTTCGGTTCATCGTGAAGAGATTTACATGCGTATTCAAGCTGAAAAGTCTAACCCTAATCCGGGCAATGCTTAATCAACGAATCAATTGAATTGATATAAAAGAGCCGCTATTTAGCGGCTCTTTTTTGTATGTAGTTTATTGCTTCATCACTCAACACACTATTAGATATGTATTGCATCCCTTGCTTACTCTTAAGCAAAATACCACGAGGTGTAAAAATGACCTCATCGATTTGCTGCCATTTTATTTGATAGCTTTTATGTGGATTTTCACTGCTAAAGCCTTGCTCGTCGATTGTTAACTTTGCCTTTGAACCAGATGCACGACTGAACATTTGCCTTGTGACCCACCAAGGTCTACGGTAATAAAAAGCAACACATTCAAGAACAGCAGCCATAATCATAAAGTTACCTAGGTAGTGTTGTTCTAGCGCATAAATCGAAATTAACCCTAAGCTAATTAAAAGTACTAAAAAGGCATATTTAGGTTTGGCCTGCGCACTGTAAGGCAGTGACTCGTCGAAACATTCGTAGAAGTAGGGCTTATCAAGCGTGTAGCTGGTGGTAAATTGCATAATTTGGCTATTTATTTTATCAGTTGCCTTATTTTAACAAGACTAAATATAAAAAGCCGTTTCTTTTAGCTGTCATTATAAGATGGTTTAATAACATTGCTTATTTAGAGGAGTATGTATGTTCATAACTGTAAGTATGACCTTAGCTTTATCTATTGGGGCTTTATCGAATAATGAGTTAATGATTACCCCAGCAACCAGCACTGACTTTTTAGTTATTGCAGATATGCCATATACTCCAATAGACACTGCTAATTTACGTGAAGATGGAGTATTAGGTCAAAAATTAAAGCACAAACCCCATGGGTTCTTAATGCACCTAGGTGATATCAAAGCCGGCTCGCAGCCGTGTACAAATGAGCTACTTGAGCGTAATAAACAACTACTTCGAAACCTTACTGAGCAACCCTTTATTTATACCCCTGGGGATAATGAGTGGACAGATTGCGACCGCGCCACTTTAAGCCCGCGTTATGATGAACTCGAAAGATTGGCATTTATTAAAACCTTAATGTACACACAAGACACGCTTAAATGCGCCCGGAGATTACATGGTAAGTGATATAACCCAAGTAAGCATAATATCTAATGAAGGAAAGCCTCGTTGGCAAATAAGTAGCTTAAAAACCGGTAAACCATTAACGCGGGAATGCCGTTAAACTATGGTCGGTATATTTAATCATCCGCCATTCCTGCATCTTTTATCAAGTTTTCAAGTTCATCTTGTAGCTCAAATAATTCAGGTTCGATATGGCTTAGTTCGCAATCACTTTTCAAAGCGGTTTCTAAAGCTTCGGCTAAATTTTTCAGCTTAGGAACACCAGTATAACAACATGCACCATGGAATTTATGAATAATACTTAGTACATGTTCACAATCTTGGCTTTGTATCGCCTCGTCTAGTAAACGTAAAGTCTCTGGTACGCTTAATAGCAACATATTTAGCATTTCAAGCGCAAGCTCATGTTTGCCGCCAGCACGTTGCAATGCTAATGGCCAGTCAAGCGAACTACTGTTGAATGGTGGTTCATAGTGGGTTTGTTCTTGGCGGCTTTTATCGCGTTTAAGTGGCGACTTAGGGCTGTGATCACTAATGATCTGTTTTAGCATGTCTTCATCAATCGGCTTGGTTAAATAACCTTTAAAGCCATCTTTTATTAACTGCTCTTTTTCACCTGCTAGAGCATGTGCGGTTACAGCTATAATAGGTGTATCTTCGTTTAAGGATGATTCTCGAATGAGTTTACATGCAGTAATCCCATCCATAATCGGCATTTGAATGTCCATAAAAATAATATCGTATTTATGGCTTTTACTTAGGCTATATGCTTGAGAACCATTATGAGCAGTATCAATTATTTCGATTTGTTCTTCAAGTAAAGTACAAATGAGTTTTAAATTGGCGTCGTTATCATCAACCACTAATACCTTTAGTGGCAGTAGCTTCTCGTCATTTTCTTCAATGTTGTGCACCGGGTGATCAAGGCGATATGGCGCGGCCAGTACTTCACATAATTTACGGTGGTTTAACGGTTTACTTAAACACGCATCAGCGCCACTGCCAATATATGCTTCACGCATACTATGAGAGACGGTGTTGAGCATTAAGTAAAGATAATCAGTGGAATTGCGTGCAGCTTTTATGTAGCTTTTTAGTCGCTGCATTTCATCAACTGAAGCTACATGGCCAATAATACAAATATCGTAATTAAAGTCTTTATTAATTTCTTCTAAAAAGCACTCTTCACTAAAACAACCTGTAACTTGGGTATCCCATTCGTTTAATAATGATAATACGGCATGGTGGGTGTGCTCGTGTGGTTCAAGGTATAAGATACGCTTATTGGCAAGCGATTTACTTGGTAAGTCACTGTTATAACCATGACTCGGTAAATTAAATACACCGTTAAAAGTAAAGCATGTACCATGGCCCGGTGCTGAGTTTAACGTAATACGCCCACCCATCGCTTCAACGATGTGTTTGGTAATAATTAGGCCCAGTCCGGTGCCACCAAACTTACGGGTAATACTTGAGTCTGCTTGGCCAAATGGTGTAAACAAGGCGTCTTGTTTATCCATAGGGATGCCTACACCTGTATCTGTTATAGATACTAAAATAGAGGTGCGCTCTTCATCTAATAAACGATGCCCTACGTCGACTTTAATAGCGCCTTTCTCAGTAAACTTAATCGCGTTACTGATGAGGTTAATAAGTACTTGTTTAAAACGAGTTGGATCGCCGGTAATGTTGTCGGGAACTTGTGAATTGATATAAATAGATAACTCAAGTTGTTTTTCATCAGCACTTGGCGCGAGAAGTGTGAGCACTTCATTGATGTTATCTCGCAACTGAAACTGTATAGATTCAAGCTCCATAGCACCGGCTTCAAGTTTAGAAAAGTCTAAAATATCACTGATAATGGTCATCAAGCTATTGGCTGAAAGCTCAATGGTATCTAGGTAATCCTTTTGGTGCTTATTCAGTGGCGTTTTATGTAGTTGACGAGTAAAACCAATAACACCATTGAGCGGAGTACGTAATTCATGACTCATTTTGGCTAAAAAGTCAGATTTAACTCGGTTCGCATCTTGCGCGTCTGTTTTTGCAATATTGAGCTGGATATTTTGTGTTTCGTACATTTCAAGCGACTCACGCAAGTCGCTGGTAGCTTGGTCGATATGCTTTTGCATCTCGTCTTTTTGCATCACCATGGTATCTGAAATAGTATTTAAACCTTGGCGTAGTAGTTCAAACTCTCCCATCATTGGAGTATTCAGCCCAGTATCTCTTTTACCTTCAGTAAGCTTATCGGTGGCAAGTACTAACTTATTGAGTGGAGTCATGAACATTCTACTCAAACGTATTGCCAAAATAACCGCTAACAATAATGCAAAAATAATCACTATGCCGCTGACTAATAGCGCTTGTTGCTGGCCAATAATCGCTTGGTCTTTATTTAATTGAACAATCACAGTGCCTATGGATGTTTGAAATGCAGTATCATTCCAGTGCGCTTCTGGTGTTGAGTGATTTATGATTGGCGTGTAAAAAGTAATAAAGTCACTACTTTGCACCACTTTAGTTGTTTTATTAGTGCTCAGATGTTCGCTAAGCATAAGGTCGTCAAAATCACGATGATAATTACTAGTCAGAACGAGCTGTTCATTTACATCAAAAATAGCGATAGTTTTTATAGCAGGAGAGTGTTTGTTATGAGTATGACTGATCAGTCTATTGAGCAGTTGCTTATTTTTTACTAATAAAGGTTGCTCAATTGCGATAGATAAAGGCTCGGAAATAGTTGTCCCTTGCTGATATAATATTTCATCAAGCTCAAAGTAACGATTTATTGTAAAATAACCGCCGAGTAATAATCCGATCAGTACGGTGGGGATCAATGTGAGTGTTAAAACTGAGTCACGCAAACCGAGTTTAGTCATAGAATAAATGTTGTTATCATTTTTAGTTATCTAAGAGTATATACTTATAAGCGAGTAATCAATCTTGTCCGCAAAATCAATATGTAAGGTGTTGCCTGATGGCACAGTTTTTCCAAGCTAAAAAAAAGACCCTATCAGGGCAAACAGTGCCATTGACCATCACAGGCATGGATCACCAAGGACGAGGAATAGCCAAACACAAAAATAAAGTGTGTTTTGTCAGTGGTGCATTAAGTAACGAAGTCGTCAAAGCTCAGTTAACAGAGGATAAAGCTCGTTATAGCGTGGCAAAAACACTCAAAGTAGTACAAGCGAGTGATGCCAGAGTCGAGCCTTTTTGTGAGCATTATCATCAATGTGGTGGTTGTCAGTTACAGCATTTACGGTTGGATCAGCAGTTGGTTGAAAAACAAGCTGCTGTGAGTCAGTTGTTTGCTAAATTTGCAAAACTAGACGATATGGCGTGGCAATCACCTTTATTAAGTGAGTCAAAGCATTACCGCCGTAGTGCTCGATTGGCCGTAATGTATGACAAAAGCGCTAAAAGAATGTGCGTAGGTTATAGGGCACAAGGCTCTAAGCAAATTATTAGTATTAATAAATGCCCGGTGTTGAGCAGCGTTTTTGATGATGTTTTTAATCAATTTGATACGCTTTTAAATACCCATCATGAATTACGCAGTGTAAGCCACATTCAATTATGCCAAGCAGATGAGCAAAACGTTGTTATCTTGCGCCATACTAAAGCTATTAGTGAATCGCTCAAGCAAACCATTATTGAAATTGGTTTAGCACAAAAATGGCAAGTTATTTTCCAAGGTGAAAGTCAGCTTATTGAACATGACCATTTACCAACACCGTTTTATCGCTTACCAACACAACAGTTAAAGTTTGAATTTGGCTTAGAAAACTTTATTCAAGTTAACGCCAAAGTTAACCAAGATATGTTAACCCAAGCTGTTGACTGGCTTAGCTTAAATGGGGACGAACAGGTACTTGATCTGTTTTGTGGTATCGGTAACTTCTCTTTAGTGGTGGCTAAATGTGCAAAAAATGTGATTGGTGTAGAAGGAGTATCATCAGCGGTTGCAATGGCACGGCAAAATGCGCAAACTAACCAAATAGCGAATGCGCAATTTCATTGCTTTGATTTAACTCAAACAATTGAGCAGGCATCGTGGTTTAGTAAAGAGCTAAATGTTTTGTTGCTAGATCCTTCTCGTACCGGTGCATTAGCAATTTTAGAGCAACTGCCGCTTAAGCAATTTAAGACGATTCTATATGTATCTTGCGATCCTGTTACTTTAGCCCGTGACAGTGCAATTATTTCGCAGGCAGGATTTTCACTGCAAAAGATAGGGCTAATGAATATGTTTCCGCATACTGGGCATATTGAAACAATGGCGTTATTTCAACGGAGGTAGAGCGCAACATGGTAGCTACGAGACAGTCACACCAGCAAGAAAAGCCGGTAGATTTTAGCACCCGACTAGATTTGTTAGCAGTCGCACAAGAAAAACGTGAGCTATTAATTAAAGCAGATGGTTTATGTGCCGCTTTACCTGCTCAACAGCACCAAATTATGGCGATGGAAATGGTCGAAATTTTGGTGGAGATGAATCTTGATGCCGATACTTTGGCAACGGCTTATATTACTCCTTATTTTTTAGCTGATTTAGTCTCTATTGATATCGTGACTGAAGTAATGGGCGAGCATGTTGCAACATTGCTAACCGGTGTGGCGCAAATGGCTACCATTAGCACATTAGCTCATCAAGGTAATGGCACAGTGCAAGTTGATAACATTCGTCGCATGTTATTAGCCATGGTTGAAGACGTCAGAGCCGTGGTTATTAAGCTGGCGGAGCAAGTATGCCATTTACGTGAACTAAAAAACGCCAGTGAAGAAGAACGCGTTATTGCCGCTAAAGAGACGACTGATATTTTTGCGCCGCTTGCAAACCGTTTAGGTATAGGGCAATTAAAGTGGGAGCTTGAAGACCTTTCTTTTCGTTACCTTCATCCTGATCTTTATAAAAGTATTGCCAAACAATTAGATGATAAACGCCTTGGTCGTGAAGCGTATATGGCCGATATGGTTGAGCAAGTAAAAACCAAGCTTGAACAAGTGGGTATTACGGCCGAAGTATATGGCAGACCAAAGCATATATACAGCATTTACAAAAAAATGGCGCAAAAGAACTACGAATTTGATCAACTTTTTGATATTCGTGCGATGCGTATTGTGGTTGATGAATTGCAGGATTGCTACGGTGCACTAGGTATTGTGCATACGAATTGGCGTCACTTAAATAAAGAATTTGATGACTACGTGGCAACGCCAAAACAAAATGGCTACCAATCTATTCACACCGTAGTGTTTGGCCCTGAGGGTAAAACCGTTGAAATACAAATTCGTACCCACGCGATGCACCAAGATGCGGAACTGGGTGTAGCTGCACACTGGATGTATAAAGAAGGCGCATTACCTGGGCGTGGCTCAGGATACGAGCAAAAGATCAGCTGGTTGCGTAAATTACTTCAGTGGCAAGAAGAAGTGGTTGATGGCAGTGATTTAGCTGACGAACTTAAAAACCAAGTGGTCGAAGACCGCGTGTATGTATTTACTCCACGTGGCGATATTTTTGACCTGCCGCTGGGGGCAACGCCTCTTGATTTTGCCTATTACATTCATTCAAATGTTGGGCATCGCTGCATTGGTGCAAAGGTGTTTGGTAAAATAGTGCCATTTACCCACCAGTTGAGCACGGGGGATCAAGTTGAAATTCTCACCCAAAAACAGCCAAATCCGAGCCGTGATTGGTTAAACCCATCTTTAGGTTATATTAAATCATCACGAGCGCGAGCGAAAATTCATCATTGGTTTAAACAACTTGATCGCGATAAAAACTTAAGCGCTGGTAAAGAGATTTTAGATAATGAATTGCAAAAACTTGAGCTGACATATAAAGATCTTGAACCTGCTATCGCGCGCTATAATTTTAAAGAGCTTGATGACTTACTCGTTGCTATTGGGGCGGGCGATGTGCGTTTAAACCAGTTACTTAACTTTATAACTGACCGTACTGATGATGAACCGGTAATTCGCTTTAAAAACCCAACTAAAATGAGTGGGGATAAAAACGGGATTGTGGTTGATGGCGTAGGCAGTTTAATGAGTCACGTTGCTAAGTGCTGTCGCCCAGTACCGGGTGAGCAGATTATCGGCTATATCACTCAAGGTCGGGGTATCGCTGTTCACCGCGATGACTGTGATTCATTTAATAATTTAAAAAATAAACACCCAGAACGTGTCATAGCGGTAAGTTGGTCAGATGAAATAAATGGCTCATATGCACTAAGTATTAAAATAGAGGCAAGCGATAGGGCAGGCCTTATTCGTGATATCAGCTCAGTGCTTGCGAATGAAAAAGTAAATGTGTTGAATATGAATATGGAAACCCTTGAAGACAGGCAATTAGCTAAATTCACGATGCAGGTTGAAGTGCATGATTTATCAGGCACTAATCGCTTGTTATCAAAGCTGGATCAAATTGAAGGCGTTCACCAAGCTAAACGAGGTCAGTAGAGGGTTGTATGAGTAAGTCGGTCAGTGCATTACCAGAGTTATTAGCCATTATGGCTAAACTTCGCGATCCTCAAAACGGTTGCCCATGGGATTTGAAGCAAGACTTTAAATCCATCGTGCCGCATACACTCGAAGAGGCTTACGAAGTCGCTGATTGTATTGAGCGTGGCGATTTTACTGAGCTTAAAACTGAGCTCGGTGATTTACTGTTTCAAGTGATTTTTTATGCCCAGTTGGCCGCGGAGCAAAAACTCTTTGACTTTGAAGACGTAATAAGCGCATTAAATGATAAATTAGTGAGGCGCCACCCTCATGTTTTTGCAAGCAATAGTGAGTTGTCCGAGCAGCAGGTTGCACAGCAATGGCAAGCGATAAAAGCCCAAGAGCGGGCAACGAAAAATTTGGGTAATCCTCCCGCTTTATGGCAAGACATACCTGCAAACCTGCCAGGGCTTAGTAAAGCAAAAAAGATTCAACAACGGGTATCAGGGCTCGGTTTTGATTGGCCAAGTTATCACGGCGCACTTGAAAAAGTGGCTGAAGAAGTTGATGAAGTTAAAGAAGCATTAGGAGTTGATCCCTTTTCTGAACATAGTGCAGAAGAGATCGGTGACCTGCTATTTGCTACTGTTAATGTCGCTCGTCATATAAAACGAGACCCAGAACAATTACTTCGTAGTGCAAATGATAAGTTTTCGGCGCGGTTTGAAAAAGTTCAGGCGTATTTGCAAGCCAGAGGTCAATCGCTCGAAACGGCAACACTCGATGAAATGGACGCTGCGTGGGAGGCAATTAAAAAGCAGGCTTAAATAAGTAAATTATCGCGGTTGTTTTTTGTGCGCTCAATAGCTAATTTCTGCTGGATTGATAGTGAGCCTTTTGCTATAATTTCGCCCCGTCTTGAACATATTCCAAAATCACTTGTTTGGGTATTATATTCCTTTTAATTCCTGATATTCTAGGGTTCGCATGAGTACAAAATTTATCTTCGTTACCGGCGGGGTTGTTTCTTCGTTGGGTAAAGGTATTGCAGCAGCATCGTTGGCAGCTATTTTAGAGGCCCGTGGTTTAAATGTAACCATTTTAAAGCTGGATCCTTACATCAACGTTGACCCAGGCACAATGAGCCCAATTCAACACGGTGAAGTATTTGTCACCGAAGACGGTGCAGAAACAGACCTTGATTTAGGTCACTATGAGCGTTTCATTCGCACCAAAATGACAAGCCGTAACAACTTCACACAAGGCCGTGTATATGAAGATGTACTGCGTCGTGAGCGTCGTGGTGAGTACCTTGGTGCGACTATTCAGGTAATTCCACATATTACTAATGATATTAAGCAACGTGTTTATGATGGTGCTGAAGGTCATGATGTGGCAATCGTTGAAATTGGTGGAACGGTAGGTGATATCGAATCACAACCGTTCTTAGAAGCAATTCGTCAGCTAGGTACAGAAATTGGCCGTGAGCGCGCATTGTTTATTCACTTAACGCTAGTGCCGTTCTTAGGCCCTGCAGGTGAAGTGAAAACTAAACCAACGCAACACTCGGTTAAAGAGTTACGTTCGATTGGTATTCAACCAGACATTCTTATTTGTCGTTCTGATCGTAAGCTACCAAATAACGAGCGCGCTAAAATAGCACTTTTCACTAACGTTGAAGAAAAAGCCGTTATTTCGTTACCAGATGTAGACAGCATTTATAAAATTCCAGCTCTATTAAAATCTCAAGAGCTTGATCATTTTGTATGTCGTCGTTTCCACTTAGAAGCGCCTGAGGCTGACTTAGTTGAATGGGAACAAGTGTTGTACCAAGAGTCTAACCCTACGGGTGAAGTGACTATTGGTATGGTAGGTAAATACATTGAATTACCAGATGCATACAAATCGGTTAATGAAGCACTTAAACACGCAGGTCTTAAAAACCGTTTAACCGTTAATATTGAATATGTTGACTCACAAGATCTTGAAAGCAAAGGCACAGAGCTACTGTCTCACCTTGATGCTATTTTAGTACCAGGTGGTTTTGGTAGTCGTGGTGTTGAAGGTAAGATTTTAGCGGCGAAATATGCCCGTGAAAACAAAGTACCTTACCTTGGTATTTGCTTAGGTATGCAAGTAGCGCTTATTGAGTATGCACGTAACGTTGCAGGCCTTGAAGATGCTAACTCGACTGAGTTTAACCTAAAATCGGCTAATGCTGTTGTTGGTTTAATTACTGAGTGGCAAGATGCTGAAGGTAATATTGAAGTACGTGACGAAGGTTCTGACTTAGGTGGCACTATGCGTTTAGGCGCTCAAAAATGTCATTTAACACCAGGTTCTAAAGTACGTGAAGTTTACGGCAGCGATGAAATTGTTGAACGCCATCGTCACCGTTACGAAGTGAACAATAACTTTGTTGAACAGCTTGAGAAAGCAGGTTTAAGCTTCACAGGTTTATCTGAAGATAAAAAACTAGTCGAAATTATTGAGAATAAAGATCACCCTTGGTTTATTGCCGCGCAGTTCCACCCGGAATTCACGTCAACACCACGTGATGGTCACCCGTTATTTGAAGGGTTTGTTGCAGCTGCATACACTCATCAAAAAACGTCATCGTAATGTGAATAAGCCGTGCTCTATGCACGGCTTATTTGTTTTTAAAGCGGCGGTATTAAGGAAAATTAATAAAGCCGACAAACTCACCATTTTGGGAAAAGAGGAATCGAGATGTCAAATATCGTAAAAGTGATTGGTCGCGAAATTATGGATTCGCGTGGTAACCCTACTGTTGAAGCTGATGTACATTTAGCTGATGGTTCTTGGGGTCGCGCTGCTGCACCATCTGGTGCATCAACAGGTACTCGTGAAGCACTAGAATTACGTGATGGTGATAAAGCACGTTACTTAGGTAAAGGTGTTTTAACTGCAGTTGGTTATATCAATAACGAAATTAATAGCGCATTAGAAGGCCAAAACGCTTTAGAGCAAAGCACTGTTGACCAAGTAATGCTAGATTTAGATGGTACTGAAAATAAAGAAAAATTAGGTGCCAATGCAATCTTAGCTGTTTCACTTGCAACTGCAAAAGCTGCTGCACAATCGAAAAAAGTAGAGTTATATGAGCACATTGCTGACCTAAACGGTACACCAGGTGTTTACTCTATGCCATTACCAATGATGAACATCATCAACGGTGGTGAGCATGCTGATAACTCAGTTGATATTCAGGAATTCATGATTCAACCTGTTGGCGCTGCTAACTTCCGTGAAGCACTACGCATGGGTGCTGAAGTATTCCACAGCCTTGCTAAAGTACTTAAAGCCGACGGTCATTCTACAGCGGTAGGTGATGAAGGTGGTTTTGCTCCAAACCTAGAGTCTAACGAAGCTGCACTTGCTGCAATTAAAGTAGCTGTTGCTAATGCGGGTTACGAGCTTGGTAAAGATATCACGTTAGCACTAGATTGTGCTGCGTCTGAGTTTTATGACAAAGAAGCAAATATCTACGACCTTAAAGGTGAAGGTAAAAAGTTCACGTCTGAAGAGTTTAATTTATTCTTACAACAACTTACTGAGCAATACCCAATTGTTTCTATCGAAGATGGTCTTGATGAGTCTGATTGGGATGGCTTCGCACATCAAACAAAACTAATGGGCGATAAAGTTCAGTTAGTAGGTGATGACTTGTTCGTTACAAATACTAAGATTTTAAAACGCGGTATCGACAACGGTATTGCTAACTCTATCTTAATTAAATTTAACCAGATTGGTTCACTAACTGAAACGTTAGCAGCAATCAAAATGGCAAAAGATGCAGGCTTTACAGCTGTTATCTCTCACCGCTCAGGTGAAACAGAAGATGCAACAATTGCTGATCTAGCTGTGGGTACTGCTGCAGGCCAAATCAAAACAGGTTCATTAAGCCGTTCTGATCGTGTTGCTAAGTACAACCAACTTCTTCGTATTGAAGAGGCGCTAGGTGCAAAAGCACCATTTAATGGTTTAAAAGAAGTTAAAGGCCAGTAATTCTTTAGTATCTGATAAAACGTTTAAAAATCCTCGCTCCGGCGGGGATTTTTTTTTTAGGCGTAATTTTACATTGCGCTTTAATTTATTTTTAAAGCTGAAATTGTCGCTTGAGGATTTCCCCAGTAAAGTTGGTCTTTAAATAAAACCCACGGGGGAGGGTTTTGATGAGCTTACCATTTGGTCCGATAGCATCGGTGACGATTCTACTATTCGCTGCTTTTGGCCGTATTTGCATTACATCACCCAAATGACCCGAGATCTCATCAATGCGACCAAGGGCAATTAATTCCATTTGCTCTTCCCAATCCCGTTGTAATTGCGCATCTTGTTCAGCGCTTGGCTGCCATAAAAAGCCACTGCCAATGGTTCGTTCAAAGGGGATGACGTCTCGCTCACCTAAAATAGGCAGCCATAACACATGGTTTAGTTTGTTGCGAACATGACTTTGCTGCCATGTCATGCCGGTCACATTCAGTAGAGGCGTAATAGATACAAACGTGGTTTCAAGTGGTTTGCCTTTATAGGAAATGGGTAGCGTTTTGAGCTCAACGCCTAGTTCTTCAAAATCAGGTGTGGGTTTTGAACCCGCTGTTGCACCAAGTACATATTCAATAAGTTGACCTGTCCAGCCTTTTTCACGTAGTAAATCGTCAGGGGTTTTAAATTGATATTGTTGCGCCAATTGTCCCAATGTCATTCCTGCAATGTTATTGACTCGTTGCATTAATTCATTGATTGACTGTGGTTTTATCGCTCGCATGGTGCTTAATTCTATTGTATAAATTCGCTTGCCATGATAACAAAACAGTTTATCCGTGGATATCTTTGCCTTTGGCTGTTTTTTGTTCGCTGTTTGTTTGATGGGATTTTAATTATGTAGAAGCCCTTTAAAGTATAATTAAGATTATGATCTTAAAGCAATTTGTTGTTTTTTCATTACGTGATCAATATTAAAATAAAATGTATACGGGGATAAATACAGATATATAAACAACGTTATCCACAGATTCTGTGGAAAAGGCGTTTATTCAGATCACTTATTGTGGACTTGTTTGCAAAATAACCGTAGTAAGTCAAAGTTATGCACAAGCTGTGGGTAAGGTGCGTAAAACCGTTGCAGTATTATTTATATTGATATAAAACTGTTACTAAAATAAATTGATGATTAAATAACACACAAATTAGCTGTTAACTTTGTTGCTCATCTCTTGTTGATTATAATAGTGTTTGCCGTAACGCGGCTAATGTGGAACAATCGTTAAAAATCGACTTACAAATGAGGCACTAAGGTGATTGATGCCGAAGGTTTTCGTGCCAATGTCGGAATTGTAATTTGCAATAATCAGGGACAAGTTTTTTGGGCTAGGCGTTATGGCCAGCATTCTTGGCAGTTTCCGCAAGGGGGTGTCGACAATGGTGAAACGCCAGAGCAAACAATGTACCGTGAATTACACGAAGAAGTCGGCTTGCGTCCAGAAGATGTAGAGATTGTCGCAAGTTCAAAACATTGGTTACGTTATAAATTACCCAAACGATTAATCCGCCGCGACTCGAGTCCGGTGTGTATTGGGCAAAAACAAAAATGGTTTTTATTGAAACTTCGTTGTAAAGACGAAGATGTAGACTTACTAAAAACACACCATCCAGAGTTTGATGATTGGCGCTGGGTGAGTTATTGGTATCCTGTACGTCAGGTTGTATCATTTAAGCGCGATGTATATCGGCGTGTCATGAAAGAGTTTGCACCGTTCGCAATGCCGTTTAATAAGCGTGAGCAGTCAAAAGATTCATGGCGACATAAAGGTAGATAAGGACAGCTATGCTAGCAACACTCAGAGCTATTGCAGAATCCGTATCGCAGCAGGCGAATTTGGACAGTGCTTTAGCGTGCTTTGTTAAAATGGTGAAAGAGGCCATGCAAACCGAGTGTTGCTCTATTTACTTTGCCGACTATAGCCAAGATGATTTTGTCTTGATGGCAACCCAAGGTTTAAACCCAGCGGCAGTTGGTAAATTTAGAATTGGCTTTACAGAAGGCCTAGTTGGTTTAGTAGCGCAACGTGAAGAGCCAATCAATATTGCATTTGCTAAATCTCACCCGCGATTTAAACTCTCCCCCGAAGTAAATGAAGAAGGCTATAACGCTTTTCTATCAGTGCCAGTGGTTCATCAAAAGAAAGTTTTAGGCGTTATTGTTGTACAACAAAAAATCGCCCGGGTATTTAGTCAAGACGAAGAGTCTTTTTTAATTACTCTCTCAGCTCAGTTGGCCTCACAACTGGCTCATGCTGAAATCAAAGAAGTTTTGCGCCAAGATGAGTCGTCTCATCAAACTTCGGTCTTAAAAGGGGTTTCAAGCGCTCCTGGCATTGCAATCGGACACGCTTACGTGGTTATTCCTAAGCTTGATTTTAAGTCAATAGAGCTTAAAAAAGACGATAACACCGTGCTGCAACAGCGCTTATTTAGTCAAGCAGTATCAGCTACGCGTAAAGAGTTTAATACTCTATCAATGACCCTCAGTGATTCTATTCCTAAAGAAGCACTTGCTGTGTTTGATGTTTACCAGCAATTATTAGATGCAAAAAGTTTAGGGCAAAATGTAGAGGCGCAGCTACAACAAGGCTGGTGTGCGAAAAGTGCTTTAAAAATTGTCATTGAAAAACTAATAGCACAATTTAATGCCATGCAAGACCCGTACATTAAAGAGCGGGCTGTTGATGTTAAAGATATAGGCTTACGTGTACTGCACCACTTAGTAAATACTGAGCATGCAGCGAAGAGTTACCCTAAAGATACAATATTAATAGCCAATACTTTAACTCCTGCTATGTTGGCAGAGGTACCTAAAGGGCATTTAGCAGGTGTTGTCAGTGTAAATGGTGCAGCTAATAGTCACGCATCTATTTTAACGCGAGCCATGGGAATTCCGGCAATTTGGGGTATTGAAGATATCCCTTTGTTACAGTTAGACGCTAAGTTGATGATTTTAGATGCCTATGCAGGGCGTTTATATATCTCTCCTTCGCAAATGCTGCAAGACGAATACCGCCAATTGAAATATCAAGAAACGCTCCTCAACGATAAGTTCATTGCAGAAGAAGAGTGTGATGCAATTACCTTAGATGGCGAGCAAATTACCTTGCTGTTAAATGCAGGTTTAGATTTGAATACTGAAACAGCCAATACCAAAGTGTGCGATGGTGTTGGTTTGTATCGTACTGAAGCGTGGTTTATGCAAAAGGGTAAGTTCCCTTCACAAGCTGAACAAGAAGATTGGTATCGTCAAGTACTTACAAGTTACCACCCTGAACCAGTTGTCATGCGTACATTAGATATTGGTGGCGATAAGGTGCTTGATTACTTTGATATAACTGAAGAAAACCCATTTTTAGGATGGCGAGGTATTCGTGTCACTCTTGATCACCCAGAGTTATTTTTAGATCAATTAAAAGCCATGGTTAAAGCGAATATTGGCTTAGGTAATTTAAAAATAATGCTCCCTATGATCAGTGGCACAGAAGAGGTTGATGAGTCTTTAGCATTGTTAGAGCAAGCTTATTTTGAGCTTGAAGAGCAATACCCTGAACAAGTCATAGATCGGCCTGAAGTGGGTGTGATGTTAGAAGTACCTTCAAGTGTATTTATGATGCCAGAATGGTCTAAAAAAGTTGATTTTTGTTCTGTAGGCAGTAACGATTTAACCCAATATTTATTAGCGGTAGATCGCTCAAATGCCCGCGTTGCAGATTTATTTAACCCATATCATCCTGGCGTATTGCGAGTGTTACAAAAAGTAGCGCATGAGTGTGAACAATATGATTTATCTTTAAGCTTATGTGGCGAGCTTGGGGGCGACCCTGAAGGTGCTATACTATTGATTGCTATGGGTTATCGTCGTTTAAGTATGAATAACTCTTCATTGAGCAAGGTAAAATGGGTACTCAGGCGTTTAAAAGTCTCTGATATGGAAGCACTGTTAACTCAATGCTTAGCGCAATCAACTGCAAAGCAAGTACTGCGATTAACACGAAACTTTATGATTGAGCATGATCTTGGCGATTTATTTTATACACCAAACCATAGTTAGTCAGGGCTGCAATTTTAGCTGTGAACATACTTTATAATACATTAGTATATGCATATAACATTTTATTTATAAGAGTGTGCTATGCATGATTTAGTTATATTGATCGTAAGCTGTGCAGTACTAGGAAGCATTGTTGGCTTTTTAGCAGGGTTACTTGGTATTGGCGGCGGCTTAATCATAGTGCCTGTATTAAGTGTATTACTAGTAAAATTTGAAGTTGCCTCCGCAGATCACGTACTGGTGGTTGCTATTGCTACTTCGCTAGCCTCTATATTATTTACTTCTACTTCTTCAGCGCTCGCTCATCATAAAAATAATAATGTGCCTTGGGAAATTGCTCCTTGGGTTATGGGCGGTGTTGGTTTAGGTGCTCTGATAAGTGGCTTTGCCGCCAGTTATATCCCAGAGCAATTGCTACGCGGTGTATTTGCAACGAGTGTTGTGTTTATTGCTGCTCGTATGGTGCTTTCTACACGAAAGGTTGAGCAAAGTAACCATGCAATGCCCAACGGGCCTATTATCGGTGCGTTCAGCGCTATAATGGGTGGGTTGTCAGGTTTGATAGGCATAGGTGGAGGTGCACTTATAGTCCCACTGCTTAACCACTTTTCAGTGGATATTAAAAAAGCGATTGGCTGTGCTGCCGCATGCGGTATCGTTATCGCGTTATTCGGTTCGGTTGGTTATGTGTCGGCCGGCTGGCAAGTGACAGATTTAGCACATGGCTTTGCAGGGTTTGTTTATTTACCCGCGTTATTAGGTATAGTGATCACTTCGTGGTTTATGGCGCCTATTGGCGCAAAAACAACTCATTATTTACCCGTTGCGACGATTAAAAAAGCGTTCGCAGTATTATTGGTTATCATCGCACTTCAAATGGTGTTTAGTTAAGGTTTAATTTTTATGGCTCTTGAGTTTCCACAAATCGATCCGATTATTTTTACGGTTGGTCCATTGAGCGTACGTTGGTACGGTTTAATGTATTTAATTGGTTTTGCTTTTGCCATGTGGTGGGCAAATCGTCAGGCACAAAAGCCTAATTCAGGATGGACAAAAGAAGAAGTAAGCGATTTACTTTTTTACGGCATGCTCGGGGTTATATTAGGCGGCCGAATTGGTTATGTACTGTTTTATCAATTTAGTTACTTTTTAGAAAATCCATTGTATCTATTTAGAATCGATCAAGGCGGCATGTCATTTCATGGTGGCACGCTGGGTGTGATCACCGCTATTTGTGTATTTGCCTGGACACGTAAAAAGCAGCTGCTAGCGGTAGGGGACTTTGTTGCTCCACTGGTGCCAGTGGGTTTATTAGCAGGGCGAATTGGTAACTTTATTAATGGCGAGCTTTGGGGACGCACAACAGATGTGCCTTGGGCGATGGTATTTCCAACCGGAGGGCCGCTTGCACGCCACCCATCGCAGCTTTATGAAGCATTTTTTGAAGGCTTTGTTCTATTTATTATCCTTTACTTGTTTACTAAAAAGTCACGCCCGGCAGGCAGCGTAGGTGGATTATTCTTATTAGGGTATGGCGTATTTCGCTTTGCCATTGAGTATTTCCGTGAACCTGATGCACATTTAGGTTTATTTGGCGGATTTATTTCTATGGGGCAAATTTTATCGTTACCGATGATCATTGGCGGCCTTGGTTTGATATTATGGGCTTATAACAAGCCACAACCAGTGACTGCAAAAAAGGCCTAAGAAGAAAACAATGAAACAATATCTAGAATTATGTCAGCGCATAGTTGATGAAGGCATTTGGGTTGAAAATAAACGCACCGGAACACGTTGCTTAACTGTTATTAACGCTGAGCTTGAATACGATGTAGCGAATAACAAGTTCCCAATGATCACCACACGTAAAAGCTATTATAAAGCTGCCATTGCAGAACTTTTAGGCTATTTACGAGGCTACAGTAGTGCAGAGCAGTTTCGTGACATTGGCTGTATGACTTGGGATGCTAATGCCAATGAAAACCAAGCATGGCTTAATAATCCTAATCGTAAAGGTGAAGATGACATGGGCCGCGTTTATGGCGTTCAAGCGCGTGATTGGCAACGCCCAGATGGCACGCCTCTGGATCAGCTGAAAAAAGTGATTGATAACCTTAAAAACGGTGTTGATGACAGAGGCGAAATAGTCACCTTCTACAACCCCGGTGAGTTTGACTTAGGTTGCCTTCGCCCTTGTATGCACACGCATACATTCTCACTTTTGGGTGATACGCTTTATTTAACATCGTATCAACGTAGCTGTGATGTACCACTAGGTTTGAACTTTAATCAAATACAATGTTTTGTTTTGCTTGCTTTAGTAGCACAAATTACTGGGCATAAAGCAGGTAAGGCGTATCATAAAATTGTTAATGCGCATATTTATGAAAATCAGCTAGAATTAATGCGTGATGTGCAATTAAAGCGTGAGCCATTTGACTCACCGCAATTACATATCAACCCAAAAATAAAAACATTAGAAGACATAGAAACATGGGTAACCAGAGATGATTTTGAAGTGATTGGCTACCAATGCCATGATGCGATTAAATACCCATTTTCAGTATAATTAGGTAACTCTGATTGTGTTAAGCCAGTGGTCAAATTAGCCTGCTAAATTAACATTGGTTTTAACCAACCAGAATCATACCCACTTAAGGAGAGACGAATGAAAGCTGTTATCCCTGTTGCAGGCCTAGGAACCCGCATGTTGCCAGCAACAAAGGCTATACCAAAAGAAATGCTACCCGTTGTTGACCGTCCGCTAATTCAATATGTAGTTAGCGAAGCGATTGCTGCTGGCGTTAAAGAAATTGTTTTGGTTACGCATTCAAGTAAAAATTCAATCGAAAACCATTTTGATACCAGCTTTGAGTTAGAAGCGACGCTTGAAAAGCGTGTAAAGCGGCAACTATTGGCCGAAGTACAAGCTATTTGCCCTAAAGATGTAACTATAATTCATGTACGTCAAGGTGAAGCGAAAGGTCTTGGTCATGCAATTAATTGTGCGGCACCGATTATTGGTGATGAACCTTTTGTGGTGATATTACCAGACGTGATCATTGATGATTATGAAAGTAATCTTGAAAAAGATAACCTTGCTGAGATGATCGCCCATTTTGAGCAAACCGGTGAAAGCCAAATAATGGTTGAGCCAGTACCTATGCAAGATGTTGATAAATTTGGTGTGGTTGACCTAGGCGATGAAAAAATAGGTCAAGGCCAAAGTGCTGCTATTTTAAATATGGTTGAAAAGCCTCCTGTAAATAAAGCTCCGTCAAACCTTGCTGTTGTGGGTCGCTATGTTTTAAGTAAAAATATTTGGCCATTACTTGCTAAAACCCCCGCAGGCGCAGGCGATGAAATTCAATTAACTGACGCTATCGCGATGCTAATGGAAAAAGAAGCTGTTGCTGCTTACGCTATTAAAGGGCGTAGCCATGATTGCGGTAGTAAATTGGGTTATTTAAAAGCGACAATTGAATACGCGCTTCGACGTGATGAATTTAAAGATGATTTAAGTAATTTTATTAAAGACTTAGTAAAATAAATATCATTTAAATAATGTATTAAAAAGTGCCTTAATGGCACTTTTTTTGCTTAAAACAAACTATATTGTTCTCTAAAAGCTAATTGAAAATGCATATAAAACAGCGTGTTTTGCCAGCTCTAATATTAGTAACAACCGCTTTAAGTGGCTGCGCTAATAACCAAATTGACAATAAACCTTCGCTTATCTCTGATCAGCAAGTTAAAGAATATGTTGAACAATGGCAGCAGCAGCAAGATAGTATAAGCCGTTTGGCTGAAATGGAAGGCGACCTAAAGCTATTAATTATGGCGCTATCGTCAAACTCTCAATTAGCGCAAACCCCAGTAGAGCTTCGCTCAGATAGCATTGATGTGGTGCATCAAACAAATAATATGGCTGTACAACCTCAAGGCAATACAATCCCAAAAACGACTAATCAACCGCCTAATCTTTTAAACGACGCATTACCTGGCGCACAATTAGGACTTTATTTAAAACCACAACTGGTAAAATCGCAAATCGCTCGCCTTTATCGTGAATACCCTCAGGCATTTAGTCAATTAGGGTTTGTAATGACGGAGCGAAAAAATAAAGGTGTCACTTTGTATGGTCTACGGGTAGGGCCCTTCGAAGACTATACGCAAGCTAATGCTTTTTGCTTAATAGCACAAAAAATGGGGCAAAAATGTTTAAGTGCCCCTTTTGTTGGCCTACCACTTTAAAATTTTTAGCCGACTTATCTTATTTTTCAGTAATTAAGCTTAAAGTAATTGTTCTAAGTGTCGATAATAACTAAGATAGGGGCAACATAGGGTAATGTCCCATCTTTTATAAGGATTTAGTATGAAATTATCTTTTCCATTACTTGCTGTAAGCACCTTAGCTGTATCTTTTTATGCGATATCTGCTACAGAGACGTTTCGAGCAGAAGTGACGGTACAAAATGCTGTTGGGCTTGACGGTACTGATTTGAACTTTGGTACCGTGCGTGCAGTTGCAGACCCTGGAGGTAAGGATATTGCAGAGCTGATTGTAAGCGCTACGCCTAATGCGACTCCTATTACTGAGAGTAAAAACAATACTGCTAATGCATTATTTGCGATTATCGAAGACGGTGCGCCGGCTACTTTTACAGTATCAGAAGCTGTACCAAGCGCTGTCTTGAGAATACTTGACCCAACAAAAACAAATTTAGAGTTTGAAAATGGGCAAGATACCGACCGCCCTGATTTTACTATTGGCGATTGGAAGTATGTGATCACCAGTGGGGATAACAATAACGCCGACTATACACCTTTGACACCCAACCTACAGGTGGGCCAAGATGGCACTGTGTCATTCAATCTAGGCGCAACACTAAAAACATCTAGCAAGGTAACCACTAAACCGTATGCTGATGGTGTGTATGCAGGTACTTTTCAAATCGAAGTTGCGTATTAATTATATTTAATGCACCTACTTTCGTATGCAGTGGCTGTAAGTGTTTTAATTTACAGCCCTAATTATCTTGCTAAGAGTATTGAGCAGCAGTCGCTTGACTTTGGTACTTTGGTTATACCAAGCAATACAAACACGAGCTCTGTGATCATCAAAGCTGACGGCGACATAAATACATTAGGTAATATTTATGTGCTTGAAAAGGGGCGCCCTGCTGAGCTATTACTGACTGATTTCCCAGCCAATACAAGCTTGACTATGAACTTGGTTAACACTGCAACAGTTCAGCACAATACACAAGGCAGCAGTAGTGCCGAGTTTGAAGTACGCCTAAATGGTTTATCTAATAAGTCAGTCACAACTGATGACTTTGGTGAAGCTAAAGTGTTTATTGGTGGCACTTTAATAACAAAGCCTAGCAGTAAAAGTTATTCTGATGGCGATTACTCCTCAACCACCAACTTAGAAATTTCGATTGACTACTAAGGACTGACATGTTCAATAAATTAACAGTGATGTGTGTGCTACTAACAGCATTTTTTAGCCAAATGGCCTTGGCAAACTTATTGATTTCACCTACCCGTGTTACTTTTGACGATCGTCAGCGCAGTGCTAAAGTCACGGTGATCAATAACTCTGATGAACAACGTACGTATCGTGTAGTTTGGAGTGAAAAACAAGCTTTACCAGCTGGCGGCTATAATAATTTAGCGCAAGTAACAGCAAACAGTTTATCGCCAATGACACGCCTTTCACCAAAACAAGTGACCTTAGCACCGGGTGAAAAACAAACCGTTAAAATTGCTATCCGAAAACCCAAAGGTTTGCAGGCAGGCGAATATCGTTCTCATTTATTGTTTCAAGCTTTGCCTAATGAGAATAAAGAGCAGAAGTCGGGAATACAGATAAATATGATTATGAGCTTTAGTATTCCCGTTGTTTATCGTGAGCAAGCAGAGCAGCCTAGGGTGACTATTACGCAGGCAAGCATTGTAAAAAGTGCTGATCAAGCCAAGCCAAAAATTCAAGTTCAATTGCAACGACATACTAACTTTAGTAGCTATGGCAAGCTCAGTGCTTATGTTAAAAATGCATCGGGTGGGCAAGAGAAAATTGCTGAAATTAGCAATTTAAGTATTTACCCTGAAGTTGATAAAGCTATAGCAACGCTCAGTTTATTTAAAGATAAACAGTTACCTGAAAATGGCGTTGTGCTAATCGATTACGAAGGGGCTGAGGAATATAAGGCGGTTGATTTTGCCTCTTACACTCTGGCTATAGGGGAATAGCTTTAAGCGATATTAAGTTATTAAAGTGACCCGTATATTGGCCATTGGCCTCATGCTGTTAAGCTCACACTGCTTTGCAAGCACTGTGCAGCCAAATGACGTGCTGCGCACGCTGAAAGCGATTCAAGCTAAATTAAATCAACCTCACTCGAAAGGCATTGTATTGCAGCCCGCTACAGTTGAACCTAGCCAGCCTGCTACGCACCGTATTGCGACAGGTGAATTTTTACTTTTTTCTTTATCTCTCAACGATATGTACCTTGGTGAAGTGTTTGCAATAAAAAGTGAGCAAGGAGTCCTGCTTGGCTTATCGGGGTTAGTCGAAATATTACAACTTGCTATAAATGTTGATACGGCAAGTGGCTCTGCAGCGGGGTGGTTTATTGAGCAAAGTAATTTATTTTCACTCAGTGCCACTAAACCAGCCAGACTCCTTGTAAATAATCAAGCGGTGGTACTTTCTTCACAACAACTATTGATTAGTGATGATATTTATATTGATGCAGCAGTTTTAGAGTCTGCTTTTATGGTTAAGGTCTCTCCTGATTACGCGAATTTAGCGCTCGAAGTAACCAGCGATGAGTTGTTTCCTGTTGTCGCTCAACAGCAAAGGAGAAACCAACAATTTAGTTACCAACAGCACGGAAATAATCAACCTACCCAACCTTGGAAAGCCAGCCCTTATCAAGTGATTTCTGCCCCAGTGGCTGATTTACAACTTAATTACCGCCGAGATAATGACAGTAGCCGCACTAGTTATTCATTATTAGGTGCGCAAGATTTTGCATACCTTTCAGCAGAATACTTTTTAGCCGGGCGAGAGCAAGACCTATTAACAGACTCGCGACTAACATTCTCTAAACAAGCGCTAGATAGTAGTCTACTCGGTGCCTTTGCTGCAAGCGAAATACGGTTTGGTGATATCACCGCGACACAAGTCGGGAGTCGCTATAATAGTCAGTACGGACGTGGTGTTAAGTTTTCTAATTACCAGTTAGACCGCAATATAGATAATAATCGAATTAACCTCACCGGTGCTATTCAACCGGGTTGGGATGTTGAGCTTTATCGCAATGGTTTGTTAATTGAGCAACAGTTAAGCCTCGCAGATGGTCGCTACCTATTTGATAATATTGATTTATTATATGGTGAAAATAACTTTGAATTGATCTTTTACGGCCCGCAAGGGCAAGTTGAACGTAAAACAGAATATTATTTTATTGACGGCAACCAATTAGGCCAAGGTGAAGCGACATACGAAGTGTCAGTGTCAGAGCAAGGTAAACAATTACTAGGAAATGAAAGTAACTCACAACAAAGTGGCTGGTTGGCCGCGGGGCGTTACGAACGAGGCTTAACGGATAATATTGCTATTTATACCGGTGCTATGGCGCAAAAGCGTGAAGACGACGACTTTTACCAATTTGCCTTTGGCAGCAATATTAACCTGTTTGAAAGACTGTTGTTGAATCTAGACTATGAGCAAAACAATCAACAACAAAATGAATTTGAGCTCACCGCGAGAACGCAATTGGCAGAGCAATCACTCCTTTTTACTGTAAGTGATAGTTCGGATCAACAGCAAGATTTTCAAAGCTATCAATTCGATATGTCAGGCGAATTGATGGAAAATAATTATGGCCGGCTTCATTATCAAAATAACTTTTTATTACAACAATCAAGTTTAGGGCGTGATTTACAGCAAGCCTATAACCGATTTAATTATAGCTATTCAGGATTTTCGGTAAACAATCTTTTGCAATGGCAAAAAGTAAATGAACATAGTCAAGTGTATGGCGCAACTCGTATACAAGGACGAATAGGTCGGGTATATAGTCGTTTTGGTGTTGATTATTTAATATCACCACAGAGTGATATTTTAAGTTACCAAGCCGAATTCAGCCGCAGTATTACGGCGAAATTGCAAGCTGAATTGACGCTTAGAAACACGTTAAATCAGAATGTTCAATCTGCTGATCTAGGTTTGAATTGGCAAAATGATAACTTTAATTTAAGCAGCACTGTTAACTACGATAGTAATGATAATTGGCTTGTTAGCTTATATAGCCGCTTTAGCTTTGGGTTTGATGCACAAAACAACCGTACTTTTATGACAAATCGCAGTTTAACGAGTACTGGTAGCTTAATGGTTCGAGTTTTCTTAGATCAAAATAACAATGGCACCATGGACGAAGGTGAGCAGGGCGTTGCTGGTGTTAAGGTTAAAGGCTTACAAAACTACCGCCAAGCAGTGACCGATGAACAAGGTATTGCGTTACTTACTTCAATGCCGGCCAATCGCACTACAGATATCGTGCTAGATAAAGACAGCTTTCCAGATCCCTTTTTAGTACCAGCTCATGAAGGCTTTTCAATTACTCCGCGGGCTGGGTTTATTGAATATATGGATTACCCAATTAATAACTCAAGTGAAGTGGAAGGTGTGGTGTATTTACATAAGGGAGAAACAAATGAAGTTAAGCCCTATGCAAAAATTGCATTACTCGACATACAAGGTAACAAAGTGGCGCAAACACAAGCTGCATACGACGGTTATTATCTTTTCACTGATTTAAGACCTGGCGAATACCAAGCTGTTATTGAAGATAATTACAAAGATAATAAAGGCTTAAAAGAAACGCAGAATATAACTGTTAATTTATCCCCACAGGGCGACGTTGTGATGGGGGTTGATTTTGTTTTAACTGAAAAAGTAAAGGCATCAGGCTACATTGCTAACGCGGGTAGCTTTTCTTCATTAGCGTTTTTGAAAGCGTATTTTCAGCTAATAAAACAGCATTTAAAGCCTGAATCATTAAATGAAGCGTTCTATTTGCAAGAAAATGAGCGTTATGTATTAGCTATTGGCTATGCCATAGATGCTTCTACAAAGCTTGAAAGCACATGTAATAACCTAAAAAATAAAGGCTTAAATTGCACAGTTAAGGCCCAACAAATAACACATTAATAAAATAGGGAGCTTTTGATGGCGTTACGATATATTTTTAAAAGTATATTAACTTTATTGGTATGCACTACCTTTGTTGGCTGCAACAGTACAGATGCTGGAAATAAACAAAGCCAAGTTACCAATGACGAAGTGGTAAGTATTTCAGCAACCGAGCTTGCGCAATTAAAAGAATCAGCAGCTCAGTGGCAACAAGCAAAACCTGGAGTTGAACGATTGCTGGTCATAGAACAAGATCTAAAATTGTTAATAAATCAACTTAATGCAGTTGTAGCACAAGAGTCTTCTAAAGCTGAACAAGCAGAAGTTACTTCGCCCGAGGTTAAGCCTGCTGCTCCAGTAACGGCAGTAAAGCCAAAGGTTACGACTCAACCTATTTATGCACTTCAAGTTGCTTCAGTAACACAGAAGGTGCGGCTAGCTAAAAGCGTTGCAGATCTCCAAGGCAAAGCACCACAATTATTTGAAGGTAAGTTTGTAGCAAATGTAGAGCCTATTGATGTGAACGGCGTTACTTATTACCGCCTCAAACTAGGTGCTTATCAATATCAACAAAATGCAAAAGATGCTTGCACGAATTTTAAGCTGTATAATGTGAGTTGTTTAGTAACGCACTACACCGATAACCCATACCAGCCATAAATAGGCATAATAATTGCTTTGTATTTGCCATGCTTCACGAGGATGGCAAATATGCGCCTTATAATACTTTTACTTTCAATCAGCCTTACAGCCTGTAGCTTGACTGGTGATGAGCCAGATACAAGACAAAGCCCTATTGAAAACCCAGCGATGGCTCCGTTTACTGTGCATCAGTACGTTAGTGACTTGAGCACCCAGTTAAGCCACATTAAAGGGCCTTTTAAAAGCTCGGCACGCATTGCTGTTACGAGCTTTTATCTAGCTGATTCTTTAGAGACAGGCCTAGCTCAAGGGCAAGGTGATGGCCTTAGTCAACAAATTCAAGAAAGCCTGATTACTCAGCTCACTCAGCTGGGGTATAACATTATTGAATACCGCCTAGAAAACACTATAAACTTATCAGCCTCTGCCGATAGTATGCTTAGCAGAGATATATCAAAATTACGTCAACGCCAGAATATTGACTATGTGATCACCGGCACGCTTACGCGGCAACAACATGCCTATATTGTTAATGCCCGTATGGTGAATACGCAAGATAACGTAATTACGTCTGCGGCAAATACTGAGATCCCTATCAATGTCATGTGGGGTGATGAAAAAATTCAGCAACGCGATGGTTATATCTATCGCAGTGAATACTAATTAGGAGCCCTTATGAAACGCTTATTACTTACTTTATGTTTGCCATTGGGCTTTGGTTGTTCGCAAATGATGGACGACAACAGCACCGTTGTTGAAGATAATTCGCCTCAGTTAGCAAAACAACGCACAGTTGCTGAACCTGGACAAACATCTTCGCTTTATCAAAATACTGCAGTAATGAACGACAGCAGCCAAATAACGCCCCCAACACGTAAAAATATAAACCATTACGTGCGGGGTATAATGCAAGATATGGCTGAGAACCTGCAATACGTAAACACGAAAACGCCTTTAGCTGTATCGAGCTTTATTTATCTTGATGATGAATATAACGATGGCACTTTATTAGGAAATCAACTAGCTGAAAGCTTTATGCACGAATTACACAGTTTTGGTGTACCTGTTATTGACTTTAAAGCCACAGACTATATGCGGGTAACACCAAGCGGTGACTTTGTATTTAGCCGTGACTATTTAGAGCTAAGCCAAGAGCAAAACTTTAACTATGTGTTGGCCGGTACTATGGTAAACCACCAAGGTGGCGTATTAGTGAATGCCCGTATCGTAGGTTTAACCAGTAAAGCAGTGGTGGGCTCTGCGCAAGGTTTTATTCCACAGTCAGTGGTTGATGCGCTAGACAGCAGTTATCGCACCGATGGCGTAATGCTTAAACAAGCGAATGAGTGAGACGAGTATGGCATTTTTAACTAAACGTGGTGCTGCAATTGCTAGCTTAAGCCTAACAACTTTGCTGTTAGTAGGGTGTAATGCAAATAACACGAGTCACGAGCAGCCAAAGGTTGATAACGTACAAGCGACAACAACCAGCTATGATTTAAATCAGCTAATTCGCCAAGCACAACTAAATGACGAACAGCAATATCAAGATTCAACCCAGTTTACTCCGCTAAAGCACCATAAAACATTGGTCAATTATGTTGAACAAATGGCGCTGGATTTGGTTGATACTATGCAGTCAGAGCAAGACATTGCGATTGCTGTTACCTCGTTTGTAGATTTAGATGCAAGCTTGAATAACAGTAGCCAATTAGGTAACCAATTATCGGAGTCGTTTATTCATCAACTCCAGCAGTTTGGTTACGGGGTGGTTGATTTTAAAACTACAGATCAAATCTTAGTTAACCAACGTGGCGATTTTGTGTTTTCTCGTGATATTGAAAACCTAGCCAACAAACGTATCGCCAGCCATGTTTTATCAGGCACGTTAATTTATCGCAGCAGCGGGGTAGAGGTAAACACCCGCGTGATAGATGTAAAAAGCAAGCGAGTGATCGCCAGCAGCCAAAAAGTATTGCCGTATTATGTGTTAAAAAACGATGATATAAATCTCAAACGCGCGAGTATTAACTAGCCTTGTATTAAGTCCATTTAACAGCTTGATTATAAATAGGATAAACCGTTATACTTTTGCTATCAGCTATCAGCTATCAGCTATCAGCTATCAGCTATCAGCTCGAATGTGGCCTCTTAGTTAAATGGATATAACGGCCCCCTCCTAAGGGGCAGTTGCAGGTTCGATTCCTGCAGGGGCTACCATTAAAATCAATAATTTACAGTTTTCTTTTCTTTTTATTCTGTTTCTGTGTAGCGTATTTGTAGCTGTTCAAAGCCTGGACTTGACCTGCTTGTTCCTTAGGCATATATTATCTGTAGACTCAATAACATGGAATGTTGAAAGGGTAACAAATTTTCAATGCTAACTTTCATGTTTCATAAATACGGTGTTGTATGACTAGAAATATGCAAATTTTAGCTTCCTTAGGTCTTTCCTTTAATACTAAAACAATTAAGTCTGGCGTGATTCGTGACACCGCTGGAAATGATTGCGACTTTAAAATTGAACTGGGTTGGGATATTCAATCTGCTAACTCATGTGATCTGAGTTGGAGAGCTTACAGAATTAAGCTTGCAGAGTATTTAGATGCAAACTTTCAGCAATCAGAAATCAATGACATTCTTAAACAAATTCCTACCGAGGATTGTCATTGGTGTTGGGTAAATAAATCAAAGGCTTTTAATTCAGATGAATACTCTTGGTTTTTCTTTCATACAGATGAGGTTGAATCAGTATGTTTAACTTATCACCCTAAAAGTAGTGAGTTAAAAGATAGTAATATTTTCTACATTGAATACATAGCAATTGCACCTTGGAATCGTGATGATCCTTATAAGTCAAAGAAATTTAAAGGGATTGGTTCTTTATTGATAAAAGAAGTTCTTAAATACTTTATAGATACTAAAGGCTATGAATTAGGTTTCTCTCTTCACTCTCTGCCACAAGCTGTCGGTTTTTATCAACGTATAGGAATGCAACATGTGTCATCGGCTGACAAAGAAGGTCTCCGTTATTTTGAAATGCCGGATGATAAAGCAGCTGAATTTATGGGGGAGGCGTTATGAACTATGACAAAGATGATAGTTTTTTAACAAAATATGCATCCGACAGCTTCGAGAGCTTTTACAATGATTATAAAGTTCTCAAGGAGCATATATCTCGGTTACCTGCCAGTATAAGGAGTGAAAGGTTTAGAAATGATGATAAATACTTGCATATGGCGGAGTTACAAAGTGGTTTGTCGAAAGGTAAGAAATTACTGTTTAGAAAGAAAGATGATACTAATGATTACTTAGTTGAATCTTGGCTCGCAGGAGTTTTAAACAAAGCCAAGGCCGTTGAATTATCATTTATGACACCTGAATTTAAAGGTTTAAATAAAAAGTTTTTATCTGACTTTGCAAAACTAAGTGTCAATGATGAAATCTATACTCATTTACCAAAATTGCTTTTTGAAAAAGGTATTATTTTAATATACGAGCCCTCATTTGATGGATTAAAGCTTGATGGCGCTGTTTATAAAAATGATTCATGCAACCCTGTTATTGCTATGAGCTTACGTTATAAGCGTATAGATAATTTCTGGTTCACATTAATGCACGAGCTAGCGCATATAGTTTTACATTACGAGCAATTAGATACGATGATTATTGAGGACTTGGATGAAAAAAACAAAACTTTAATTGAGCAAGAAGCTGATCGCTTAGCTCAGGATAGTTTAATTA
Organism: Pseudoalteromonas sp. APC 3893; assembly: GCF_030408095.1. NCBI lineage: Bacteria > Pseudomonadati > Pseudomonadota > Gammaproteobacteria > Alteromonadales > Pseudoalteromonadaceae > Pseudoalteromonas > Pseudoalteromonas sp. APC 3893. The sequence goes on from NZ_JASDCD010000010.1 coordinate 137,642, forward strand.
AACGCAATGTTTGGAGGGGGAGCGATGTTAGAAGGTTACCTAGTGATGAAAACATTACTAAACTAGCAAGTGACTTAGGAATACATCAAGCAATTATTGCTGGAAGAGTTCAGAGAGAGATTAATAGGTACGATTTATTTAGGGTATTTACTGATAGTTGCGATGTGAGACAGAAGGTATTCGGATGAGTAAGTACACTCCGTTTTTGAAGATGAAAAACAGTGAAATAAGTGCTTTAACAGAGTTAAAGAAAGAGTATCAGAATTTAGTGCCTTTTTTCGACTTTCCTAAAAGGGATATAAAAAAAACAAGAGATGTAACAGCTGTTATCAAGACAAAAGAGGAGCTTCTACTCGATTCAGCTGATTCATGTTCGAGTAGGGTTAATAAAAAGCTTTCTTGGCTAACCGAATTTTATTTAGATAATTTTGATATTGAAGATAACTTGTTACCTAATGGGTTATATAACTATCAGATTATTATAGATAACTTTGCTCAGCTAGGAATGATACCAGTATTTGGTGTTGATCGTTCTGAAAAACATATTGATTGCATTATTTCTAATGCAAAAAAAGGTGTGTTTGTTCATGATAGAATTGCTCTTCGTATCACTAAGGATGATTTCTTTTCGTTCAATATTATTCAAGATGATATAAAAGATTTGTTTGATGCGTTTGATGGTCTTTTTGATAAAGTCGATTTAGTGCTTGATTGTCGCGTTGTAAAAGTCGGTGAAGAAAATAAGCTAGCTGGAGAAATAATAAATTTCATCAATGATTCATCAAAATACTTTGACTTTAATAAAATAATTATAACAGGTTCAATGTTGCCAGCTTCAATTACGACTTTAATGCAACCAAACACTTTTATTGATACTGAAAGAACTGAGTTATCAGTCTTTAGAGCTGTTTCAAGTCACTATAATCATTTAGATGTTTCATGTGGAGACTATACCTGTGTCACACCTGAATATTCTGACCCTGATATGTTTGTGGAAGATATGAATAATATTATGACTGCTAAGCTAATTTATCCATACCTTGATAGAGTTTATATTGAAAGGGGAGGGAAAGTTAAGGTAGATAAAACTCAATATGTAAGAATAGCGAAGAAGATTGTATCTAGTCCATTTTACAGGCAAAGCTCTTTTTCTTGGGGAGATCATTATTTATTTAAGCAATCGAATGGAACAGGGCCTAATGCCACTCCTGCATCTGTTGTGAAACCCCAGATAAATCTTCATATTTCTTTTATGATGAGTTATTTATAAACGTTCAGTTAATTTAGTACTAATCTCAAGGTTTATACCCTCTTTACTAGCTGTTTTTGAAACTTTTTCAATTATAGCATCTCTTGTCATTTCACTACGATTGAGCTTTACATTGAAATGACTTGCAATTTGCAACATTTCACTTTTCCAAAGTGTTTGAAGAGCAGTTTTCTTATCAAATTGAGGGTTAACTTTAGCTTTTCTTAAATACTTGAATTTTATTGTTTCATTCATATCAACATAGGCGATAAGAATCCCCCAATTTTGAGGGGCAAGCTCGATTGATTTTTTTGCATGCTTTTCAGTGGTGACAAGGGTTATTCTTCTGAAAGCTAAATTATAAGAAGATCCTTGCTTCTCTATTCGTTCTATTTTATCCCCGTCCCCTTTTATTTCATAACAATGAGCTTCTTTATGTATACTGACAACGTCAGCAATAGCTTGTCCTAAATTGACTGATAATTCCTCAATGATAGTTTTTGGTGGGGTCGCAAGTTTTTGTAACTTTTGAACTAAAGCTATTCTTATATTTTTATCGTTTAACTTTTTGGTCATTGAGCTTTTAGAAGTTTTAACTGAGAGATTTGCCATTATAACAACTCTTCATTTTTTTAGTTAAAAATTTAACATTGAGTCTTTTGGTACAGTTATTTACAGAACTCCAAGTAAGAGCTTTCTTGCCATTCTGGTAAGTGGGTAGCTAAAGGTTGTTTTTGAAGTTTGGTAGAGGATTTGAAGTACCTAAAGCTCGCTTTATAGTTTTAGGAACCTAAAGGGTCAAATCTTGACTTCAGACATCATACTTCAGTTGACCTGCAATCAATAATTAACCGAATCTAACTCGTTTAATTTTAGTTGTGATATCTATCTTCACATTCATTGTTTTACACTTTATTGCGCGAATAAAACCCGCAGCAGGGTTTGCATGTGCCAACAGGAGTTGTTCATCAATTATGGGAACCTAAAGGGTCAAATCTTGACTTCAGACATCTTACTTCAGTTGACCTGCAATCAATAATTAATCGAATCTAACTCGTTTAATTTAAGTTGTGATATCTATCTTCACATTCATTGTTTTACACTTTATTGCGCGAATAAAACCCGCAGCAGGGTTTGCATGTGCCAACAGGAGTTGTTCATCAGTTGTGTAATTATGGTGACGTTGATCTTGAGTTTATTGTTACTTCAACACCGCCAAGTCACGGTGATAAAGTGATCATTTAACTCAAAGTACATGATAATAAAAAAGGAAGCCGAGGCTTCCTTTGTTGTGTGCGTATTTGTTTAGGCGCTTGGTTTATGCGCCTGGGCCACATTCCATACAGTGGTTTATGATATCTGGGCCAAATTTAAGTTTGGCGTTTAAATCACGAAGGGCGGTACGCAGGCCTTCTTCAATCACTGGGTGATAAAATGGCATATCAAGCATTTGTGGTACGGTCATTTTGTTTTGTACTGCCCATGCTAGTAAATGGGCTATATGCTCGGCTTGTGGGCCGATAAACTCAGCGCCGATAAATAAGCCTGTACCTTGCTCTGCGTATACTCGCATATGGCCTTTGTTTTTTAGCATTACACGGCTACGGCCTTGGTTTTCAAAGCTGACTTCGCCGACTTCAAAACACCCACATTCACCTAAACGATCAGTTATTTGCTTGTAGCTTTCGCCTACCATCGCGATTTGCGGGTCACTAAATACCGCTGCAATAGAAGCACGACGTAAGCCATTTCGTACATCTGGGAAACGTCCTGCGTTTTGCCCAGCAATGGTGCCTTGGTCACTTGCTTCGTGTAATAGTGGGATCATGTTACTGGCATCCCCGGCAATAAATATATTTGAGTCGCCACATTGCATAGTATGTTTGTCAGCGATTGGTACGCCGCGTTCATCAAGTTCAATGCCTGTGTTTTCAAGACCTAACTTATCAGTATTGGGTACGCGGCCAGTGGCGGCGAGTACAAAGTCAAATTGTTCGGTTTGTTTGTCGCCGTTTTTGTCAACATAAGTAAGTTGCGCTTTATCGCCGACTTTTTGCATATCAGACACATTTGAGTCGGTATCCACAAAAAATTCTTCTGCAAATACTGTGTTGGCGTAATCTTTAATGACAGGGTCGGTAATTGGGCCAATCGCACCACCTACACCAAATAGTTTTACCTTCACACCTAAGCGGTGCAGAGCTTGGCCAATTTCAAGGCCAATAACGCCGGGGCCAAACACGGCAACTGATTCTGGCAAGTCTTGCCAATCAAACACGTCGTCATTAATTATTAATTTATCGCCAAAGTTATTAAATACGCCAGGGTAAGCAGGGCGAGAGCCTGTTGCTATCACAAAGCGCTTTGCGTTAATGATTGTGTGGTCGTCAATTTGAACGCGGTTGGCATCTAAAAATCTTGCATAGCCACGAATTTTATCTTCACTTGGAATTTCATCTACGGCTTCAACCACAAAGCCGACAAAGCGGTCACGTTCATTGCGCACTCGTGCCATTACTTCAACACCATTAATAGTGGGTTTTGAACTATGTACACCAAATGCCGGTGCGGTTTCGATTGAGTGGGCAGCTTCAGCGGCGGCAATCAATAATTTACTTGGCATACACCCAACACGTGCACAGGTAGTGCCGTATGAGCCAGCTTCAATCATTAATACGTTTGGCGTGTGTTGTTTTGCGTTGCGATATGCGCTTAGGCCTGCTGTGCCTGCACCAATTACAACAACATCAGTGTTTAGTTCTTTCATGGTGATGTCCTCAATACCAATTTTATTAAAAAACTGGTTTTTAAAATAAGTTAATAAAATGGGTATGTAAAAAGGTGGAAGTAGGGGCATTGTTGCCCCTAACTGTTTACTTAAATAATTACTTAATTAAGCAAAGTATTTTTCTAAATCGTCAGAGCCACCAATGTGCGTTCCGCCAATAAATACTTGTGGTACGGTTTCACGGCCTGAGATGGCTTTAAGACTTGTTAAAGATGCACCTGCACCCATGGTGATTTCCTCAAACACTAAGCCTTTTTCTTCTAGTAACGCTTTTGCTTTACTACAGAATGGGCAACCAGGTTTAGTAAATATGCTTACTGCTTGTGGCTTTACTTGCTCAGGGTTGATGTAATCAAGCATAGTGTCTGCGTCTGATACTTCAAACGGGTCGCCTGGTAAATCTGGCTCGATGAACATTTTGTCAATCACGCCGTCTTTAACCAGCATTGAATAGCGCCAGCTGCGTTTGCCAAAGCCTAGGTCATTTTTGTCTACTAACATGCCCATGCCGTCTGTAAATTCGCCGTTTCCATCTGGTAATAAAGTAATGTTTTGTGCTTCTTGGTTTTGAGCCCAAGCGTTCATTACAAAAGTATCGTTTACTGATACACATACGATGTCATCAACACCATTTTGTTTAAGTACCGCTGCAAGTTCGTTATAACGTGGTAAGTGAGTTGATGAACACGTTGGCGTGAATGCGCCTGGTAGTGAAAATACAACAACAGTTTTGCCTTTAAAAATGTCGTCTGATGTTACTGACTTCCACTCATCATTTACGCGAGTTGCGAATGTAACTTGTGGAATTGTTTGACCTTCAATATTGTTTAACATGTTTTTTAGTTCCTCTTGATTTGTTGATAGCCATTATGTCGTGAAAGTTGTAATAGCTCCAATCGTTTATTTGCATTACTATGATAGGTATTACCTATTATGTTTGAGCTTACTATGAATTTAAAAGATCTTGAATATGTAAAAGCAGTTGCCCACTTTAAACATTTTCGTAAAGCGGCAGACGCTTGTTATGTTAGTCAGCCAACGTTGAGTGGCCAAATTAAAAAGCTAGAACAAGAATTGGGCGTTACATTATTTGACCGTTCTACTAAGCAAGTTACTTTAACGACGCAAGGTGAACGTTTGTTGACACAAATAAAGTTAGTGTTAGAGCAAACCCAAATATTAAAAGAGCTAGCGGCAACGTCGAATGCACCATTACAGGGTAGAGTAAAAATAGGTATTATCCCAACCATTGCGCCGTATTTGTTACCAACCTTACTCACCTCAATGAAAGAAGCCTTTGCTGATAGTCAGTTTGCTTTTGTAGAAATGCAAACTAGCGCTATTTTAGCGGCACTCGATAATGGTGAATTAGACATTGCAATACTAGCAGATGTGTCTGAACTTAAGCTTTATCATACAGTTAATATATATAAAGAAGATTTTTTAGTGGCCTTGTCTGCGCAAAATAAACTCGCTCAGCGCAGCAAGATAGCGTTAGATGAGTTAAAAACGTGTAGCTTATTAATGCTCAGCGATGGGCATTGTTTTAAAGATCAGGCTCAGCGCTTTTGCTTTGCGGCAGGTGTAGATGTATCAAATGAGTATCAAGGTAATAGTTTAGAAACGTTATTAGCTTTGGTTGCCATGGACGATGGGGTCACTTTTGTGCCTAAGCTTGCAGCTGCTGAGCGCGAGGGAATTAAATATTTGCCTATATTTCCAACTCAGCAGCGCAGCGTGGTGTTAGCATCTCGTAAGCATTATCCGCACTTAGCGGGTGTTGAGTTGTTGGCAAATTGGCTAGGTGAGCACCCTAGTTTACGTAAACAATTAACTAAAGCGATTGTTTAGCAAGCTCTACAATGTCGTTAATCTGAATATTTGGTAAAGGTTGTTTATCAACACTCATGGTTACAGCGCTTTGTTGATACACCTGTTCAACTTGCACTTGGTTAAGTGTGGTAATGAAATTAGGCATTTTATTACCCGCAGCATCGGTTAGGTAATTATGATGGGCAATATTTAATATTTGCCCTTTTTCAAGGCCGTGTGCTTTACCAAGGTTAATGATTAGTTTGTCGTTTTCAATATGTAATATCTTACCTTGGGTTTCAAGGCATGCCATGGCTGCTTGTAGGTCATAGCTGAGGGTTTGGTTTATATCAACAATGGTTTGCCCGTAGTCTGAGCCCCAAAACTTTTCGCTATATACATCAATTAAATCAGTTTTTTCAAATGGCCAAATACCTTGACCACGATAGTTCTTTTGCCAGAGTCGTTCGTAGGTGATGCCATCAAATAATACAAAATCAACATTGTATGCGCGCTTATAGGTTTCATCTTGCCAAAAAGCGTAGCTATTATTGAGTTTATCACTATTTGATATATCAACTATTTGACTCAGTAATACATATTGTGAATTACTACGAGAGGCAATTTCTTCAAGTAGAGCGTTGCTGTAATCGTATTGTTGAGTAAAAAACTCACTTACACGAATAGGGTAGTTAAAATAAGCGGTAGGGCGCGTACTTATTGGTGATTCGTTTAACGTGTTATACAGGTTTTCGCTAGTGGCTTTATTGATGTCAAAAATTTGACCCATTCTAGCTTGTTCACGGTGTTTAAGTTGGGTTTGCGTAATTGCAACAAACTTGTTGAAGTTGCTGGCCGGGCACTGCTCTTGCTCTGGAAAAATATCTAAACGTAGGGTGATTGCAAATTGATCGCCGTGCCTGTCTTCGCTGATCATTTCAATTTTTTGTATTTCACCATGGCTGTTTATTTTTAGCTGATCTTGGGTAAGTACGCCATCTACAAGGGTTTGCATTGAACTAACGCGGGCCCCTGAAAACACCAGTGCTTGAGTTATGGCATCTTTTATAGCGACAGATTTAGCTTTGGCTATATCATTATTTTTAATGCTGGCATGGCCGGTAGATTCAAACCATTGTGCATTTACACAGGGACTTACGCTCAATGCAAGCCAAGTCGCAGCTGTAACAACGCATGTTAATAGTTTTTTCATCGTAAGATCCCACGCCAAAATATTGGTTAATTACCTTTAATATGCATGTATTACGCAAGGACTATACCAATTGTTTTAAATACGAGAGTAAAGCAAGAACATGGCATTGATCATGCATTCATTGCGACTATTAAACCATTTACTTTAACGTGAGCTCCTATGCGTATAGTCCTTTTTATTTTAGCAACTTTAAGTTTATCTGGTTGCAGTAGCATTTTTGATAAACATGTTGAATATAAATATATAGAGCCTGATAGTTACCCAGTACTTAAGGCGATAGGCTACGCCCCAATCAGTGCCCAACCAGGCGATAACGAGTCACAGCGTTCGTTAATGGCGTTAAAAGCGTCAAAGCTTGAAGCGTATCGTGAGCTTGCAGAGCAAGTATATGGGCAAAAAATTACCGCTGGCACAACGGTGCAAGGCAGTATTGCGCAAAACGATCAATTACAAAGCCAAGTACAAGGCGTCATTAAAGGCGCGCAAGTAGTAAAAAGCTACCCTGTTGGCGACAGCTACGCAACGGAGCTTAGGCTTGATATGAAACGCGTACATGATTTATACATAGGTGAGATCAAACCAAGAGAAGTGAAAAAAGTTACTTACTACTAAGCAAAATATCTCATATTTACCTGTGGGTGCTATGCTTGATTTAACAATTCTTTTTGATCGAAAGCTGTGATACGACAAGGTAACAATTACTTTTTATTAATTATGCAATGGCCAAGCCTATGTACGCTTTTATAAAGCGAGCTCGTGTTTGGTCGACGGGCTACCAAGGCTATATATGGCGTGGGTTATTATTAGTTTTACTCGCTAATAGCTTGGTTTTTGCTGCTCGCCTACCTATCCAGTTCAATGTTTTTTTTCAGCAAATGAATCAACAGTTTGGTCCTACAAGACTGCCAGTAGCACGAAGCTGGCAAACCATGTTAGTGCAAACTCAAAACAAATCAGAACAACAAAAAATTTTAATTGTGAACGATTTTTTTGCTCGCAACCTGCGTTACCGCACCGACATCCAACTGTGGCAACAAAAAGATTACTGGGCGACTCCACTTGAAACGCTAGGTAAAGGTTTAGGTGATTGTGAAGATTATGCCATTGCTAAATATATTAGCCTCAGAGCACTGGGTATTGATGATAATAAATTGCGACTTATTTATGTAAAAGCACAAATAGGTGGCCCACGTTCAAACAGATCGCAGGCTCACATGGTATTAGGTTACTTTGTGACGCCTAATGCTCAGCCGATGATTTTAGATAGTTTAATTACCAAGGTATTACCTGCGGCAAAACGCACAGATTTAAGCCCTGTATTTAGCTTTAATAGCCAAGGATTGTGGGCGAACAATTCAACTAAAAGTGTTGCAAATCCGACTGCGCGATTGTCGCGCTGGCGTCGGATATTAGAGCAAACACAAAGAGAAGGAGTTATGTGGTAATGGCATTATTTTCCTTATTTAAGCGTAATAAAAAAAGTAGTATCACGCTTCGCCAAGAGCTTTGGTTTGCCATTCTTATGGTGATATTAGTAGGGTTTATTAGCAGCTTGTTAATAAGTACTTACTCGGCAAAGGTCTATTTTTCGTCTCAACTGTATTTAAAAAACGTGGATAACGCGAACAGTTTAGCCTTAATGGTGAGTCAGTTAGATAAAGATCCTGTGAGCTTAGAATTGCTTATTTCGGCAACTTTTGATACGGGCCATTACCAACGCATTGAATTACAAAACCCTGCTGGGGAGGTGATTGTAAAACGCGAGTTTTCTGGTGATTTTGATACTTCAACACCAGATTGGTTTCATCATCTTTATCACTTAAATGTAGCGCCGGGGGTGTCTCAGATTAATGATGGTTGGAGCCAGTTTGGTACTGTGTATTTAGAAAGTCATAGTCAATATACTGAACAGGCACTATGGCAAAGTGCGGTAAGGTTGTTCTTTAGTTTTTTAATTGTCGCGATTGTCGCATGTATTGCAAGTAGCTATTTTCTGTCAAAAATACTACGTCCACTTGATGATGTAGTGTATCAAGCAAATGAACTGGGTAATAAGCGTTTTATAAAATCAAAAGTGCCAAATACTTATGAGTTTGCTCGTCTTGTTAGCTCAATGAACCTGCTATCTGCTCGTTTTAGTAAAATTATAAAAGAAGATAATAAGCGTCTTGAAGAGTTTAGATTTAAAAGCCAACATGATGAATTAACTGGCTTGGCCAATCGGGAGTATTTTTCTGCCACTTTAGAAGCTCAATTAAAACAGTCTGAAGATCATGCTCATGGCGCTTTATTTTTATTTCGAGTAATGAATCTTGATCAGATAAGTGAACAGCTTGGCCGTGTTGAAATGGTTAATTTTGTAAGGCGTTTTACTAAGACCTTGATCCTGTTTTTAGAAGAAAATGAAGATCGTTTCTCTGAAAACCATATTGCCCGTATGTCCCATACAGATTTTACGGTGTTATTTACCGATGTTGAAGATTTACAATTGCTTAGTGATCGGGTTTTACGGCTGCACAAAACATTAGTATCTGAATATCAGAGTGTTGATTTAGCTCTGCCTCACAGTTGCACATTTATTGAGAGTAAAGATACTCGCTTTACTTTATTAAAGCGCGTTGATGACTTACTCAAAATCGCATCAAGTGATAAATCAACACAAGCTAAATTTACCGATAATAAAAACAAAAATGAGTTATTTGATAGTGCTGATAGCTGGCGTTCAGCTATTGAAAAAGCATTAGATAACGATGATCTCGATGTTATGCTTTACCCTGTTACCAGTTTTAGCGGTAAGTTATTACACAACCAACTAACCTTGAACTTATTGTTAAACGGCGAACTTTATCGCTCGGGCTTTTATTACCAGTGGGCTAAGCGATTAAAATTACTGGCGCGATTAGATTGGGGGATCATTAAATATTTAGTGAGGGTGTTTGATGAACGTGAAGATTTAAAGCTTATATCAGTGGAAATATCCGAAGAAACGCTATTAGATGATAGCGCGCTCGCCGCTATTCTGACTTACTTGTTAGCATTTCCTAATTTAGCTAAACATATTTGTTTTGATGTAAAAGAGAGTATTGCGGTTGCTGAACTGGCTGTATTTAGAGACTTTTGCGGGCAGGTGAACAGTATGGGGGCTAAAGTCTCACTAAAACGGGTTGGTTCTGCGTTCACTAAACTTGATAAATTACAAGAACTTGGCCTTGAGATGATAAAAATAGACAGTATCTATGGTCACAAAATTAGTTATAGCCAAGATAACCAAACTTTCTTAAGAGGAATGTGTGCAATGGCTCATTCGCTTGGTATTAAGGTGATTGCAGAAGGTGTGAGTAATCCTGATGATTTAGCTATGCTTCAGTCTCTTGGTTTTGACGGTGTGGTTTCGCAACCTGTTGATGCGGCGGGTATGGAACGTAAAAAGTAACCCTAATTACAGGTTGCCTGTCAACTCCCTTTAACCGCGAGCATAAGGTGCATTCTGTCGCGTACCTTGAGCTTATTAAACACAGAACTCATATGCTCTTTGACTGTGCGTTCAGTTATGTTTAGTTGATTGGCCACTTGTTTATTAGTGGCACCAGTTACCACAATGTCTACAACCTGACGCTCTCTTTTTGTTAGGCTGTCTAGGTCGCAATCATGTTTATAATTAACAGGCTGATTTGATAGTGCGCCAACTAAATTAGACAGTAACTGACCTGGAAGCCATATACCACCACTGAGAATGGTGTCGGCAACTTGCTCAATGATTATTTGACTGGCAAAGGCTTCAATATAGCCCCTAGCACCCATCTGCAAAGCAGCCCCGAGCTCATTAATATCTAACTCTCTGGCCATGACGATTACCGGAATACGGTTTTGGCTGTATTTTTTAACTAATTCTAACCATTGAGGTATACCAGCTAATATCCAGATCACACTATCAGCAGTGATATGCTTTGGCGCTATATGTTTTATCGCACAATCAGGGTAAGCATTTTTCCAATGAGGAGAAGTCAGTTCCTTCTCGCTAATAAATAGGTGTAATCGCATTTTTACTCCAGATTTAGAATGTCAGGCTGACTTAGCGTTCAGTCATAGCTAATGAAGTAGCCCGTAAAACAGGTTTGAGTAAGTATTCTAAAACGGTTTTTTTGCCCGTAATGATGTCAACCTGAGTAGTCATACCAGGAATAATGGTTAGGTCGTCGGCAAATTGGTTTTTATTGGTTTTTAATTGCACCAAGTAAAAGGTGTTGTCACGTTCATCTGTGATAGTATCAGCGCTGATCTGCATAACTTGGGCATTGAGACCACCGTAAATGGCAAAATCATATGCACTAAATTTTATCATTGCCGCTTGGCCAGGGCGCAAAAATGCGATGTCTTTAGGGGGGATTTTAGCTTCTACAATTAATTGGTCATCAAGGGGGACTATTTCTAGTACTTCACTGCCGGGTTGTAAAATTCCGCCAACAGTGTTGACCATTAAGCGTTGTACAGTGCCATTTACTGGGGATTTTATTTCAGTCTGAGTTACTTTATCTGCGAGTCCTGACTCGGTTTCTTTTATCGACTCAAGGCGCAGTAGTGCTTCTGATAATTCGTTATTCCAACGATTTATCATGACCAGCTCAACCTCAGTTACTTTATTTTTAGCTTCATTAATCGCAGATAAACTGCGATTTATTACTGCTTTCGTTCTACTTATTTCACCTTTTAGCTCAACGGCTTGTCGCTCTAAACGAATGATGTCTATATCAGACACTGCGCCCGACTTTAATAGTGGGCGGGTCACTTGTAACTCACGATAGATTAACCTTAGAGCGTCAGTATGTTGCTTAAGTGCGGCTTGCGCTTCAATATGATCTTGACGACGTTGTTCTAACTGGCGTTTATGAATAGTGACTTGTTGGTCTAGCTCTTCTTTGTTACTGAGATATAGCGCTTCCTCATGGATCACAGCGTTGGGAGAGTCCGCTTTTAATTGCTCGTCGAAAGTTAACGGCTGCTTTTGGGTTAGCGCTTTTAATCTTGCTACTTTGGCACTGAGAGATTGTACTTTAGACTGGTTTTCACGAAAACTTGATATATATCGGGTTGGGTCTATTTTAATTAATACATCGCCAACGTTTACTATTTGCCCTTCGCGTACATTAATTTGTTCAACCATACCGCCATCATAAGATTGAATCAGCTGTAACTTATTCGAAGGGATAACTCGGCCCTCACCACGAGCTACTTCATCTAAACTTGCAAATGCAGACCAAACAATCAATAGCAGTATACTTAAACAAATTAAGTACAGCAGTAGCCGTGCCCGCGCGGGTTGTTGTTGCATTTTTTCCCATTGCGCATCGACCACCCAATCTTGGCTGTTAGGTGGTGATAACCAGTTTTTAAATAAACCATTAAATATGGAAGGTTTGCGACCTTTTGATGCTTCAATAGCACGACCCATCGATTCAAATGAACGTTGTTCTAGAGGTGGTTTTTTGTCACTCATGAAGCACGCTCCACAGGTCTGTTATTTAATGATGCGATAACTTTGTCTTTAGGGCCATCTGCAACTATTTTACCGTTATCTAATACAATCACCCGATCAACAAGTTCCAGTAGAGAGGTTCTATGTGTAACAACTATAAGGGTTTTTTCCGCACTGTGTTGTTTCAGGTTTGCGATAATTCTTGCTTCGCTGGCATGATCCAACGCAGAGGTTGGTTCATCCAAAATAAGTATTGGTGGATCATTTATAAGCGCTCTTGCGATACCTACGGCTTGGCGTTGGCCACCAGATAATAACCGGCCTTGTTCGCCGACCTGTAAATCAAAGCCGTCAGGGTGGGAGTTAATTAAATCAAATAGCTGGCTTTGTTCGCATGCAGAGATAATTTGCTCGTCTCTAGCATGCCAAGCACTTAAAGTTATATTGTCTTTTAAGGTGCCATAGAACAAAGAAACGGTTTGCGGTACGTAGCCAATATTGTGGCGTAATTCAGCTGGGTCTATTTGGTGGATATCCGTATTATCCACAGCTATCGATCCGGCGGTTGGTTCGTATAATCCTAAAATAAGTTTTTCTAAGGTACTTTTACCTGAGCCATTACGCCCTAAAATAGCTACTTTTTCACCTGCTTTTATACTTAAATTTATTCCTGAGAGTGCGTCATTACTTTCATCAGAATATTTAAAGCGTACATCTTTAAATTGAATATCGCCTCTTAAAACAGGGTGGCTCAACCAATGCTTTCCCGGTGGACGTTCTACTTCATGTTCCATAATTTCATTGAGTGAATGCATTGCGATTGCCGCATGATGAAATTGGGCCAAAACGGCGGCAGATTGCCCGATAGGGCCCATTGCCCTCGATGACAATAAGTAAGCTGCAATTAAGCCACCTTGAGTGAGATCGCCGTTAATTACTAAATGAACACCGATGATCATAATGATCACTCCCACTGATTGCTGCACCCATGCTGCGGTTGTTGAAATAGATCCTGATATAAGCCTACTTTGTGCATTTACACGGGCAATAAAAATGGTCGATTTTTCCCAGATAGACTGGGTTTTACATTCGCTATGAAAGCTTTTCACGTCTTCAATATTGGTGAGGCTTTCAACCAAGGTTGCATTTCGCATTGAGCTTGCTTTCATGGTTTGCTCAGAAAGAGCTTCTAATTTGCGGTGTGCTGCTAACGCGTAAAAGAGTAGTAGCAAAGCACCAACGATAATAGGAATGCTCAGGGGGACGCCGATTATCGCAATAACGGTGATGTATAAAAGTACAAACGGAAGGTCCACCAAGGCGATCAACGTAACTGAGCTAAAAAAGCTTCTTACAGATTCAAATGATTGAATATTACTCGCAAATGATCCTGCTGAGGCCGGCCTGTTTTTTAACTTCATGCCGAGTACACGCTCCATGATCACCGCCGATACTTTGACATCAATTCTGCTGGCAGCAAGTTCAACAAAATAGCTTCGTACTAGGCGCAGAGCAAAGTCAGCTGTGAGGGCGATTAAAACACCAATTGCTAATACCCATAATGTTTCAACTGCTTGATTTGGCACAACTCGGTCGTATACGTTCATTACAAATAATGGCATGGCAACAGACAATAACCCGAGGGCAACAGCTGATATAATCACGTCTTTATAAAGTGATCGACACTCTTTTATGACACCCCAAAACCAACCATCTTTAGAGAGCTTTTGTAAGACCGGCGAACGAGCGTCGAAGGCAAACTCGGGTTGTGCATAGATAATAATATCAGTGGTGTTTTGACTTAGCTCTTCAATACTTATGTGTACTGCTGAGTCACTCAATTCAGGGTAAATTACCTCTACCATTGCAGTATCTGTGTCTACAGAGGTCACAACGCAAGCTTGATTATCGCTAAGTAATAATATAGCGGGTAATAACGCAGCGTTTATTTTAACAAGTGGTTTATTAACCACTTTTGTTTTAAAACCTATACGCTTTGCAGCCCTCGAAAAACCTGACGGAGTGAGGTTGCCTTGCTCAAGGGGTAAGCCACTTAATAAAGTTTCACGGGAGAACTCGCGACCATGGCAATGGCATAAAATTGCAAGGCAATCTACCAACACGCCACCATGGCTTGTTACATCATCTATTTCCATGTAATGACCAACGTTGTAATTCAGTTTGCAGAACTAATTAGCTTAATTAGAATCCATTGCTTGCAGCTAAACTGCCGCTAGTATCTGTTATGATGGCCTCTATGCGTCGGTTAGCAGCATTTGCACGTACAGATATTTCCTGTATTTTTGGCAGATCAGTTCCATACCCCAAAGATTTAACTCTGCTTGGGCTAATACCGTATTGCTGAGTGAGTATTTGTGCAACCGAAAAGGCTCGTCTTTCAGAGAGTTTACGGTTGTATAATGCAGGACCCTCTAATGAGGCATGGCCTTGGATTTCAACTTTTTTGTTGGGGTGTTGAGTTAAAAAGTCAGCTAACCGTTGTATTTCTTGCATGTATTGTGGGCGTACCTCACTGGAGTCGGCTGAAAACGGGATGCCAATTTCTACATTGGCAGAATCAGCTTTATATTTTGTGCAGCCTGTTTCGTCAACGTCAGTAAAAGCAGGTGTTGCTGGACAGCCATCATTTTCGTTAGCAACACCATCACCATCATCATCTTGAAAGTCACTCATACTGTTTAATGTCGTATTTAATGCTGGTGCCTCTAAGTACCTTGGCATTGCGGTCACTGACATATAGGCGTTATCTTGCATTTTCTTTTTTTGTAAAAAAGCTTGGCGGTTTATAGTTGCTCCAACGTCATATTTAGGACAAATAGTTTCAGGGTTGTGCGCAAGCGGATCGTCAGTTAAATCACTTATTTTAGGAAATTTATCTGATGTAACATTGAGTGTAGGTAAAAGTTTACCCATTTGCGCTAGCATGGTTAGAATCGCTTCTTGGCGCTCATAAAGTGCCGAGATATATGAGCGGGTAGATTGAAAAGATTCGTTCTCTGCATCAAGGACGTCAAGCAATGTACGTTGGCCAATATCAAACTGATCTTTGTAGGCAAATTTCACTTTATTAGATGAACGCTTGTGTTGCTCTAATGCTGGTAGTTTGCTTTCAAGTACTTTCACATTATTATAAGCTATTTGTAGGCTTTGTCTTATCTCTATGCATGACTGATCACGCTGGTATTTTGCAACATTAACCTCTTGATATGCTTGTTCTAAATTAGCACTATCAAGGCCTCCTTTGTACAAGTTATAGCTAACATCTATACCGACTCGTGCTTCTGTACGTGTTTCATTAAATCCAAGTTCATCACGGTCTTGTGTGCCATAACGAGCTGATAAATCAACATTTGGGTGAAATGCAGATTTTTGTGCTTGGGCATTCGCCTCTTGTGCGGCAATATTATATAACGACGCATAAAAGTCGTGGCTGTTTTTATAAGCGATATCAAGAGCTTGATTTATTGAAATCGGTATACTGTCTTCGCTTAGCCTTGCCTCAACTGTGCCTTGTTGAGGTAGTTCACCAACAACTCTTAAATAGCGGGCACTTACATCATGTAGGTTTGCATATTCGGTCATTACGTTTGATTGGGCTAATGAGAGACGGCCACTTATTTGTTCTAAATCGGCAGCACGGGCTACGCCTGCACCAACACTTTGTTCGATTTGTTGATACACAGACTCGTGCTCTTTTAGGTTTTGTTGAGCAAGTTCAACTAAGCGAGTGAACTTTTGTACATCGATGTATGCTGCGCTGGCCTCTAATGCGATTTGTTCTGCTTGCGACATCATTTCAAAATAACGAATTAGTTGAATACGCTCAAAGCGCTCTACTGTATTTGATGTTCTAAAGCCATCGTATAGCATTTGCCCTAGAGTTAACTCTGCAGTATTACGATTGTATTCGTTTTCGACGCCGTAGTTGCGTTTTTCATAGCCAGCGCTAACAGTGGCATCTACAGTGGGCAAATAGCCCGAATAAGCGGCATCAACACCATACACTGATGCCTTAAATGCATGCCATGCTTGTTGTACTTCAGGGTTATTAGAAATTGCTTTGTCAGCAACATAGGTTAAAGGCATTAAGGAAGTTTCCTCCGCATGCACTTTAGGTATAACTCCATTTATGGCTAAAGTTAGGCCAATAGCCAAGATAGTTTTACTTTGCTTTATGCTATTTTTTCTAATCATTGCATCCTCTTAGATCAGTTAGAAGCACCTCTAATTAAGTTTTAGACAATGAAGTTAAATAGTGCAAACCTAATTATGAAGTAGCATAAAAATTAATTTATACCACCTATTTTAGTCGTATTTTTTTAATTCTTTTTTTGTAGCCCTGTACTTTAGTCCAGTAGCTCTTTAGTACGGTTTGTCTAAATTTTATCTATATAGCAAATTTTTTTGACTGAGTAGGTGAAATCATGGATGCAAATCAATTATTAGTTATTGACGTACAAGGCACAGTACAGGTTGCTTTAGACGATGGCTCTTTTCGCACGCTAACATTAGGCGACACAGTGACTGTTGGCGAGATTGTTGTAACTGCAGCAAACTCTTCGTTAATAATCGATGTCAAAGGTTTGTCACTCGCGATACCTGCAAATCAAAGAGTTAAAATTACGCCTGATTTAATGGCACAAGCCGCTCGAGATGACTCTGAAACCACCTTGTTTGATGAATCAATTGATGATGCTATTGCTAGTTTGAACTCACCCGAAGCACAAGACCCCACAGATACACAAAATCCAGATGTAACAGACTTTTTGCAAGCGTTAGAAGGTGATGGAGATATTCTTGACGCTTTAGATGCAACTGCTGCTGGTGGCAATACACCGGGTACGTCTGGTGGTGGTACATCCTTTGTTACATTGACTCGAATTGCTGAAGCTTTGAGTAATAACGGTTTATCGTTTGATGATAGTTACGAAAGTTTTAATGATGGGATTTTTAGTTTAAGAGATACCACCGATGGCGTGTTACCAGAGACCAATCAATTGGCATCATTAACTATTAACGACTTGGGTTTGATAAACAATGCGCAACCTGTGATCACCGGTACGAGTGAAAATCTGGCTGGCCAAGCTGTTACTATGATAATCACGGATTCTGCAGGGGAGACGCAAACTTTAGTTGTCGTAATTGAAGAGGATGGTACATTTTCAGCTGCTGTAGAAGAGCCACTAATAGATGGCCCTATTGTGATAGATGCGACAGTTACAGATTTAGATGGAAATCCGATTACCGAGACAATCACCGCAGAGATTGATACCACGGCACC
This sequence comes from Pseudoalteromonas sp. APC 3893, assembly GCF_030408095.1. Lineage (NCBI taxonomy): Bacteria > Pseudomonadati > Pseudomonadota > Gammaproteobacteria > Alteromonadales > Pseudoalteromonadaceae > Pseudoalteromonas > Pseudoalteromonas sp. APC 3893. The sequence goes on from NZ_JASDCD010000010.1 coordinate 155,479, forward strand.
TGTTGTGAGTATTAATGCATTAGCTGACTCATCTTCTGAAATAGTGACAATAAGTGGCTCTGTGGCAGGTGTGGCGGCGGGTAATAATGTGCTCGTGACGGTGACTGATAGCGCAGGGCAAGTTCAAAATTTTACTGTTGTTATAGACGAGCAAGGTAATTGGTCATTAACAACACAAGCCTTATCTGAAGGTGCTTATACCGTTGATGCTGTTGCAACTGATGATGCAGGCAATCAAGGCGTTGACTCTACTTTAGCGATAGTAGATTTAACTGCCCCCATCATCACTATTGATGCTTTAGCCCCATCAAATAACACAACCCCTGTTATTAACGGTGGGGTGAGTGGGGTGTCTGTTGGCAGTCTAGTTACAGTTAGTGTTTTAGATGCAGCAGGAAACGAACAGACCTTTACTAGTATAGTGGATGACAATGGTCGTTGGTCAATTGAAGTTTCCGAGTTATTAAGTGAAGGAGAGTACACAGTTACGGCTCAGGTAGCAGACTCTGCGGGTAATCAAGCTTCGGATACAGCGATAAATCAGATAGATTTGACAGCTCCTACGATTAATATTTTACCGCTTGATGATTCTCAAAATACTACTCCAATAATTACAGGTTCAGTGCAGGGAGTCCCTCAAGGAACTGTAATTATAGTTATGGTTACTGACTTTAATGGCCAAGAGCAAACATTTACCGTTTTAAGTAATGCTGATGGTAGCTGGGCAGTCAATGTATTAAATGAATTGTCTGAAGGTGAGTTTAGTATTTTAGCTACTGTTACGGATGCAGCTAATAACCAAGCGCAAGATATTGAAAGAGCCTTAATTGATTTAACTGCTCCTGAAATCACTATTTCATCAATCGCTGACACGAATGACACAACACCTACCTTTTTTGGTCAAGTTGAAGGTGTAGAACCTGGCACAATACTGACTATTGATGTTGTGGACAGTGCTGGTGTGTTACAGCAATTAACAGCACAAGTTGATAACGACGGTCGTTGGAGTATTGAAGCTTCACTAGCCTTAGCTGAGGGAGAATTTACTGCAACTGCTTCAGTGTCTGATACAGCAGGTAATAGCGCATCGGCACAAACTGTCGGTCAAATTTCATTTTCAGCTATAACAATCGCTATAAATGCAATTGCTGATTCTAATGATACGACTCCATTTTTGAGTGGTACAACTGAAGGGGTTGCATCTGGTAGTACAATTTCACTTGCCATTACAACTAGTGATGGTAATACATTTTCGTTGCTAGCTATTACTCAAGCTGACGGCTCCTGGTCTATTCAACTTAGAGAACCTTTACCTGAAGGAGACTTTACAGTCGTTGCAACGGTTACAGACCCTCAAGGTAATGAAGCACAAGCGAGCGCCGTTGGTAATATAGATTTAACCGTGAGTATTAATTTTATTATTGATACAAATGATACTACACCTGTTATTTCTGGTTCAACTCAAGATGTGGAGCCTGGCGCGCTGGTGACCGTTACTTTTGTTGGCAGTAATGGGCAAGCTGAAATAATAGAGGTACTTACAGATGAAAATGGAAATTGGTCTGTAGAAGCAAGTATTCCACTTGCTGAAGGTGAGTTTACGGTATCTGCTACTGTGACAGATGCTGCAGGTAATACTGCACAAGCAACTGAAGTTGGAGTAATCGATTTAACCGACCCAACGATTCAAATTAATCCTATTGCAGATACAAATGACACGACTCCTTTAATCTCTGGGACTGTTTTAGATGTAGACGCTGGTACAGTTGTTACATTACTAGTTACGGATAGCAATGGTGCTCAACAAACACTAACAACGACAGTGGATTTAAATGGAAACTGGCAAGCAGATGTTTTAAACGAGCTTGATGAAGGTGATTTTACTGTCACTGCAAGTGTTTCTGACGCTGCGGGTAATAGCAGTACTGCAACAGCAACAGGCACTATTGATTTAACGTCTCCTGAAGTTTTCATTGACTTTATTGGTGATATAAGTGATTTAACGCCTACTTTAACTGGTACGACACTCGGTTTACCTGATGGAAGCACCGTTACTCTGACTATTACGGATAATGCAGGAACAGTACAAGTGCTAACTACGACCATTGCATCGAATGGACGTTGGTCTATCGAAGTTAGTAATGAGCTAGCAGAAGGCGAATTTGACGTTGTTGCAGATACTCAAGATGCTGCAGGCAATACAGCTCAAGATATTAGTACAGGTAATATTGATACTACAGCGCCGACGATTAACATAGCTGACTTTACAGATACTAATGATGTTACACCTATTATATCTGGAAGTGTTTCAGGTGTTGCTGTTGGTACGTCCGTTACTGTTATTGTTATTGATAGTGATGGGAATCAACAATTATTAACGACAGTTGTTAATGCTGATAGCAGCTGGCAAGTAGGAGTGAATAAATTACTTTCTGAGGGTGAGTTCACAATAACAGCAACAGTTTCTGATAGCGCTGGAAATGAAGCTATTGATTCAACTGTTGGTGTGGTTGATTTAACTGCCCCAATCATTAATTTAGATTCAATTAATGAGGGGGCAGACAGCACTCCTGTTATATCAGGGCAAGTACAAGGAGCTACTACAGGGTCAATCGTTAGCTTGATAGTTACTGACTCTGACGGTGTTGAGCAGCAACTCATGACTCATGTTTTAAGCGATGGTAGCTTTTCAATTGAAGTTCCTAATAGCTTAGCTCAGGGAGAGTTTTTGGTCATTGCTACTGTGGCTGATGCGGCAGGGAATGAAGCTTCAGATTCACAAACTGGCTTGATTGATTCAAGTTTACTTTCTATTTCAATCAATGTTATTGGCGAAACAAATGATACTACTCCAACAATTTCAGGTAGTACCCAAAATACGATGCAGGGCGATCAAGTAGCCATAATCATCACCGCACAGAATGGTCAAACAGAAACGTTATTTACTGTAGTTGATGCCCAAGGTAATTGGACTGTTACACCAACACAAGAGTTAGTTGAAGGAGAGTTTTCAATTACGGCCACTGTAACTGATAGCTTTGATAATGAAGCAAGTAATAGTTTAACGGGTGTTATTGATGTGACAGCGCCGAGTATTACTCTTAATTTTGACTCTTTAACGAATGATAGCACTCCACTATTTAATGGAACAACAGATGCGCCAATAGGTAGTGAAGTGACACTGGTTATTACAGACAGCGCTGGAAGTATATATACATTAGTGGCGCTGGTGGACGCCAATGGTAATTGGGCAATAAGCCCTGAACTCCCATTAGACGAAGGGGAGTTCACAGTTACAGCCACAATTTCAGATGAGGCTGGAAACCTAGCATCAACTTCAGGCAGTGGTGTAATTGATATTTCAGCACCAATTATTTCTATTGATAGTATTGGCGCGGTAAATGATCCAACCCCGACTATTAGTGGGCAAACAGATGAGCCTGTAGGTAGTACGGTAAGTATCACTGTTTCAGATGGCTTGAATACATATACCTTTACAGCAATTGTTAGTGTTGATGGGAGTTGGAGTGCAGATGTACCAGAGCCACTACTGGATGGCGAAATTACTGTTGCAGCAAGTATTACTGACTCCGCCGGAAATCAGGCTCAAGCAACATCGTCGTTTGATCTAACTAGTGAAGCTCCTAGTTTTAACATTGATGCATTATCTGACACCAATGATACAACGCCAACTATTACAGGTTCTAGTGATGAAATAGGCGCGACAGTAACTTTAACTGTCACAGATGCCGATGGCACAGAGCAAAACCTAACTGCTACAGTACAAGCTGATGGTACCTGGTCAGTAGATGTGCCCACTGATTTAGCCGAAGGTGCGTTTACCGTTGATGCCAGCGTGACGGATGCAGCCGGTAATACCGCCAGCGATTCAGAAACCGGCGGCGTGATTGATACGCAAGCGCCCACATTTGATATTGATCCATTAAGTTCGACGAATGACACCACCCCAACGATAACAGGCTCCAGTGATGAAATTGGCGCGACAGTGACTTTAACTGTGACAGACGCAGCCGGTGTGGAACAAAACCTAACTGCCACAGTACAAGCTGATGGTACGTGGTCAGTGGATGTACCGACAGAGCTTGCTGAAGGTGCGTTTACCGTTGATGCGAGCGTGACGGATGCAGCGGGTAATACTGCCAGTGATACAGAAACCGGCGGCGTGATTGATACGCAAGCGCCCACGTTTGATATTGATCCAATTAATGCCACCAATGATACAACACCAACTATTACAGGTTCTAGCGATGAAATAGGCGCGACAGTGACTTTAACTGTGACAGACGCAGCCGGTGTGGAACAAAATCTGACAGCGACAGTACAAGCCGATGGTACGTGGTCAGTAGATGTGCCCACTGATTTAGCCGAAGGTGCGTTTACCGTTGATGCCAGCGTGACGGATGCAGCCGGTAATACTGCCAGTGATACAGAAACCGGCGGCGTGATTGATACGCAAGCGCCCACGTTTGATATTGATCCAATTACAGCGACGAATGACACTACACCAACCATTACTGGCTCCAGTGATGAAATTGGCGCGACAGTGACTGTGCTTGTTACTGATGTCGCGGGTAATGAACAAAATCTGACAGCGACAGTACAAGCCGATGGTACGTGGTCAGTGGATGTACCGACAGAGCTTGCTGAAGGTGCGTTTACCGTTGATGCGAGCGTAACTGATGCAGCGGGTAATACTGCCAGCGATACAGAAACCGGCGGCGTGATTGATACGCAAGCACCCACATTTGATATTGATCCATTAAGTTCGACGAATGACACCACTCCAACTATTACAGGTTCTAGCGATGAAATAGGCGCGACAGTAACTTTAACTGTCACAGATGCCGATGGCGCAGAGCAAAACCTAACTGCCACAGTACAAGCCGATGGTACGTGGTCAGTGGATGTGCCAGCTGATTTAGCCGAAGGTGCGTTTACCGTTGATGCCAGCGTGACGGATGCGGCGGGTAACACGGCCAGTGACAGTGAAACAGGTGGCGTGATTGATACGCAAGCACCCACATTTGATATTGATCCATTAAGTTCGACGAATGACACCACCCCAACGATAACGGGTTCTAGCGATGAAATAGGCGCGACAGTGACTTTAACTGTGACAGATGCGGTGGGTGATGAACAAAATCTGACAGCCATAGTACAAGCTGATGGTACGTGGTCAGTGGATGTACCGACAGAGCTTGTTGAAGGTGCGTTTACCGTTGATGCCAGTGTGACGGATGCAGCTGGCAATATCGCAAGTGATACAGAAACCGGCGGGGTGATTGATACACAAGCGCCCACGTTTGATATTGATCCAATTAATGCCACCAATGATACAACGCCAACTATTACAGGCTCCAGTGATGAAATAGGCGCGACAGTGACGTTAACCGTGACAGATGCAGCAGGTAATGAACAAAACCTAACTGCCACAGTACAAGCCGATGGTACCTGGTCAGTAGATGTACCGACAGATCTTGCAGAAGGGAGCTTTACGGTAGGTGCCAGCGTAACGGATGCAGCCGGTAATACTGCCAGTGATACAGAAACAGGTGGCGTGATTGATACACAAGCGCCCACGTTTGATATTGATCCAATTAATGCCACCAATGATACAACACCAACTATTACAGGCTCCAGTGATGAAATTGGCGCGACGGTAACGGTGCTTGTTACTGATGCAGCGGGTAATGAACAAAACCTAACTGCCACAGTACAAGCCGATGGTACGTGGTCAGTGGATGTGCCGACTGATTTAGCTGAAGGTGCGTTTACGGTAGATGCCAGTGTGACGGATGCAGCGGGTAATACCGCCAGCGATACAGAAATCGGCGGAGTAATTGATACGCAAGCGCCCACGTTTGATATTGATCCAATTACAGCGACGAATGACACTACACCAACTATTACAGGTTCTAGCGATGAAATAGGCGCGACAGTAACCTTAACTGTCACAGATGCCGATGGCACAGAGCAAAACCTAACTGCCACAGTACAAGCCGATGGTACCTGGTCAGTGGATGTACCGACAGAGCTTGCTGAAGGTGCATTTACCGTTGATGCCAGTGTGACGGATGCAGCCGGTAATACCGCCAGCGATACAGAAACAGGTGGCGTGATTGATACACAAGCGCCCACGTTTGATATTGATCCAATTACAGCGACGAATGACACTACACCAACCATTACTGGCTCTAGCGATGAAATTGGCGCGACGGTAACGGTGCTTGTTACTGATGCCGCGGGTAATGAACAAAACTTATCTGCCACAGTACAAGCCGATGGTACGTGGTCAGTGGATGTACCGACTGATTTAGCTGAAGGTGCGTTTACCGTTGATGCCAGCGTGACGGATGCGGCGGGTAACACGGCCAGTGATACAGAAACGGGCGGAGTAATTGATACCCAAGCGCCCACGTTTGATATTGATCCAATTATAGCGACGAATGACACCACGCCAACCATTACAGGTTCCAGTGATGAAATTGGCGCGACAGTGATGTTAACCGTGACAGATGCAGCAGGTAATGAACAAAACCTAACTGCCACAGTACAAGCCGATGGTACCTGGTCAGTGGATGTGCCGACTGATTTAGCTGAAGGTGCGTTTACGGTAGATGCCAGTGTAACTGATGCAGCCGGTAATACCGCCAGCGATACAGAAACCGGCGGCGTGATTGATACACAAGCGCCCACGTTTGATATTGATCCAATTACAGCGACGAATGACACTACACCAACCATTACTGGCTCTAGCGATGAAATAGGCGCGACAGTAACTTTAACTGTCACAGATGCCGATGGCACAGAGCAAAACCTAACTGCCACAGTACAAGCTGATGGTACGTGGTCAGTGGATGTACCGACAGAGCTTGCTGAAGGGAGCTTTACGGTAGATGCCAGCGTGACGGATGCGGCGGGTAACACGGCCAGTGATACAGAAACGGGCGGAGTAATTGATACCCAAGCGCCCATGTTTGATATTGATCCAATTACAGCGACGAATGACACTACACCAACCATTACTGGCTCTAGCGATGAAATAGGCGCGACAGTGACGTTAACCGTGACAGATGCCGATGGCACAGAGCAAAACCTAACTGCTACGGTACAAGCCGATGGTACGTGGTCAGTGGATGTACCGACAGAGCTTGTTGAAGGTGCGTTTACTGTTGATGCCAGCGTGACGGATGCAGCCGGTAACATGGCCAGTGACAGTGAAACAGGTGGTGTGATTGATACCCAAGCGCCCACGTTTGATATTGATCCAATTAATGCCACCAATAATACAACGCCAACGATAACGGGCTCTAGTGATGAAATAGGCGCGACAGTGACTTTAACTGTGACAGATGCGGTGGGTGATGAACAAAATCTGACAGCGACAGTACAAGCTGATGGTACGTGGTCAGTGGATGTACCGACAGAGCTTGTTGAAGGTGCGTTTACCGTTGATGCCAGTGTGACGGATGCAGCTGGCAATATCGCAAGTGATACAGAAACCGGCGGGGTGATTGATACACAAGCGCCCACGTTTGATATTGATCCAATTAATGCCACCAATGATACAACGCCAACTATTACAGGCTCCAGTGATGAAATAGGCGCGACAGTGACGTTAACCGTGACAGATGCAGCAGGTAATGAACAAAACCTAACTGCCACAGTACAAGCTGATGGTACTTGGTCAGTGGGTGTGCTCACTGATTTAGCCGAAGGTGCGTTTACCGTTGATGCCAGCGTGACGGATGCAGCCGGTAACATGGCCAGTGACAGTGAAACAGGTGGCGTGATTGATACACAAGCGCCCACGTTTGATATTGATCCAATTAATGCCACCAATGATACAACGCCAACTATTACAGGCTCCAGTGATGAAATAGGCGCGACAGTGACGTTAACCGTGACAGATGCAGCAGGTAATGAACAAAACCTAACTGCCACAGTACAAGCCGATGGTACCTGGTCAGTAGATGTACCGACAGATCTTGCAGAAGGGAGCTTTACGGTAGGTGCCAGCGTAACGGATGCAGCCGGTAATACTGCCAGTGATACAGAAACCGGCGGAGTAATAGATACCACCGCACCGAGTGTGAGTATTAGCGCACCAGAACTAACGAACGACAACACACCGCTGGTAACGGGCACATCAGACTTAGCCAACAGCGATATTATCGTGACCTTCACTGACAGCAATGGCAGTCACAGTGTGACGGTGCAAACGGATGACAATGGTCAATGGCAGGCAGAAGCCAGCCAAGCATTAGCGGATGGCAACTACAGTGTCAGTGTCAGTCTCAGTGATGCCGCAGGGAATACTGGCACCGCCAGTGATAGTGGGGTTGTTGATACTATTCCACCGGCACTTGCGTTTACGCCAACCTTCTTGTTAGGTCAAGTTGTGACATTAT
>NZ_JASDCD010000011.1:0-156467 GCF_030408095.1 Pseudoalteromonas sp. APC 3893
TGACCGCTGACCGCTGACCGCTGACCGCTGACCGCTGACCGCTGACCGCTGACCGCTGACCGCTGACCGCTGACCGCTGACCGCTGACCGCTGACCGCTTAGGATTGAGGCTGTCCATATATTTGTTCTGCGCGGTTAAACATGATCCAGGACGTTAAGATATATTTATCATTTGAAACAGGCTTATTGCCGCGATGGGTGTGGGTGAAGTAACCAGGGGCTACAACCATTGTGCCTTTTTTGGGAGATATTTTACGTTGTTGGTAGTAAAACTCAGTCTCGCCACCTTCTTCAACATCATTTAAGTAAAACATAAAGAGTAGCACGCGGTGCAGGGCTTCGTTATGGCCAGCTTGTGGGTAAACTTCGCTATGCCAATAAGGGTAGCCACCTTTATTGGTTTGATATTTCTGCGCTTGAATATTCCCCAGCCTAAAGATTTGCTGCACTAATAAAGGGAGTTGTGGCTTACCTATTTCATCAAAGTTAGCTTGTGTTAGGTCCGTTGGCACCCCCGTTTTTGGATGATACACTTTTAGCCCAAACGCGCCTATCATCATAAAAATATGCTCTTCCAGATATTTAAATATATAACCAGCGGTGGTTTGTTGGATATGTTTTAGTTGCTCAGTGTATTCTGGGTGGTTATTTAAATAAAGATCATGGCTGTCTTTTTTAGCCAAATCAACGCCGCCCGATGTCATACCTTGTTTTAGATGCGGGCTATGTTCAAAGAGCGTGATAAAGTTATCGCAAAATTCATTGCTTAGGGCGTTATCGTAAACGCGGATAAAGTCCGTCATGAGCTGCCTTTATTGGAATTATTATGTTTATAGAAAAAATTACACCGCGCTTTAGCGAAACCGATGTACTAGGACACATTAACAATACCGTACTCCCTGTGTGGTTTGAAGCGGCCAGAGCACCTATTTTTAGATTTTTTACCCCTGACTTAAATCCACATGAGTGGAAGTTGATCATCGCCAAAGTAGAAGTAAACTTTGTGGGTGAGCTTTTTTATGGTCATGATGTTGAAGTGAAAACTGTGGTAGAACATATTGGTTCTAGCTCTTTTGTTATCCGCCAAGAGGCTTATCAGCAAGATAATCTTTGTGCACTAGGTAAAACAGTATTAGTACGTTATGACTTTAAAGCGAAAACAAAGAAGGCGTTATCTAGTGAGGAAAAATCAGCACTGAATGAGCACCTAGTTACTGATCAAAAGTAGCAACTATAAGTTTTTATTTTGGCATTTGAAAAAACAACGTCATAAAAATAGTTTAGAGCCCACATTGGTGGGCTAGAATGGGTTAAGAAGCGTGAGCGTTCATTAACTCTTGATGTAGCCAATCTTTCAATTCAGCACGTTCGACTTTCATTTGGTGCATTGATTGGTCATCAATCGGTGCATCTTGAAGTTCTAATACACGCACTTCCTTATCAATGGCATCATATTGCTTAGCTTTTATTGCAAACTCGGAACTTTCTTTACTTAATGCAGTGATGGTATTTAGATATTCAGGAAACTCTTTAGTTAATGAATGGTCTTCGCCTAACATAGGTTGCTCCTTTAGGTTGAATACAGGTAATGTAGAGAGTATTAACCCTACATAATAGAGCTTGGGTTATTTAATAATAAATCAACAGTGAGCAACTTTTTTCTCTTATCATAGAGCTTAATGTCGGTACCAATATTACATTGCTCAAAATCATTTTCAGAGCTCAGTATGATATCTGTTTGTGTTTAAGCCATTGGTTTATCGTCGGCACCTGCTCGTTTTATAAAGTAAGTATCAACAACCTCCACCAATTGAGTGCTGTTTTGGCAGCGATGGATGGGATAAGGTTTTAAAGGTGGGTTTTAATCTGGTTTTTTGGTTTTTAATGGAGCTTGATTTGATATTTCACCGATTGTTGGTTGTGTTGAGGTGGTTTGGGTATAAAATGCGACCCCATTATTCTGATTAAGCTTTTGGGTTCTGTATTTCATGCTGCTAATGATCGACAACTATGACTCGTTTACCTACAACTTGGTGCAATATTTTCAGCGCCTAGATCAAGAGGTGTTAGTAAAGCGCAACGATGAGTTAACCATTGCACAAATTAAGCAGCTTAACCCTCAGCATATTGTTTTATCGCCAGGGCCTTGTTCGCCTAATGAGGCGGGAGTGTCATTGCAAGTGGTTGAGCAATTAAAAGGAATATACCCTATTTTAGGGATATGCTTAGGACATCAAACTATCGCCCAAGCACTTGGAGGTAATGTAATACATGCCAAACAGGTTATGCATGGAAAAACATCGCCGATTTATCATAATAATAAAGGTGTGTTTAAAGGTTTGGCGAATCCGCTAACGGTTTGTCGTTATCATTCATTGGTTGCGCAGCGACAAAGTTTGCCCAGCGAGCTAGAAGTTACTGCTTGGACGCAAACAGTTGACGGTGAGTTTGACGAAATTATGGGGCTATTACATAAAACCTTAGCATTAGAAGGGGTACAGTTTCACCCCGAAGCAATTTTAACCGAACAAGGGCTTGAATTACTTGCCAACTTTTTAACTCGGTTCTAGGCTTAGAACTTACTCTTTAAATAACACTTATAAAAGATACTAATTAATGACAGACAAACGGCGCCAACAAGTTACTGCTAAAGCACTCGCTCAACGCGCACATGATCTGTTGCTGGGGCATAGCTTTGCTCAGCGCCAAATAGGCTATATTCACACCCTAGAAATCGATTATGGTGAGCCAATAAAACAACGCACCTTACTTGAAGTTGAAGTGGCAGCACACACTAAACGTCAAAAATCCAGTACAGCCCATCATAAGTATCGTGCGCAAGCGAGTGAACAACTTCATCAAGTGATAGAGCATGCAATGCAAAAGCAGCTAGCTGATATTGATACTGTTATTCATGACACAATTGGCATCGAAGATAATATACCTGCAATTTTAGATATTCTGTCAGTTAAATCTGCATCCGTAGGTCGTTTAGAGCCATTAGTTAACGACTTGAGTTGGCTAGGCCGTGAGCTTGTGACCTTTGTGAATCTGCCTTATTACCGAACTCAGCGTAATAAACATACTTCTGTTAAAGTCGATAATCCGTCTTTAGCGCTGCGTTATATCGGTCTTGATAACTTAAAATTTGTAGTGCCAACCTTTGCGGTACGCCATTGGATGCCTCATAGCACTGAGCCATTCCCGCTATTAAAACGTCGCTTGCGCGATAACTCAATGGCTTGTGCTATTGCTGCACAAGAGTTAGCTAAATTAAATGGTGTAAACGAAATTCATGCATTTACCCTAGGTATGCTATTGGATGTAGGTAAGATTGCTTTGGTACGACTTTACTTACGTACCTTTGAGTTGGTATGGCAACGCAAAGTAAGTTTAGCGCGGGATGAACAGCAAAAAGATTTACACACGGCTTTATTAGAGCTCAAGCCTGATCCCCTTTTTTTAAGCACTTTGTTAAGTGAGCACTCTTTAAAGGTAACGCAAAAGGTGATTGATAAAATGGCCTTTCGTTATTTACCTTTTAAGTTTGCCATGCAGCAACTCACAACGCCGTTAGGCAAAGGCGATACATTATTACCTTTAACAGAGGTGATACAAAAGGCTCGCTGTTATTCTCAGCACCTCACCCTGGTTGAGCATCAAATGGTAGAAAGTGATGAAACAGCACGATGGTTTGAGTTTTTCAATTTCACTAAATCGGAACTAAACCAGCTAGAAAAAACCAATTTCCAGCACTTCCATATAAAAATTGACTAATTTCATAAATTTTTTGTTAATTTTTTTTGCGACTATTCATTCATTAGTCAGTTTAAAACTCTGCTTTAGTTTATGAGCTAAAGGTGTGCTCAGTGAGTAACTAGGCAGAGTTATGCAAGAAAGTCTTGGTTATAAAACAGTGTAAATAGTTATTCACTATCTATGAAATAATATCTCAAAGCCTTGAGTAACAAGGCCTGCATGAAAGTTTTCTAAGAGACAACAGCACAAAACTCTGAAATAATGACCTTCTGAAAATTGAACCAGAGAGTATTTTTTGGCAATTTAAGCTATGCTCATTTACGCCAAAAGGAATGGTGCACCAGTCCATCATTCAATTATTCACACTCTCTGTGATATCACAATTAAGAGGATACAAAATGACAGTTAATCGCGAATTATTTGATCAAGTAATGGTACCAAACTACGCACCTTCAAGCGTTATTCCAGTTCGTGGCGAAGGCTCACGTGTATGGGATCAGCAAGACCGCGAATACATCGATTTTGCTGGTGGTATAGCTGTTAACTGTCTAGGCCATTGTCATCCTGCATTAGTTAATGCATTAAAAGAGCAAGGCGAGAAGATTTGGCATTTATCAAATGTAATGACCAATGAACCTGCGCTTCGCCTAGCTAAAAAGCTAGTTGATGCTACATTTGCTGAAAAAGTTTATTTTGCCAACTCAGGTGCAGAAGCAAATGAAGCAGCGCTTAAATTAGCGCGCCGTTTAGCGCTTGAAGAATTTGGTGCAGAAAAGTCACAAATTATTGCATTTAATAAAGGTTTCCACGGCCGTACATTCTTTACTGTAACAGTAGGTGGTCAAGCTGCTTACTCTGACGGTTTTGGCCCTAAGCCAGGTGACATCGTACATTGTGATTACAACGATTTAGCTGCTTTTGAAAAGCTAATTTCAGACAAAACATGTGCTGTAATGATGGAGCCTCTACAAGGTGAGGGCGGTATTGTTTCGCCAACTGACGAATTTGCTAAAGGCGTTCGTGAGCTGTGTACTAAACATAACGCACTACTTATTTTTGATGAAGTACAAACAGGTGTAGGCCGTACAGGTGAACTATACGCTTATCAAGGTTTAGGTGTTACTCCTGATATTTTAACGTCTGCTAAAGCATTAGGCGGTGGTTTTCCAATTGGCGCAATGCTAACGACGACTGAAATTGCTAAGCACTTAAAAGTAGGTACTCATGGTTCTACTTATGGTGGTAACCCATTGGCTTGTGCCGTAGGTGAAGCTGCATTTGATACAGTTAACATGCCAGAGGTACTTGCTGGCGTTAAAGCAAAAGAAGCATTATTCCGTGAATTACTAACGGCTGTTAATGATAAATATAAAGTATTTTCAGAAATCCGTGGTCAAGGTTTATTAATCGGCGCTGTTGTAACTGAGCAATACAAAGGACGTGCAAAAGAGTTTTTAGTTGCAGGTATTAACGAAGGTGTTATGTCGTTAGTAGCTGGCGCTGATGTTGTGCGTTTTACACCGTCTTTAGTTATTCCTGAAGCTGATATTCGTGAAGGTATGGCACGCTTTGAAAAAGCCGTTGCTACAGTCGTGAACGGTTAATCAACCCGTCTCATCTGATCAAGGGCAAGTAGCAAGCTTGCCCTAGTATTCTAATTTTACCGTTATTTATAAGGGAGCAAGCGGACTCATGATGATCCTTCGCCCAATCCAGCAATGTGATTACCCAGCTTTATTGAAGATTGCCCACGAATCGGGGCATGGCTTTACGTCTTTACCTAATAACGAAGCGTTATTACAAAAGAAAATAGACCATTCAGTAAGCTCATTCGCAAAAAGTGCATCTCACCCGGGTGATGAAAGCTACTTGTTTGTTCTTGAAGATAGCGAAACTGGTGAAGTGGTGGGTACTTCTGCCATCGAAGCTGCCGTAGGCCTTGATGACGCGTTTTACCATTATCACCTTAGCAAAGCGATTCATTCATCTCGTACTTTAGATGTTTACAAAGCGGTTGATATACTAACCCTGTGTAATGATTACACCGGTGCAACCGAGCTATGTACACTATTTTTAAGAGACGGCTATCGTAAAAACAATAACGGCAAGCTACTGTCAAAAGCACGTTTTATGTTTATTAAACAACATCAAGAACGTTTTGCTGAGACCGTTATCGCAGAAATGCGCGGTGTATCAAATGAAAATGGTGACAGCCCGTTCTGGCAATGGCTTGAAGAGCATTTTTTCTCGATGGACTTTCCAACCGCAGATTACTTAACAGGTATTGGGCAGAAAGTGTTTATCGCGGAGCTGATGCCTAAGTACCCAATTTATGTCAACTTATTAAGTAAAGATGCGCAAGCAGTAATTGGTAAAGTACATGACAATACACGCCCTGCAATAGAGCTATTAAAGAGTGAAGGTTTCACCTTTAACGGCTACGTTGATATTTTTGATGCAGGCCCTACTGTTGAAGCTAAAGTAGGCAATATTGCAACCATTCGTAATGCAAATAACTTTACTGTAAAAATTGGTGACAATAGTGGCGACACGCCAGTAATGCTAGCGAACGATAAATTAAATGACTTTAGAGCAACCGTCGCACAGTTAAACTTTGATGCGACAAGCGCAGAGCTTACATTGCCTCAAGCAATGGCCGACGCACTTCATTTACAAGCGGGCGATACCGTTACCGCAACAAGCTTATAATTTAGGAGAAAGTATATGACTCATCCTGCACAATTTATTAATGGTCAGTGGTCGCAAGGCCAAGGCGATACATTTAATTCAGTAAACCCTGCAAATAACGATGTTATTTGGCAAGCAAATTCAGCAACCAGCGAACAAGTTGATAGTGCGGTAAATTCAGCACGTAAAGCTTTCTATAGCTGGGCTGATAAATCATTCGATGAGCGTTTAGCCATTGTAAAAACATTTGCTGAAACCTTAAAAGAACACAGCGAAGAGCTTGCTGTAGCTATTGCGCAAGAAACGGGTAAACCATTATGGGAAACCCGCACTGAAGCCGGTGCAATGGTGGGTAAAATAGCGATTTCTGAAAAAGCATTTTTAGAGCGTACGGGTGATGTAGAAAACCCAATGCCACAAGGCCGCGCGATGATCCGCCATAAGCCACATGGTGTAGTTGCCGTGTTTGGGCCTTATAACTTCCCTGGCCACTTACCTAATGGTCATATTGTTCCTGCACTATTAGCAGGTAACACCGTGGTATTTAAACCATCTGAACTAACCCCTATGGTGGCTGAGCTAACCCTTAAGTTATGGGAAAAAGCAGGGCTACCAGCTGGCGTGATTAACCTTGTACAAGGCGAAGTTGAAACAGGTAAAGCGCTTGCAGCGCATAAAGAGATTGATGGCTTGTTCTTCACGGGCTCATCACGCACAGGACATATCTTGCATGAGCAGTTTGCAGGCCAGCCAGGTAAAATTCTCGCATTAGAAATGGGGGGTAATAACCCGCTTATCATTACTGATGTTGCAGATACAAAAGCCGCAATTCACGATATACTGCAATCTGCATTTATCTCAAGTGGTCAACGCTGTACGTGTGCACGTAAGTTATTTTTACCAGCGGGTGAGCAAGGCGATGCGATCTTAGCGGGTCTTATCACAGCGACTAAAGCTATTAAAGTGGGTAACTTTGATGATGCAGACCAGCCGTTCATGGGGGCGATGATTTCATCAGCTGCCGCAGCAGGTATGGTTAAAGCGCAGCAGCAGCTTGTTAAGCTAGGTGCAGAGGTACTTGTGGAGCTTACACACACTGAAAACACAGGCTTTGTTACGCCAGGTATTATCGAGTGTACAAATGTAGCAAACTTCCCAGATGAAGAGCATTTTGGCCCGTTATTAAAAGTGTTCCGCTTTACTGATTTTGATAGTGCTATCGATAAAGCAAACGACACCAGCTTTGGTTTATCAGCAGGCTTATTAAGTGATAACGCTGCGGATTATGACCACTTTTTACGTCGTATTCGTGCTGGTATTGTTAACTGGAACCGCCCAATCACAGGTGCATCAAGTGCTGCGCCATTTGGTGGTATTGGTGCATCCGGTAACCATCGTGCAAGTGCATACTATGCAGCAGACTATTGCGCATACCCAGTAGCTTCTGTTGAACTTGAAAAAGTAGCGATGCCAGCGACATTAAGCCCTGGTTTAAAAATTGATTAGCACCGAGTATTAAATTGGTACTAAATAACTAAAAAAGCAGCCTCGGCTGCTTTTTTTGTATTGCTTAATGCTCAAAGGTAGCAATTAAAAGCGCTTTCTGCTTAAATCATATAGTCGTGATAATTTTATTGTAGGTGTTTTAATTATGGTTTTAGATAGGCAAGGGTATGATGATCTCATCATGTATCTCACTCAAAATTTAGCGTTATTTGAGAAGCCCGGCGAAATAAAACCTGGTGCTCCTACAGTAATGGAATTAATTGAAGACGATATCGCAGAAAATGTAATGCTGTTATGCCAGCAACATACAGAGCTTTCAACTGAGCAGCGCGGCATGATAGTACGTGAAGTAGATGGTATTGTGTATGACTTACAAGAAGTACTTAGCAGTGTTACCAGTAAGCAAGTGACTATTGAGCAACATGCATTTATTGATGAGTTTGCCGGTTTAGTTAAAAATCTATTTGATTGTGCCGTAGCCGAAGGCGCGTAATTACGTTGAATATCGCTTTTAATTGCATCTGAGCGTGACTTGCATACAATAAATAAAACAATTTTTTAGAGTAGAAAAATGCAAGCGAATGTAAAATGGGTTGAAGGCGATACGTTTATTGGTCGTTCTAATTCGGGTCATAATGTAGTATTTGATGCTGGCAGTGATAGCGCAGCGCCAAGTCCTATGGAAATGGTATTAATGTCTGTTGGCTGTTGTTCATCTGTAGATGTGGTGAGCATTCTTAAAAAAGCTAAACAAAACTTCTCTGATGTTCAAGTACAGCTAAGCTCAGAACGTGCTGAATCAGCTCCTCGTGTATTCACCAAGATTAACTTACACTTTGTTGTAACAGGCAATAATGTGTCTGAAAAGCACCTTTCACGTGCGGTGCAACTGTCTGCCGAAAAGTATTGTTCAGTCGCATTAATGCTTGATAAAACAGTAGAAATCACCCACAGCCACGAAGTTGTACAAGAACAGGTAAAATAACGCTTTTTCCTGCGGTGAAATTCGTATAAAATCCGCGAACTTTTAATTCTGCAAGTGCAGATCTCACTCGTTTACAGGTTGGTTTAGTATGAACAAACCCTTCGATAAAATTAAGCTTCATGGCTTTAATAATTTAACCAAAAGCTTAAGCTTTAGTATTTACGATATTTGCTACGCAAAGACCGAACAACAGCGTAAAGAATATATTGAATATATCGACGAGCAGTACAGTGCTGATCGACTTACCGATATTCTAGGTGAAGTGGTTGATATAATAGGCGCAAATATCCTAAATGTATCTCGCCAAGACTACGATCCGCAAGGCGCTAGCGTAACGATCTTAATTGCAGAAGAACCTATTGAGCAACAGCAAACCTACGATGTTGATGAAGCGCCAGGGCCATTACCTGATGCAGTGGTTGCGCATTTAGATAAAAGCCACATTTGTGTGCATACATACCCTGAAGCGCATCCTGATGATGGTATTTGTACATTTCGTGCTGATATCGAAGTATCAACCTGTGGCATTATCTCGCCATTAAAAGCGTTGAACTTCTTAATTCATAGCCTTGAGTCAGACGTTGTAACAATCGACTACCGCGTACGTGGTTTTACCCGTGACGTAGATGGTGTGAAACACTATATCGATCATGCTATTAATTCGATTCAAAATTACATGACTGAAGATACCAAAGAAGCGTACCAAATGATGGACGTGAACGTGTATCAAGAAAACTTATTTCACACTAAGATGATGTTAAAAGAAACCGATTTAAATACTTATTTATTTGGTGTTTCTACAGATGACTTATCTGACGACGAAGAAGAAGAAATTCGTTCTAAGTTAACCCGTGAGATGCAAGAGATTTTCTACGGTCGTAATTTACCAGATACAGAATAAGCTAAGCTTGTTCTGAAAAAACGGCGTATAACGAAAGTTATGCGCCGTTTTTTGTAAGTTAGCGAGATTAAAGTTAGTAAGAGTAAAGTTAGTGAGAGTAAAGTTAGCGAGAGTAAAGTTAGCGAGATTAAAGTTAGCGAAAGTAAAGTTAGCGAAAGTAAAGTTAGCGAAAGTAAAGTTAGTTTGAATAAAGTGCTCTCAGTGTCGGTGGTAAACTTGCCAGTAGGCTTTAGCACCTAATAAAAAGCATATACCAACGTATAGCCAAACCGAGCTGGCTACTAATTGCCAAATATCAAGTTCAGTTGAGCGAATAAGTAATGGTACTGCAATTAAAGCACGGGCTACGCATATCAAAGCGATGGTTGATAAAGCCGCTGTGGTTAAAGGCATTTTTCGTATTGTGCCCGCAGCTGAGAACGCATAGACACTACAGGTAAGCATAAGCCCAGCAACTATAATCGTGGCAGCAGGCGCAAGGTAGGTGCCTTGTTGAGCTGACTCAATTAACACGTGCGGCGCCCTAGCAAAGGTGTACCAGCTTGGCCCACCCCAAATACAGAGTAAATGCCAAACGGCCACAGCAAAAGCGATGACCCCCGCGCTGGTTAATAGTTTCTTGGTGTTAGTTTTTTGCATGATCTAAGTCTACTTTTATCATTCTATGGTTTCATCATCAGGCGGATCGCCAGAATCTTCTTTGCGCTTACGTTGTTCTTGTTTGGCTTTTTGGACATTCTCAAATTGCGGGGGCGGAATAGGAAATAACGAAATCAGTGGGAAGAACGACAAAAATAAAAATGCTCCCCGAGACATGGTTTTACCCGAGGCCAGAACTTTAATCATGGCCCACACTATAATAAGTAACAGTAAGGTGACGACAAGCCAATGTAGTAATAATGTGCCAAGGCCAACCCTATCTAATAAGTCCATTTGTTTTCAATATGGTTACTAATATAAAGTTAATGAGGGTTAATTGAACAATATCAAGTTAAAGTCATTGCTGTGTAAAAATAAAAACACACGATAGCCAGATTGGTTACCAACCATTTGACTGCTCTTGTGAGCACTTATATGCTGGTAAAAAACCACAATTAAGGTTGAAGATGTCAGCTAGCTTACTCCAATATGTATTTAGCGCCGAGCAAGTACGCACACACGAACCTAGTGCAGCAGAGCAAAGCGCTGTGTCTATGTATAGGCTGATGGAGCGTGCGGGCAAGGCGGTGTTTGAGAGTGCGATTAAGGGCTATCCACACGCGCAAGATTATGTCGTTCTAGTTGGCGTAGGTAATAATGCTGGTGATGGTTATATTGTTGCAAGCCTCGCTAAACAGGCAGGGAAGCAAGTAACAGTGATTGCGGCTGCACCAGATAAACCATTAACGGGTGATGCGCTAACAGCGCAAAAAGCATGGTTGGCTATTGATGGCGAAATATCAACTTATGACCCGCTAACAATAAACAGTGCTGACATTATTATTGATGGTCTGCTGGGCACGGGTCTTAATAGTGAGGTGCGAGAGCCATTTATTAAGCTAATAAAAACGGCCAACGATAGCCCAGCGCCAATTATTGCGATTGATTTACCTTCGGGCATTGATGCCGATACGGGCGCTGTACAAGGTATAGCTATTAAAGCCGAGCTTTGCGTTACGTTTGTTGGCATAAAGCAAGGCTTAGTGACGGGCGAGGGTAGAGCATATGCGGGTAAATGTGAATTTGCAGACTTAGGCGTTGGTCAGGCGTTTATCCAATTGGCAGAGGCAAGCGCAGCGCTTATTAATTATGACACCACTCAAGGCTTAACTAAGCGACAAAACAACAGCCACAAAGGCAGCCATGGCAAGTTACTGTGTATTGGTGGAAATGCGGGCACTGCCGGTGCAATAAGGTTAACTAGCGAGGCTGCGCTTCGTACAGGTGCAGGTATGGTTAAGGTATATACTCACCGAGACTCTGTATTGGCTATCAGCATGGGTCGTCCTGAGTTGATGGTGACGACAACCGATCTTAACGCAGCATTAGAGTGGGCTACGTGCATAGCCATTGGCCCAGGGCTTGGTCAAGACTCATGGGCTAAATCCACCTTTGAAACGGTTATTGAGCACTGTGTTGCTTACAATAAAACAATAGTTGTCGACGCCGACGCATTAAACCTTATTGCTCAGCAATCAACGCCTATTTCATTAAAAAACACAATATTCACACCGCACCCAGGCGAAGCCGCACGGCTACTTGATTGCACTATTAGTGATATTGAGTCAGCGCGTTATCAAAGTGCACGCAAATTGGCAGAAACATATTCAGCGACCTGTGTACTCAAAGGAGCGGGTAGTATTATCGCTAATGACACTAAAGCGTGGGTATGCACAGATGGCAACCCTGCACTAGCGGTCGGCGGCAGCGGTGATGTTCTTACTGGCATTATTGCTGGCCTTATCGCACAAGGGTTAACGACTGAGCAAGCTGCGTGTTTTGGTGTGATCTTGCATGCAAAAGCTGGAGATATAGCCGCACAGCGTGACGGCGAACGAGGCATGCTGCCGAGCGATCTGTTCGCTATAGTTAGAGAGTTGGTAAACTAAAGCCGTCAGTTTCTGATAGTTAAAAACTGAAAGCTATAATACGCAAAACCCAGCCGAAGCGGGGTTTTTTATAAGCGAGGTGCTTAGGGGATGATGTCGGGTAGCAGCTACGCGTTACTGCGCCACCGCCTATTAGAACTGTACATGCGAATTTTCCCGCATACGGCCCAAGCCTTTATAAACCAGTACCTACTTACGGAGCGGCGATTAATCACTGAAAAGTTTTATAAATATACCTAAGAGACTAATTAATAGACCAAAAATAACTAACCTTCTATCAATCGTCCAAGTAACGAGCTCTTCACAAGGTTGTGAAATTGTCGCTAACTCTGAAAGCTTCGCGTGCCCATATTCTGTAATTGAAACATTAGTATAAAAGTTGCAAGTACTCGAGGGTGTATACGTCCCCTGAATGTAGCCTCTTTTATCCAGATCTCTTAGAATATCGAAATTGAACTCTAGGCTCTCAGAGGAAATTTGTTCGACTATCGGGCCTTTTGACTTAAGTCTATTTAAAACCTCAATGTAACTTGCTGGTAACATAAATTACTCCGTGGATAGGAAAAATAGCATAGGGACTATTCATCCGTTATAGATAACCTGATTCATATAACGTTATGGAATAAGCTTATAACCATTTTAACTCTATATCAACTGTGTAAAATATGTACTTGCCTATAACTGCTAGTGTGCAGCAACAGTAAGTTACTTGGCTCGTCTGAATCGCCTTTACCCTTTCTACAAGATGATGGATATTTTACCCTGTTTCCTTGGTCATTTTATGGCGCCACATTACGCAGCATCGCTTTTTAACTATCAATTGGAGGCGACTATCTATTTTGGCAGTTTGTTAATATGACTTTTCAGACATGTTTTGACCTTACCAAAATATGATTAGAAGTGTTTTGATGGATCCATGCGCTGATGAAGAATACGGGCTACATTAATACCACTTTCACTAATTTGATAAAAGACAATATGCTTCTCTACTGAAAGCTTTTAGCGCCAGTATAAATATCACCCCTTTCTCTGCCAAAATCAGGATACTGAGCTAATTTCAATAACGCGGCATCGATAGTTTGAGCATACTCCTTTGCTTGTGCGCTTCCCCAAGACTCAATAGTTGTTGAAATTATTTTAAATAAATCTTTTTCAGCTAAAGGAGATAATTTATAGCGAGACATCAGTTTTATTACTTGCTGACTTGTTAGCGACAGAAATAGAAGCTTGTTCAAATATATCCATCACGCTGTGATTTGACGAGTCACCAGCAGCTAGCTGCTCGAAGCCTTTCACCACCTCTTCTCGCAATATTTCAAGTTGCTGGTTTCTAGCAACATCTTTCTCAAATAATAGTCTCAAACCATCACGGATCACTTCACTTGCTGAGGTATATAAACCTTCTGATACCTTCTCAGAGATTCTTTTTTCAAACTCTTTACCTAAAGTAATATTCATAATTATCCCTCCAATAATTTATTAATCATATTATGCGCATGACATGCGCATAATTCAAGTTTGCAAAGTTATTAAAGAAAAATGTGAATACTGGTATTAGGCCTTTAGTTTATTGAAATATTAAAGAAGAAATCCATACCACCTTGTAGTGGTCAATGAAGTTGCTCACTCCAGAGCGTTAGGTAATAATCTTAGTCCTGTGCATTGCGTGTTAATGAATTAAAGCTTCGTGGCGACTTTTTTGGCAGATTTTATTACTTTCAACTCACTAACTTTACTCTCGAAGCTCGCAGACTAAACCCCAACACACAAAACCCAGTTTGCACTGGGTTTTTAATACTGCTAACTGCTAGCGGTGTAACTCGCCAACTCTTTCTGGTTGATAGGTTACTGCTTTTATTTTTACTTTTATCACTCCGCCACTAGGCTTAGGCCACTCAATTTTATCACCTTGTGACAAACCAAGTAGTGCACTTCCTACTGGCGCTAAAATTGATATCTTGTCGCCATTAGCATCAGCATTTTTTGGATACACTAAGGTCTTAGTGAATTCTTCTTGAGTCGATTCAACGATAAAGTTTACCGTCGAATTCATAGTTACCACAGTTGAAGGCATATCTTTTGGCTCGACTATAGTTGCGCGACCCAGTTCAGCTTCAAGTTCTTTTTCGCCAGCGAAACTACCTGCTGGTAATGATTCCATTAATTCATACAATCTATCTGCATCGAGTGACGAGATAATTAGTTCAGGTTTTTTATTCATTTCAATATCCCTAACAAGGTTGTATAAATAAAATTAACTCTGAGTATGGTTTACTACTAAGCTCAAGTACTGCAACAAGCTGGAGTTATTTTATTTGTGAATATTATCTTTGCCCATAATGCTAAAAACCCAGCCGAAGCTGGGTTTTTAATTGAGCTAGGAGGGGGGTGATTTTACATCATGCCGCCCATGCCACCCATTCCGCCCATGCCACCCATATCAGGGGCACCAGCTGGCTCATCTTTTGGGATTTCAGCAACCATGGCTTCAGTGGTGATCATAAGACCCGCAATCGAACCTGCAAATTGTAGTGCAGAGCGCGTTACTTTCGTTGGATCTAGGATACCCATTTCAAGCATGTCGTTGTATTCGCCAGATGCTGCATTGTAACCGTAATTACCTTCGCCGCCTTTAACTGCGTTAATTACTACAGACGCTTCGTCACCTGCGTTAGTCACGATTTGACGAAGAGGTGCTTCCATAGCACGTAGTGCTACTTTGATACCGTGGCTTTGGTCTTCATTGTCGCCTACTAGTGCAGCTAGTTTACTCGCAGCACGAACTAGTGCAACACCACCACCCGGTACTACGCCTTCTTCAACCGCTGCGCGAGTTGCATGAAGTGCATCTTCAACGCGGTCTTTTTTCTCTTTCATTTCGATTTCAGTGGCTGCGCCAACTTTGATTACTGCAACACCGCCGGCAAGTTTTGCCATACGCTCTTGTAGTTTCTCTTTGTCGTAGTCAGACGTTGCTTCTTCGATTTGTGCTTTGATTTGTGAAACACGACCGTTGATGCCATCTTCTTCGCCAGCACCGTCGATGATCGTTGTATCATCTTTAGTGATTACTACGCGTTTAGCTGTACCTAAGTCTTCGATTGTTGCTTTTTCAAGCTCAAGGCCGATTTCTTCAGAGATAACAGTACCGCCAGTTAACACTGCGATATCTTGTAGCATTGCTTTACGACGGTCGCCAAAACCAGGTGCTTTCACAGCTGATACTTTAACGATACCGCGCATGTTGTTTACTACTAGTGTTGCTAGTGCTTCACCTTCAAGGTCTTCAGCAATGATAAGTAGTGGCTTGCTTGCTTTAGCAACGGCTTCTAATGTAGGTAGTAACTCACGGATGTTAGATACTTTTTTATCTACAAGTAGAATGAATGGGTTATCTAGCTCAACCGCGCCTTTTTCAGCGTTGTTGATGAAATACGGAGATAGGTAACCACGGTCAAACTGCATGCCTTCTACAACATCAAGTTCGTTTTCAAGTGATTGACCTTCTTCAACAGTGATAACACCAGTGTTACGGCCTACTTTTTCCATCGCTTCTGCGATGATGTCGCCAATCTCTTTATCAGAGTTAGCTGAAATAGTACCAACTTGAGCAATCGCTTTAGTATCAGCACAAGGAACTGAAAGTTCTTTAAGCTCAGCAACAGCGGCGATAATTGCTTTATCAATACCGCGCTTAAGATCCATTGGGTTCATGCCAGCAGCAACTGCTTTTAGGCCTTCATTTACAATAGATTGTGCTAAAACAGTGGCTGTAGTTGTACCGTCACCGGCTGCATCATTTGCTTTAGATGCAACTTCTTTCACCATTTGTGCGCCCATGTTTTCAAACTTGTCTTCAAGTTCGATCTCTTTTGCCACTGATACACCATCTTTAGTGATCACTGGAGCACCAAATGATTTGTCTAATACTACGTTACGACCTTTAGGGCCTAAAGTTACACGAACTGCGTTTGCTAAGATGTTTACGCCAGCTAGCATTTTAGCGCGTGCTTCACTTGCAAAAAGTACTTCTTTTGCTGCCATGATTTTTTCCTCTAAATTCTTAAATGTTTGTTAAACGAAAAGTAGGTTTAGCCTACAATGCCTAAAATGTTGTCTTCACGCATGATCAGGTATTCTTCACCTTCGATCTTTTCAGCTTTTTCAACATATGAGCCGAATAACACAGTGTCACCGACTTTAACTTCTAATGCTCTCACATCACCGTTATCTAGAGTACGGCCATTACCAACAGCGACAACTTCTCCGCGCGTTGATTTCTCAGCAGCAGAGCCAGTTAATACAATACCGCCAGCAGACTTGGTTTCTTCTTCTAGACGCTTAACGATCACGCGATCATGTAAAGGACGAATGTTCATTTGTTTAGTTCTCCTAACAGTTTCTGAACAGGACAGAAAAAAGTTTTGTGTGTACCAAGGCAATTAAATAGTTTGATTTAATTGCCGTGGATTAGTTGTACTCAGTAATGGGGGTAATGCGGAAAAATCCAAGAGAAAAAAATAAAAATTTTAATCTTTTCTCTCGTATTCACCATCAATCGTAGTTGGCTCGCTCATTTTACGCGGTTCAGGCTCTTGCTGAGTCTGTTGTGTAAATGGTGATGGACCTTGTTGCATACCTGCACTCATACGAACAGTTGCTTGGCTCGCAAGACCTGCGGCTAACTTATTGCGAATCGCTGGAGTGAGTAGTAAAAAGCCAAATACATCAGTCATAATGCCTGGGGTTAGTAATAAGATACCGGCGATAATGACACATAACCCGGTAAATAATTCTTTGGCTGGCATTTGCCCTTGAGCCATCTGGCTTTGCACATTTTGTAGTGCGCCCATACCTTGCTGTCTAACCAGTTTTGCACCAAAAATAGCGGTTAAAATAACCAGTGCAATTGTTGCAAAGCCACCAATAACATCGGCTACTTGAATTAGCAGCGCGATTTCAATGATCGGCACGAGAATAAATAACAAAAATAAAAATCTAAACATAAAGCTCTCTAAATAGTGCTCACGTAACATCGTGATGAAATATAAATATGGGCTATCAGGTCTTTTTTCAATAGTAGTGCAGTCATGCATATGGCTACACTTTAGTTTAGCTATCAGCTACTATGAGTTGGGCAGAACAAACAACTAAAGGTTCAATATGATGACGACTCATTTTCGACTTGTTTTTACCACTTGCGCAAATGCAAGTGAAGCGCGTGCAATGGCTGAACAATTGGTCAGCCAAAAACTGGCTGCATGTGTCAGTATTCTTCCTAATGTAGAGTCGGTTTATATGTGGGAAGGTGAAGTAACGCAGGCCACAGAATGCAAGCTGCTTATTAAAACTAAGTCTGAAAAAATGAACCTAGTTATCCAAACTATTAAGCAATTACATAGTTATGAGGTTCCAGAAATTCAAGTAGTGGATGTATCAACGGGCAATTTAGCCTATTTTAATTGGATGGATGAGGTACTTAATTAATGCGGTTTCTTCTTTTATTGCTATCTGCGCTTTGGCTTTTTCCTGCACAAGCAAATAACAGTTTATTGAATGATTTATTACAGCCAGCAGAGCAAACTTTTTTACCGGTTGATCAAGCCTTTAGTTTTGATTTTGATCAGCAAGGCGGTACTTTATTTATTGGCTGGGATATCGCCCCTGGTTATTATCTTTATAAAAAAAAGCTCGAGATCATTGCTAAAGATGCTGATATCAAAGTCCCAGAGTTAGGTGAAGGGGTAGTGATTGAAGATGAATTCTTTGGTAAAACGGAAGTCTTCTTCGATTCATTTAGCGTGGTAAGTAAATTAAGTAATGTAGCGCAACAAGGAGTCGTTAAAGTTCGTTACCAAGGCTGCGCCGAAGCAGGATTGTGTTATCCGCCAGAAATAATTACCATTCCATTAAGTGTGATTGCAGGCCAAACTCCTGAGCAAAACACCACCACAGATACTGCTAGTGCATTTGCTGCACTCAATAGTGAGGTTATAAAGTCCGCTAACACGGCTCCTAAGCAAAGTGAGCCAGCAGAAACAGAACAAAATTTTACCGAAAAATTGGCATCACAAGGTTTATTGGCTAATTTAGTTATTTTCTTTTTAGTAGGAATAGGCCTTGCCTTTACACCGTGTGTATTTCCTATGTTTCCTATTCTATCGAGTTTAATTGCCGGTCAAAAAAACCTATCAACCAAAAAAGCTTTTGCTTTATCGTTTGTTTATATTCAAGGTATGGCAGTCACCTATGCGGCACTGGGTTTAGTGCTTGCATCGTTAGGTGGGCAAGTGCAGGGCTACTTACAGCACCCATATGTTTTGATCAGCTTTAGTTTATTATTCGTGTTGTTAGCCATGTCGATGTTTGGTTGGTACGAAATAAAACTACCTAGTGGCATGATGAATAAGCTCACTCAAGTGAGTAATAATCAAAAAGGCGGCAATTATATTGGTGTATTTTTGATGGGGGTGTTGTCGGGTTTAATTGCTTCCCCTTGCACCACGGCACCATTATCTGCTGCTTTATTATTTGTTGCGCAAAGCGGCGATTACTTAGTTGGAGGCTTAACTCTTTATGTTTTAAGTCTTGGTATGGGCATACCATTATTACTATTAGGTACTTCTGGCGGAAAGTTACTGCCAAAAGCGGGTGGTTGGATGGAACAAGTTAAAACCTTATTTGGTTTTATTATGCTAGTCGTGCCGCTAATACTGCTAGAGCGTATTGTAGATTTTGACATCATACTATTAATGGCGGGTTTGTTAGCATTAGCAACGGCGCTTTATTTACACCATTGGCAAAGTGGCCAAAGCCAAGGCAAGTTAAAAACGGCACTGTGGTTTGCTGCAACCTTATTGGTACTTACAGGTGCAAGTTTAACTAAAAACTATATTTGGCCAGTGACGAATACAGTTGGGGTGAGTGCTGAGCAGTCGCAAACCCATAAGTTTAAACTAGTAGCTAATTTAGCCGAGCTTAAGCAAGCGATAAATAAAGCAAACGATGAAGGCCGCATGGTAATGGTTGATTTGTATGCCGAGTGGTGTGTTGCCTGTAAAGAGTTTGAAAAATACACCTTTCCAGAGCCAAGCGTACAAAATGAATTTGCCCATTTTGAGTTACTTAAAATAGATCTTACCGAAAGTGATGAAACCACCATTGAAGTTATGGAGGAATACACTGTATTTGGTTTACCAAGTATTCTGTTTTTTAACACTCAAGGTGAAGAATTAGCAGCTCAGCGTGTTACTGGCTTTTTAAATGCTGATGACTTTGCGCAGCACTTAGCTGAAGTTCGCCAATAAGCGACTAAGAAAGTTAGCCACAATTTGATTTAGATATGAATCTAATTGTGGCTAAATCACTTTTTATAATAAGCTATTTTTAGCTCCCGCCTTTATCCTCGCAACTTTGCGCCTCATCATAGTCATTAGACCAGTATTTTGCTGCTATTTACATCGAACTAGCTATAATAGGTGGTTAACGTGAGAAATACTTGCTATTTTAGATTTTATCCCCTACGTTGTGGTGGGATTTCTAATCAAAACGGCTTAACTCATTATTTATAGGATTATCGCGTATTATGGCTGCAAAATTTAAGCTTTTAGTTATAAATGGCCCCAACTTGAATATGCTTGGTAAGCGAGAACCAGAGAAATATGGTTCGCAAACCCTGGCTGAGATTATGAGCGAACTAACCAGTGCAGCCCATGGTCTAGATGTTGAGTTAACGCATTTTCAAAGTAATAGTGAGCAAGCTTTAATTGAGCACATACACAGTGCATGGCAGGCTATTGATTACATCATTATTAACCCAGCTGCATTTACGCATACAAGCGTGGCTTTACGTGATGCATTACTGAGTGTTGATATCCCGTTTTATGAAGTGCATTTAACCAATGTGCATGCACGGGAAGCGTTTCGCCATCATTCGTATTTTTCTGATGTGGCGCAAGGCGTGATATGTGGATTAGGTGCAATGGGTTACCGTGCAGCGTTAGAAGCTGCTGTTAACCGGTTGCAAAACTCAAATTAATTTTAAACACACAAACTAGAAGGCGGGTCGTTCATGGATATTCGCAAGATCAAAAAACTAATTGAACTAGTAGAAGAATCAGGTATTGCTGAATTAGAAATCACTGAAGGTGAAGAGTCAGTACGTATTAACCGTAATAACATGAGCGCTGGCCCTGCTTACGCTCCACAATATGCTCCTCAGTACGCACCAGCTCCAGCAGCGGCGCCAGCACCTGCGGCTCCAGTTGCAGCCGCTGAAGCAGCAGCGCCAGCAGCACCAACAGGTCATCAAGTATTATCGCCAATGGTAGGGTCTTTCTATGCAGCGGCTTCTCCTGAAGCGCCGGCATACGTAGAAGTAGGCACGCAAGTTAAAGTAGGCGACACACTTTGTATCATCGAAGCGATGAAGATGATGAACCAAATTGAAGCAGATAAAGCTGGTACAGTGAAAGCTATTTTAGTTGAAAATGGTGAGCCAGTAGAATTTGATCAACCTTTATTCATCATTGAATAATAGCGCAACCTTAGAGGCCAACTCTCATGTTAGATAAAGTAGTCATTGCAAATCGGGGTGAAATTGCACTTCGTATATTGCGCGCCTGCAAAGAGCTTGGGATCAAAACGGTTGCTGTGCATTCAACGGCGGATCGCGATCTTAAGCACGTATTATTAGCAGATGAAACCATCTGTATCGGTAGACCTTCAGCCACTGAAAGTTACTTAGATATTCCGCGTATTATTGCGGCTGCTGAAGTAACAGACGCAGTTGCGATTCACCCTGGTTACGGCTTCCTTGCTGAAAATGCAGATTTTGCTGACCAAGTTGAGCAAAGCGGTTTTGTATTTATTGGTCCTAAGGGCGATACCATTCGCTTAATGGGCGATAAAGTATCTGCAATCAGCGCTATGCGTAAAGCGGGTGTACCGTGTGTTCCAGGTTCTGACGGTCCAGTATCAGATGACAAAGAACGCAATATGCAAATCGCTAAGCGTATCGGTTACCCGGTAATCATCAAAGCGGCCGGTGGCGGCGGTGGTCGTGGTATGCGTGTTGTACGTAATGAATCAGAGCTTATCGATTCAATCGCACTTACTCAGCAAGAAGCAAAACAGTTCTTCGGTAATAGCATGGTTTACATGGAAAAATTCCTTGAAAACCCACGTCATATCGAAATCCAAGTACTTGCAGATGGCCAAGGTAATGCGGTTCACTTAGGTGAGCGTGACTGTTCAATGCAGCGTCGTCATCAAAAAGTAGTTGAAGAAGCGCCAGCGCCAGGTATCACTGCTGAAGTACGTAAGTTCATTGGTGAACGTTGTACGCGTGCATGTATCGAAATTGGTTATCGCGGTGCAGGTACGTTTGAGTTCTTATATGAAAACGGCGAGTTCTATTTCATCGAGATGAATACCCGTATTCAGGTTGAGCACCCTGTAACTGAAATGGTCAGTGGCGTTGATTTAATTAAAGAGCAGTTAAAAATTGCTGCTGGTCAACCGCTGTCATTCACGCAAGATGATGTAGTAATTCGTGGTCACGCTATTGAATGTCGTATCAATGCAGAAGATCCTGAAACGTTTATTCCTTCACCGGGTAAAATTACCCGTTTCCACCCAGCTGGTGGTTTAGGTATTCGTTGGGATAGCCATATTTATGCTGATTATAGTGTGCCACCACATTATGACTCAATGATTGGCAAACTCATTACTTATGGTGAAAATCGTGATGTTGCGATTGCTCGTGCACGTAATGCATTAAATGAGTTAGTAATTGACGGCATTAAAACCAATACACCACTGCATAAGAAAATCTTGGCAGATGAGAACTTCCAAAATGGTGGGACTAATATCCACTATCTTGAGAAGAAATTAGGTTTATAAGCACTGATAAAGCTAATAATTTAAAAAACCGGCAACTTTGCCGGTTTTTTTAGCTCTAACGAACAGTGGCTCTGTATTCGCGATACAAAAATAATCTGGTATGATTAATACAGTAATGATTTATTTGTTTTTCATGAGGTAATAATGGCCCAGAGTGTTGGTTTTCAACTCGCTGATGAAGCAGCAACGGTCGCAATGGGTAATAAGCTTGCAACTTTAACTGAGCAAGGCGCGGTAATATATTTGCACGGTGATTTAGGTGCCGGAAAAACCACATTAACACGGGGTATAGTACAAGGGTTTGGTCATCAAGGTAAGGTTAAGAGCCCGACCTATACATTAGTCGAACCTTACGAATTAGCAGCAGCCAATGTCTATCATTTTGATTTATATCGGCTAGGTGACCCTGAAGAGCTAGAATATATGGGTATCCGCGATTACTTTTCAGATGATGCTATTTGTGTTGTTGAGTGGCCAGAGAAAGGCGGAGAGTTTATACCTGTTCCTGACTTAGACATTACTATGCGCTATGTTGGTGAGGCCCGTGAAATCGAAATTTGCAGCGTGAGTCAACGTGGCAAGGCAGTTGTAGAGCAGTTAACTCGAGATTAAAAATAATAATTAAAGGTGTAATGGATCAGATGAGTCGAGTAGTTATTAAGTGGGTGTGTGCTTGTTTGTTATTTGCAATAAGCCAAAGCGTTGTTGCACAAAACACGATTAACAGTGTGCGTGTGTGGCCGTCGCCTGATAGCACTCGTGTTGTTTTTGATTTAGCTGACAAACCAGACTTTAGCTACTTTATGCTGAAGAATCCATTACGTCTCGTGGTTGATTTAGAAAATACTAATAAGATTAAAGACCTGCCTAGCATTCCTAAAAAACATCAAATTGTCAGTAAACTGCGCTACTCCAAAGCTAAAAATAGTAAAGGCGTACGGTTTGTATTTGAGTTAACCGGGGCTGTTAAACCTGTATTATTTGCTTTAGCCCCAACTGGGCCATATAAAAACCGTTTAGTGGTCGACCTTTACGACAAAGAACAAGCAAAGCCTGTGGCGCAAAGCAGTAATGCTGCGGTAAAAAAACGTGAACTAAGTAAGCAGCGCGACATTGTGATTGCGATTGATGCCGGCCATGGTGGTGAAGATCCTGGCTCCATTGGGCCATCAGGTACTTATGAAAAAACCATAACCTTACAAATTGCAAAACGTTTAGAACGCATGATAGACGCTGAGCGCGGTATGATTTCGCGAATGATCCGCCGTAGTGATTACTTTGTAAATCTCAATACGCGTACCAGCCGAGCCCGTGAGAAAAAAGCAGACTTTTTTGTTTCTATCCATGCGGATGCCTTTACCAGCCCTGGCCCTAATGGGGCATCAGTGTGGGTGCTCTCGTTACGCCGTGCCAATTCTGAAATTGGTAAATGGATCGAAGATAAAGAAAAGCACTCAGAGTTACTTGGTGGTGCCGCTGGTGTGATAAAAGACACAGCCAGCGAGAAATACCTAGCTCAAGCACTGCTTGATATGTCGATGGATCACTCCATGAAGACCGGTTTTAACGTGGCCGAAGAAATGGTGCAAGAGCTTAAAAAAGTGGCCAAGTTACATAAGAAAGAGCCGCAAGCAGCCAGCCTAGCAGTGTTGAAATCTCCGGATATTCCATCAATCTTAGTTGAAACGGGGTTTATTTCTAACCCACAGGAAGAGCGACTCCTTAAAAGTGCTAATCACCAAGAGAAGCTAGCAAAAGCAATATTTACCTCGATTAAGAGTTATTATTTAAAAAATCCACCGGATGACTCGTTATTTGCATCATTAAAATCACAATACCCTACAAAGCATAAAGTGAGACCCGGTGAGTCATTAAGTTTATTAGCTAGCCGTTATGGGGTGTCTGTAACGCAGTTAAAGCGCGTTAATAAACTCAAATCTAATACTTTATTTATTGGCCAAGAGCTAGATATCCCGCAAAGTTAACATCGTTAGGATGAGTATGAATATTGAAATATTACCCGCGCGATTAGCTAACCAAATTGCTGCGGGTGAAGTGGTTGAACGCCCTGCGTCTGTTGTAAAAGAGTTGGTAGAGAACAGTTTAGATGCGGGGGCTAATCGTATTCAAATAGATATTGAACGCGGTGGTCATAAGCTTATTCGTATTCGTGACAATGGTTCAGGTATTAATAAAGATGAGCTAACACTGGCACTGTCACGCCATGCGACTAGCAAATTAAAATCCCTCGATGACTTAGAGAATATATGTTCACTGGGCTTTCGTGGTGAAGCGTTAGCGTCAATTAGCTCGGTATCGCGGTTAACCCTTAGCTCTAAAACAAAAGAGCAAGAGGCTGCGTGGCAAGCGTTTGCTGAGGGTCGAGATATGGCGGTACAAGTCAAACCTACCGCTCACCCTGATGGCACCACCATTGAAGTGAAAGACTTATTTTTTAATACGCCAGCGCGGCGTAAGTTTTTACGTACCGAAAAAACCGAGTTTAATCACATCGATGAGCTCATTAAGCGGATTGCTTTAAGTCGCTTTGATGTGTCGATTACGCTAACTCACAATGATAAAGTGGTACGCCAATATCGCGCTAAAACCGATCCCGCACAAGCAATTACCCGTGTTGCGCAAGTTGCTGGCAAAGCATTTGCTGAGCAAGGTTTGTATATAGAATCCGGTGATACCGGTTTGCAGTTACATGGCTGGGTATTACCTGTGGGTTCAAGCAATACCACACAATACACCTATGTTAATAATAGGATGATGCGCGATAAACTGATTTTACATGCCATTCGCCAAGCGTTTGAAGAAGTGGCAGGGCAGGAAGAGTTACCTGGTTTTGTGATTTATATTGATATTGATCCGCGCCAAGTGGATGTAAATGTACACCCGGCAAAACATGAAGTACGCTTTCATCAAGGGCGTTTAGTACATGACTTTATTTTACAAGCGATAAAGCAAGTGGTTGTGCCTTTGCAAGATGATTTTGTTGCGCCACACGTATCACAACCAGCTCAGTCAATTGAGCGCTTTGCAAGTGCGCCGCCAGTTGAGCAGGCAGATGTATTTGATTACCCAAAAACACCTTTGCAACCGAGCCAATCTGGCGGTAGCTATTCTAGTGGTGCATCGCGTGCAGGTGGCTCTGCTGCGAGTGGCTTCTCTGGGCAAAGAGAAAGTAAAACCTCGCATCATGATGTGAATGCATTTTACCAAGGCGTGAGTGAACAACATGCCGCACATTTTGATAGTGTTGCTGTCTCACCAGTACAGCACACGCCAGTGTCAGCGCCTGAGTACAGCACTAATACGACCTCACTAATAGTGCAAGAAGATGGTAGCTGTGTTTTCACACAGCAGCAGCAACTTTATTGCTCTCATTTTAAGTATGCTTTAGCTGATTATTGGCAACAGCAAATTACTGAACAAGCAAGCCTTGAAGGCAAGGCTTTATTACTTCCTGTGCGAGTCAATATTAGTAAAGAGGATCAGCAAAGATTAACTGAGCAGCAATCGTGGTTTACTTTACTGGGTTTTGAGCTAAATATAGAAAAGCAATTTGTCATGGTGAAAAAGTTGCCGCATAGCCTGTATTTATTAGATGTAAGCCAGGCCATTGATATCCTACTAGAGGCAAGTAAACAGCAGTTCGATAACATAGAAGAATGGCTTAATTGGCAGCAGTGCAATGTACCCGAGCGCTATTTTGCCAGCCAAGCATTTGCAGGCGAGTTACAACAAATGAAAAATAATCCGCAAACAATTCAACGTTTGCGTGCAAAAGCAGTTAAAATAGACTTACATCACTATTTGTCACAGTTAGATTAGGGTTAACGCGTTGAGTAATTTACCGGTCATATTTTTAATGGGTCCAACGGCTGCAGGAAAAACTGCGCTGGCTATTGAACTTTGTCAGCATTTAAATACCGAAATAATCAGCGTCGATTCAGCCTTAGTGTATAAAGATATGGACATTGGTACGGCTAAGCCAAATGCGCAAGAGCTGGCTTTAGCACCACACCACCTAATTGATATTATTGACCCTGCCCAAAGTTACTCTGTGGCAGATTTTCGTCGTGATGCGATTGAAAAAATTGATCAATTTCATAAACAAGGTAAAGTGCCGGTGCTAGTAGGCGGTACTATGATGTATTTTAAATCGCTAATAGATGGTTTATCGCCGCTTCCTGAAGCTTGCCCTAAGGTACGTGCTGAGCTTGAAGCACAGGCAAATGAACATGGTTGGCCAGCACTGTATAAAGAGCTTGCAGAAGTAGACCCACAAGCGGCAGAAAAAATGAGCGAAAACGATTCTCAGCGCATTAACCGTGCCTTAGAAGTCTATCGTTTAACTGGTAAAACCATGACGGAGCTGCAAAAAAGTAAGCAGCCAAGTTTACCCTATACGTTCCATCAATTTGCTATCGCACCGGATGATCGGGCTGATTTGCATGAACGTATTGCACAAAGATTTAAAATAATGCTTGATGAGGGGTTTGAAAAAGAAGTTTCATCCCTATATCAACGTAAGGATTTACACCCAAACTTACCTTCTATTCGTTGTGTAGGTTATAGACAAATGTGGGATTACATTGCTGGCGAAACTGACTATGATGACATGGTGTTTCGCGGTATTGCAGCAACTCGACAACTTGCAAAGCGTCAATTGACGTGGTTGAGAAGCTGGCCCGATGTAACTTGGTTAACTACGGGTGATGAAGAAAACTTGCAACGTGTTGTAAGTTCGCTAAGCTAGTAGTAGTTGAATATTTTTTAGCTTTGTTAAATGAGTTCAGCCACTTAATTATAATAACACCTAGAACGAAGGATAATAACATGGCAAAAGGCCAATCGTTACAAGACCCATTTTTGAATGCGCTACGTCGTGAGCGTATTCCAGTATCAATCTTTTTGGTAAATGGCATCAAGCTACAAGGTAAGATTCAGTCATTTGACCAATTTGTAATTTTACTAGAAAACACCGTTAATCAAATGGTGTACAAACATGCAATTTCTACAGTAGTTCCTGCTCGTGCAGTAAACTTCCAAGGTGTTCAAGGAAGTGAAGAAGGTGAAGAGCAGGCTGAACCTGGAAATTTTTAAATTAGGAGCGTAATGCTTGTTTGACCGTTATAAAGCCGGCGAACAGGCAGTCTTAGTCCATATTGACTTTCCTCAAGAAGGAGATCGTGAAGATCTTCATGAACTGGAAATGTTAGTATCTTCTGCTGGTGTTAGCAGTTTGGCGGTTGTGCAAGGCAGCCGTCAAGCACCACATCCGAAACTATTCGTCGGTAGCGGTAAAGCAGAAGAAATTGCTGAGATTGTCAAAATCCACAATGCAGATGTCGTCATATTCAACCATCAACTCAGGCCATCACAAGAGCGCAATTTAGAACGCGTTTGCCAATGTCGTGTACTTGATAGAACGACCCTTATTTTAGACATATTTGCCCAACGCGCACGTACCCATGAGGGTAAATTGCAAGTTGAGCTGGCGCAACTGCGTCATATGTCGACCCGATTGATCCGAGGTTGGACTCACCTTGAGCGCCA
Source organism: Pseudoalteromonas sp. APC 3893 (assembly GCF_030408095.1). NCBI lineage: Bacteria > Pseudomonadati > Pseudomonadota > Gammaproteobacteria > Alteromonadales > Pseudoalteromonadaceae > Pseudoalteromonas > Pseudoalteromonas sp. APC 3893. Next base: position 27,899 of record NZ_JASDCD010000011.1, read on the forward strand.
AAAAGGCGGTATAGGATTACGTGGTCCTGGTGAAACTCAGCTCGAAACCGATAGACGTTTACTGCGAGTGCGTATTCAAAGTATTCGTGCGCGTTTACAAAAAGTGGCAGTGCAACGTGAGCAAGGCCGCCGCGCGCGTAATCGTAACGAAATACCGACCGTATCGTTAGTGGGTTATACCAATGCGGGTAAATCTACGTTATTTAATCGTATTACTAATTCAGATGTTTATGCGGCCGATCAGTTGTTTGCAACACTCGACCCCACTCTTCGTAAGCTCGAAATTGGTGATGTTGGCTCGGTAATATTAGCCGATACGGTTGGCTTTATTCGTCATCTACCCCATGACTTAGTTGCCGCATTCAAAGCGACATTAACGGAAACCCGTGAAGCAGATTTACAGTTGCATGTAGTCGATGTAGCTGATGGGCGTCGCAAAGAGAATATAGAACAGGTACAATCGGTGTTAAAAGAAATTGAAGCCGATGAAGTACCGCAATTACTGGTTTATAATAAAATTGATGCACTTGAAGATGTTTCACCGCGTATAGATCGTGATGACGAAGGTGTGCCAATTAGAGTTTGGCTGTCTGCACATAGTGGGGCAGGCTGTGAGTTATTGTCAGAAGCCATTAGTGAGTTACTGGCGAAGAAAATGTTCGCACACACACTTAAACTTGCACCGCAGTATGGGCGTTTACGCGCCGCGCTATTTAACTTAAATGCAGTGCATGAAGAAGACTTTGATGAACAAGGGCAGTGGATATTAACCACGCGTATGCCAATGGTTGAATGGAACAAATTAAAGAAAGAATTTGGCCCAGAAATCGACTCATTTATTTTATGAAAGTAAAAATCTACTACACATTGTCGTTTTTAGTATGAGAATGGCCTTATATTTGGTAGATTTAACACAATTACCTAAATTATTTAGATAACAATGGAGTATAGCTATGGCCTGGAATGAACCGGGTAATAATGGCAATGATAAAGATCCGTGGAACAAAAAAGGCGGACGTGATCAAGGCCCACCTGATTTAGACGAGGTGCTGCGTAAGTTCAGCAGTAAGTTTGGCGGCTTATTTGGCGGTAATAAATCCGGCAAAGATGGTGGTGGACTTGGTGGAGCAGGGCTTTCGTTCGTGCTTATCATTGCTGTAATTGTATGGGCATTAAGTGGTATCTACACTGTTAAAGAAGCCGAGCGTGGTATTGTTTTACAGTTTGGTAAATATGACCGCATTGCAGATCCAGGTCTACGTTGGAAAATGACCTTTATTGAAACGGTTATTCCAGTTGATATTGAAGCGGTACGTTCACTACCTGCATCAGGCTTTATGCTAACTGAAGACGAAAACGTAGTAAGCGTTGAGTTTGAAGTGCAATATCGTGTTATTGACCCGCACCTTTACAAGTTTAGCGTAACAGATGCAGATCACAGCTTACAACAAGCGCTTGATAGTGCTTTACGTTATGTTGTTGGTCATTCTAAAATGGATCAAGTACTTACGCGTGGTCGTGAAGAAGTTCGTCAAAATACATGGGATGAACTGAATCAAATAATCGAACCTTATAACCTAGGTTTAATTGTAACTGACGTTAACTTTAAAGATTCTCGTCCGCCGGCTGAAGTTAAAGATGCATTTGATGATGCTATTGCTGCACAAGAAGATGAAGAGCGTTTTATTCGTGAAGCAGAAGCGTATGCTCGTGAAATTGAACCGCGTGCTCGTGGTCAAGTAACACGTATGACGCAAGAAGCTGAAGGTTATGGCGAACGTATTATTTTAGAAGCGCAAGGTGAAGTAGCTCGTTTTGAGAAACTATTACCAGAATATCAAGCAGCTAAAAGAGTAACGCGTGAACGTTTATACATAGATACAATGCAAGAAGTGCTAGGTAGCAGTTCTAAGGTGTTAGTAGATGTCAAAGGCGGTAATAACATGATGTATTTACCTCTTGATAAAATCATGGAAAAACAAGGTACTGCTACACGCGTAGCGTTACCAAGTTCAAGTGATATAAATGACTTACGTAACAAAATAAACACATCGCGCAATAGCACTGTGAACTCAAGTTCAGACCGCTTTGCAGCTGATCGCTTTAACGACGGGAGATAAGCGTAATGAAAAACTTTAGTTTAGTTCTATTATTAGCTGCCGTTGTATTGTCATTTTCGTCAGTATTTGTGGTGCCTGAAGGGCAAAAAGCAATCGTAATGCTTTTTAGCAAAGTACAAAAAGACAGTGATGATAAAGCGATTGTGTATAACCCAGGGTTACAGTTTAAAGTACCTTTCTTTAGCCAAGTACGTCGTATTGATGCGCGTATTCAAACTTTAGATGGTGCGCCGGATCGTTTTGTTACTAGCGAGAAAAAAGACTTAATCGTTGATTCGTTCGTGAAGTGGCGTGTAAATGACTTTAGTGCGTTTTACTTACGTGCGCGTGGTGACAAGCAATACGCTGAAACACTGCTTAAGCAAAAAGTAAATAACGGCCTTCGTACTAACTTTGGTTCGCGTACTATTCGTGAAATCGTATCTGGTGAGCGTAGTGAATTAATGGAAGAAGCGTTAGTTCAAGCGTCTGAAAGTGCGCAAGAGCTAGGCATTGAAGTACTAGATGTTCGCGTTAAGCAAATTAACTTACCATCAGAGGTGAGCAACTCAATTTACCAACGTATGCGCGCAGAGCGTACTGCTGTGGCAAAAGAGCACCGTTCTGAGGGTCAAGAAAAAGCCGAAACAATTCGTGCTGAAGTTGACCGTCGTGTCACGGTAATGCTTGCTGATGCAGAGCGTAATGCACGCTCAGTACGTGGTGAAGGTGACGCGCAAGCTGCTGCTATTTATGCCAATGCTTATAATAAAGACGCTGAATTTTTTAGTTTTGTACGTTCATTAGAGGCTTATAAAAAGACCTTTAAAGGCAAGCAAGACGTGATGGTGTTATCGCCAGACAGTGACTTCTTTAAATATATGAAAGGGGCTGCTGCGCAGTAGTCTTTCTTTTCATATAGATCAAATCCAAACCCTGTGTATGCAGGGTTTTTCTTTTAGTAAAACGAATTTTTATGAATAACTTAATGTTATTCAACCAGTTAATTTTTATTCTGGGTGATGTATTTATCGCACGCAGAAAAAATAACCTAAACGGGGTGATCTTTGCCCTCATTTTCTGGTAAAATCTCGTCCTAATTTTTTCTAAGTGAATTTACAATGGGTAAAAACGTTGTTGTACTAGGCACCCAATGGGGTGACGAAGGTAAGGGTAAGGTAGTTGACCTCCTTACAGACAAAGCATCTTTAGTAGTTCGATACCAAGGTGGCCACAATGCTGGACACACTTTAGTGATCGGCGGTGAAAAGACAGTTTTACACCTTATTCCATCGGGTGTATTACGTGACAATGTTAAGTGTGTGATTGGTAATGGTGTAGTTGTATCACCAGAAGCGCTTATGAAAGAGATTGGCATGCTTGAAGAACGTGGCGTACCAGTACGCGATCGTTTACTAATAAGCGAAGCATGTCCGCTAATTTTGCCTTTCCACATCGCATTAGATGTAGCCCGTGAAAAAGCACGTGGTAATAAAGCTATCGGTACTACTGGTCGTGGTATTGGTCCAGCTTATGAAGATAAAGTAGCCCGTCGTGGTTTACGTATTGGTGATTTATTCAACCCTGAATTATTCGCTGCAAAACTTAAAGAAGTATTGGAATACCATAACTTCACATTAGTTAACTACTACAAAGTAGATGCAGTTGATTTCCAACAGACTTTTGATGATGCAATGGCTGTTGCTGATATTCTTAAAGCGATGGTTGTTGATGTTACTGAATTACTTGATCAAACTCGTCTTGCTGGCGATAACATCTTGTTTGAAGGTGCACAAGGTACATTACTTGATATCGATCACGGTACTTACCCGTATGTAACCTCATCTAATACTACCGCTGGTGGTGTTGCTACAGGTGCAGGCTTTGGTCCATTAAACCTTGATTACGTACTAGGTATTATTAAAGCATACACGACTCGTGTAGGCTCGGGTCCTTTCCCAACAGAGCTTTACGACGGTGTTGAAAAGCAAGATGAAGTGGGTAAGCACTTAGGCACAGTGGGTCATGAATTTGGTGCAACGACTGGTCGCTTACGTCGTACTGGTTGGTTAGATGCAGTGGCTATGCGCCGTGCGGTTCAAATCAACTCAATCACTGGTTTTTGCTTAACTAAACTAGACGTACTTGATGGCTTAGAAACACTTAAGATTTGTACTGGTTATAAGCTTGAAGATGGCACTGTTACTAACGTAACACCGCTTGCAGCTGAAGGTTACGAGAAAGTAACACCAGTATACGAAGAAATGCCAGGTTGGTCTGAAAACACAGTCGGCGCAACGTCTGTTGATCAGTTACCACAAGCAGCGCTTGATTACATCAAACGTATCGAAGAAATCACAGGTGTACCTGTTGATATTATTTCTACCGGCCCAGATCGTGTAGAAACTATGGTATTACGCAGCCCGTTTGCATAAATACTGTTAGAACTAAAAAAGCTGCCTAGTGCAGCTTTTTTTGTGTCTTTATTTCAATATGGAACGATCTTTGTATAAACTTTATTAAGATGGTTTTAAATTTAAAGTGACCTAAATGCGTTTGTTGTCTTGTTTTTCATTAGTGGTGTTATCAATGCTGCCTGTAAGTTATGTCAAAGCTGATGAGCCCTTAGCGGCTGTGCCTTTGTATACTGAAACAGAGCTGTTGGCATTGATCAATAAAAACGCTCACTTAGCGCGCGTGAAGGCAGATGATTGCCAGTTGGTACAAGATATTGAAGCCAGAGCCAATAAAATGGCACTGCCGTCTTATCAGTTTTTATATGGCGATATGTTGGCATATGCTGTGTGTGTTGATCGTAATGTGGAGCTCGGTGTTTATTATATGCGCCAAGCTGCAAACCAAGGTTTGGCTGCGGCATTAGAGCAACTTGGTCGCTATTATGATATTGGCCGTTTAGTACAAAAAGATAAAGCAATGGCGATTACTTACCTACGAGAAGCCTCTGCACAAGGTAATTTAAAAGCTCAATTAAGGTTAGTGAAACTATTTAACGATGGCTTTGGTAGCCCTCGAGATTATGAAGACGCCTACCGATGGCTGTTTCATGCCATGGTTGCTGACAAAGCAACTCATAAAAAAATAGAGCGTGCACTGAGTCAGCTAGCACAAAAAATGCCTGGCAGCGTGGTTGAGCGTGCTCGCTTACCTATGTAACTAGATTATTATAATTAAAATAAACTTAATCGGTATCCGTTTGACAAGATTAGCGCCTACCTATATTGTGATGGTATATCATATCCAAGTTATTGATTTTCATAAATTTTAAATCATTTCTTAACCTCTTTGTAATTCAAAATAACCGTTACAGTCATAAACCCTCTTTATTATTTACTCGCACATTAACTCACACCCTATCGGGTTTACGATTCTATTAATAACATAGAGACGGAATTTATAATGAAAATCAATAAAATTGCGACTGCAATTGGTTTTACATTGGCAATATCTGCAACAGTGAATGCAGGTGTTTTACCGCAAAGCCAAGTACAAAGCCAATGGTACGAAAGTGCTCAAGCTACTCTTGCGCAAAAGCAAAGTCAGGCTCAAGAAGAACAACTAACTAAAGCTAAAAATGTGATCTTGTTTGTGGGTGACGGTATGGGGGTATCTACTCTTACTGCTGCCCGAATCTTAGCTGGACAACGTGACGGCCAATTGGGTGAAGAAGGTTTACTGAGTTTTGAGGAGTTCCCTTATTCTGCTCAAGTCAAAACTTACAATGTTGATGCGCAAACACCGGATTCAGCAGGCACCATGACGGCAATGGCATCAGGTGTTAAAACAGATGTAGGCGTGATTGGGGTAAATGAGAATATTGAACGAGGTGACTGCACTACTGTGTTTGGTAATGAGCTAATTACTACAACTGAGCTTGCTGAAATTAAAGGTTTAGCGACTGGTGTGGTATCAACCGCGCGCATTACTCATGCAACGCCTGCTGCTACTTATGCAAAATCTGCAGATCGTAATTGGGAAGATGTATCAGATATGCCTGAAGGTGCTGTTACAGCAGGCTGTGAAGATATTGCATCACAGCTAGTTAATTTTGAAAAAAATGTTGAAGCTCGCTTTTTAGGCACTGATATTGATGGGATTGACGTCATTATGGGCGGTGGCCGTCGCCACTTCTTGCCAAAAGATGCGGCATTCAACTCTACTGATGCTGTCAGTTCTGTTGAAGGTGACCGTACTGATGAACGTGATTTAACGGCTGAATGGCAAGCTAACTACCCTGATGGCCAGTATGTGATGGATAAAGCAGGGTTTGAAGGGATATCAGCTGATACTAAACAAGTTTTAGCCTTGTTTAACGAATCCCATATGCAATACGAAGCAGACCGTGAAAACGATATCGCTGGCGAGCCCTCGCTTTCTGAAATGACAGCAAAAGCTATCGATATTCTAGATAATAACGAAAAAGGCTTCTTCTTAACCGTTGAATCTGGACGTATCGACCATGCGCATCACGCAGGTAATGCTTATAACGCATTAAACGATACCATTGAATTTGCTAAAGCCGTTCAAGCTGCGGTTGATAGTACTAACCCAGAAGAAACGCTTATTTTAGTTACCGCCGATCACAGCCATGTATTCACTATCGCAGGCTATCCTAAACGTGGTAATCCAATCTTAGGCAAAGTCGTTGCAGTCGGTAGTGAAGAGCCAAGCCTTGCGTCAGATGGTATGCCATATACCACTTTAGGCTACGCAAATGGTTTAGGATATCGAGATTTAGGTGACGAAACAGATGCGGATGCAGCTTATAGCGAAGCGCCTGTCGTTGGCCGAGTAGACTTATCGGCTATCGATACTAACTCAGCGGGTTTCCACCAAGAAGTGACAGTACCACTTGGTTCTGAAACTCATGCCGGAGAAGACATTTCACTTCATGCAAAAGGACCGGGCGCACAACTTGCTCAAGGTGTTGTTGAGCAAAATGTGATTTTCCACTTGGTTAATCAAGCACTCGAATTAATTGAACAATAATGGCGGCTAACATGAACAAATTAAACCTATTATCTTTAGCTGTTGTAGTCGCGCTTGCGGGCTGCTCGGATGATGACGATAACGATTATAAAACTCTGGTTGTGAATAACACTTTACCTGTTGGTTCACAGCAATGTGTTAATGGTGGTACAGAGACGCTTGAAGGTGAAGATACTAACCGTAATGGTGAGCTTGATGCTGATGAAGTATTAGAGACTAACCTAAACTGTAACGATCCAGCATCGTCATTGACACCACAGCAGCTAGTTAATTTATCAACTAACCAATGGTTTAAAGATGCAAAAGTAAAAATGGCCACGAGCCAAGAGAACATTGCAGGGATAGTCAAAGAGTCAGGTAAAGCAAAAAATATAATTTTGTTTGTTGGCGACGGCATGGGTGTATCAACGGTAACCGCAGCACGTATTCTTGCTGGTCAACAGGAAGGAAAAATGGGTGAAGAGCACCTATTAAGCTTCGATACTATGCCGTTCTCTGGTTTTGCTAAAACGTATAATGTAGATGCACAAACTCCGGATTCAGCAGGTACCATGACAGCAATGGCGTCGGGTGTTAAAACAGACGTAGGCGTTATCGGTGTTGATGAAGACATCGAACGCGGCGACTGTTCAACGGTTGCTGGTAATGAGCTTATCACCGCGACTGAACTTGCTGAAATTAATGGTTTAGCAACAGGCATAGTATCGACTGCTCGCATCACCCATGCAACGCCTGCAGCGACATATGCAAAATCTGCAGACCGTAACTGGGAAGATGTATCCGATATGCCTGAAGATGCCGTAACAGGTGGATGTGAAGACATCGCTTCGCAGCTTGTTAACTTTGAAGCAAACTTAGAAGCACGTTTTGCAGGTGTTGATGTAGACGGCCTTGAGGTTGTAATGGGTGGTGGTCGTCGTCATTTTTTACCTAAAGATGCAGCGTTTAACTCAGCAGATGCTGTAAGTGCCGTCGAAGGCGACCGCACCGATGAGCGTAATCTAATCACAGAATGGCAAGCTAAATATCCAACCGGTCAATACGTAATGGACCAAGCTGGATTTAATAACCTAGACACAGAAACCGCGACACAAGTATTTGGTTTATTCAATGAATCTCACATGCAATATGAAGCTGACCGCGGTAATGACATTGCAGGTGAACCATCATTATCAGAAATGACTGCTAAGGCTATTGACGTGTTAGACAATAACGACAAAGGCTTTTTCTTAACTGTGGAGTCGGGTCGTATTGACCACGCGCACCATGCAGGGAATGCTTACAATGCGTTAAATGACACCATTGAATTGTCAAAAGCTGTTCAGGTAGCTATGGATAAAACCAGTATCGAAGATACCTTAATCATTGTTACTGCAGATCACAGCCATGTATTTACTATTGCTGGATACCCTAAACGCGGTAATCCAATTTTAGGTAAAGTGGTTGCAGTTGGCAGTGAAGAGCCAAGCCTGGCAGCAGATGGCATGCCATATACTACAGTTGGTTATGCTAATGGCCTAGGTTTTAGAAATTTAGGTGACGAAACCAACGCTGATGCTGCTTATCTTGAAGCCCCTGCTGTGGGTCGTTACGACCTAACCGCAGTAGATACAACAAGTGCTGGCTTCCATCAAGAAGCCGCTGTACCACTGGGTTCTGAAACTCACGCTGGTGAAGATGTGGGTGTGTATGCAATTGGTCCTGGTGCTCACCTTGTTACCGGTACTAACGAGCAAAGCTACTTGTTCCATGTTATGGACTACGCGGCTGACCTTGTTAAAAATGCCGATGCAAAGCTAGCAAACTAAACGACACTAATAATAACTTTAAGAGCAACTCGCCCGAGTTGCTCTTTGTCATAAATCTGCCAAATCAACGCTATACAGTATTAGCATTATCTAATTGAAAAAGAGAACCCCGTGAAATTAGTAATTTTGTCTTTGGCGCTATTAAGCCCATTAGCCAGTGCTGCACAATGCACAATCGATAGCCAATATATGCAAGCGAGTTATAAAGTAAGCCAACAACATGAGGTTGACACAGCTGTCCACACGCAGCAATTTACTTTGTGGCGAACACTCTCTCAAGCGGCTCAACAAGATGAGCAACTAGTTGAAGTTTGGCAGCAGTTGAGTAACCAACAACTTAGACCTATTCGCTACTTTGTACAAGATAAGCGTGGTATTGAATACCAACCCTCAGAAGTAAAAGCAAAGCAGAACTTTAGTAGCAAGCAGCAATTAGTCAGTGATGAGTTACTGGCTAAAATGACACTGCAAAGTGAGCGCGGAGAAGGGTGCGATAAAGTACAAAAATACAGCTTAAAACAAGCCGATACGACAATAGAAGTGTCATGGGTTGTAAACAAAAAGTTACTTGAATCAATGCACATTACTAAGCCGACAGGAAGCCAAACAATAATTTTGCAATCGGTTAGTTTTGATAAGCAAACCGTGCAACAGCAGTTTGCCGTTTGGGATAACTATCAAACCACAGACTATGCTGATATTGGTGATAACGAAAGCGATCCGTTTTTAGCTAAAATGATCAACCTAGGTTTTATCGAACATAGTGCTCCAGGTTTTTATGATACCAACGGAAAAACACTCAAAGGTGGGCATCACCATAGCCACCATTAAGCCAACCAATTAGGAGGATTAAAACTGGCAAAAAATGTGTTCATCCATTAACTTTAAAGTATCAACATCAAACTATGAGTGAACCATGAGCACACACAACAAAAATCACCCTCACGGCGTGTTTTGCTGGTCAGAGTTATGCACGCACAATTGGGCGGAAGGTAAGCGTTTTTACACTGAGTTATTTAACTGGGATAGCGACGATCAGCCAATTGGTGATGATTTATATTACACCATGTTGCAAAAGCAAGGCGATGATATTGCAGCAATGTACCAAATGCCTGATGATCAAAAAAGTTCTGGTATCCCCAGTCATTGGTTAGCTTATATTGCGGTTGAAGATATTGATAGTGTAGCTGAAAAAGCCAAGCAACTTGGCGCTGAAGTTATTGCAGGCCCACATGATATAATGGATGCTGGGCGAATGGTTTTACTCAATGAGCCCGGCGGCGCTCTATTTGCATTGTGGCAAGGTAAGCAACATAAAGGGTGTCAGCGCTTAGGTGAGCTAAACACACCTTATTGGCATGAGTTAGCAAGTCGAGATAGTGCAAAAAGCGGTGACTTTTACTGTCAGTTATTAGGTTGGGAAAGTGAAATTAAGCCAATGGAAGGTATGGACTACACTTTGTTTAAAGTAGCCGGCGAGCCGGTTGCAGGTATGATTCAAATGACCCAAGAGTGGCCTGAAGACATCCCTGCACATTGGATGATTTATTTAGCCGTTGCAGATTGCGATGAGTCTGCTAGCAAAGCACAGCAACTCGGTGGCGAAGTGTGTGTGCCACCTACAGATGTTCCTGAAGTTGGTCGTTTCAGTGTAATCACTGATCCGCAAGGTGCGGTATTTTCAATCATGACTTCAGCAATGGGTGACGTTAAATGCGGCTAATTTGAGCATGATTTTTTATAAATTTATCCAAATAAGCGCTGCGGCGCTTTTTTTATTTTTGTTTGCCCCAAGTTCATCATTATCATTATTTTCTGGGACTAATTTATGACTAAGCACGTGGTTATTACAGGCGCAAATAGAGGGATAGGCTTAAATTTATGTCAACAATACCAAGCAGCAGGCTATCATGTTACAGCTGTTGTTCGCCAAGTAAGTGAAGAACTAAAGGCACTTGGTGTAACTATTATCAGCAATATTGACGTTGCTAATGAAGGTGATATTGTCGCCCTACAAAGTCAATTACATGGTTATAAAATTGACCTACTTATCAATAATGCGGGCGTATTTAGTTACGAAAGTATGGCTGATATGGATTTTGCTGCAATAAACCAACAGCTCGCCGTGAACGCCGTGGCACCAATCCGTGTTACCCATGCATTGATCCATAGTTTAGGTATAGACGCTAAAGTGGCGATGATCACCAGCCGTATGGGCTCTATTGCAGATAATGGTTCTGGTGGCTACATTGGCTACCGTATGTCTAAAGCGGCGTTAAATGCAGCATCGGTGAGTTTAGCGCATGAACTTAAAGGTAAAAAAATTGCAGTGGGATTATTTCATCCAGGCTTTGTACAAACTCAAATGGTTAATTTTGCTGGCGATATTTCACCAGAGCAAGCGGCAGAGCGCTTAACTAAACGCATAGATGAACTTAACCTTCAAAACAGTGGTGGCTTTTGGCATTCAAATGGCGAAACACTTCCTTGGTAGTCATTTGCTAATTGCCTTACTTATTGATTCAACAGTTAGTCGCTTAAAGTCACTAACTGTTGAAATCTTTCACTAATTTTGATCTTATTCTTTGCTATAATCGTTCTATTAACAGCCGTACTTTGAGAACCGCACATGGAATTAGAGCAAGATAGTAATTTAACCCTTCCATTATTTTTGTTTGATGAAACATTAAGTGAACGTGATTTAGAAACCCCTGACTTATTACTGACGATCGTATTGGATGATGAGCTGTTAACTCAACTGTGTCAAAATCCAAGCGCAGATAGCAGCGTTGCTATCACTGTGAATAGCTATCAGCTAGAAGCCGTTAATCAAACGTTTGCTGACATTATTGATACAGAGCATGATGCGCAATTAACCCTCACTCATGGACCATTGCTAAGCGCAGTACTGAACACGCAAAAAGAGACAACATTTGTTTCGCCACAAATGGACATGATGCCTACGTTTGATTTAGGCGATGAGGACGAAGAATAATATGAAAAAATCGCTTATTTTAAGCATTATCATAATTTTAAGTGGTTGTGCTTACTTAGGCGCAGCGCATTATGATGAATTATTTGGCCCCGAACAAATACAGCAACGAATAGTCGAGCACGACACCGGAGCTGGCGCTGAATTTTTACAGCACGTACAGCCAGTACTCGACACTCGCTGTGTTGTATGTCACGGCTGTTATGATGCCCCTTGCCAATTAAAGCTTTCATCTCCAGAGGGAATTGACCGCGGCCTAAGTAAAGAATTAGTTTATGATGGTACACGTTTACTCGCATCTAACCCTAGCCGTTTACTTTATGATGCAGCAGATACTGCAGGTTGGCGTGAAAAAAACTTTTCGCCGGTACTTAATGAACGTGCTCAAAGTGAAGAAGCCAACCTTGCTGGTAGTGTTTTATACAATAGCTTAGTGTTAAAAATGAGCTCACCTTTACCTGAAGATGAAGTGCTTGGTGATGAATTTGACTTTGCCCTTGATCGGTCTCAAACGTGTGCCAGTATGGGGGAGTTTGACCGTTTAGCGGACAGTCAGCCACATGCAGGTATGCCGTATGGATTACCGGGGATTTCTCGTAGTGAATTTAAACATTTAGAAAAATGGCTTAAAAATGGCGGCAAGATGGCGCATATTGAAGCACCCAGTAAAAATGTTATAGCGCAGGCACAGCGCTGGGAAAGCTTTTTAAATCAAGATAGCTTAAAGCATCAATTAACTGCTCGCTATGTTTATGAGCATTGGTATTTAGCACATATTTATTTTGTTCAAGATGGTGAAAAGAGTTTCTTTAAACTCGTTCGTTCAAGTACACCTCCCGGTGAAGATATAAAACTAATCAATACGCGTCGTCCATATGACGACCCTAAAGTTGAACGTGTTTATTATCGCTTAATGCATGAGCGCTCAACTATTCTTGCTAAAACACATTTACCACTGGCATTAAACGACACCAAATTAGCTCGGTTATATACGCAATTTATCCAGCCTGAGTATCAGGTTAGTAAAATGCCAAGTTATAAGCCAGAGGTAGCATCTAATCCATTTAAAGTTTTTGCCGCAATGCCGGTCAAGTCAAAATACCAATTTATGCTGGATGAAGCTGAATTGATTATTATGGGCTTTATTAAAGGGCCTGTATGTCGTGGTCAGATTGCATTAAATGTTATAAACGATCATTTTTGGGTGGCGTTTGCAGATCCAGATAAAGCAGCCACACCACAAGTGGAGCAAATGTTATTGCAGCACGAAGATGCACTAGCACTACCAGCGGCAGAAGAAAGCAATGCGTTGCCTATTTCAAGCTGGGTTAAGTATTCAAAGCGCCAAAGTACTTACCTAGAAGCAAAAGTTAAGCTAGCCAATGAAATGTTTGAAAATGGTGAGCATTTAACTACCGACGCTTTATGGCGTGGTGAAGACGTTAACGATAATGCTGCATTAACTATTTTCCGCCATTTTGATAGTGCAACAGTTGTAAAAGGCTTAATAGGGCAAGAACCAAAAACAATGTGGATACTGGATTACGCATTGTTTGAGCGTATTCACTATTTACTGGTTGCAGGGTTTGATGTGTACGGCAATATTGGCCACCAACTCGTTACTCGTTTATATATGGATTTTTTAAGGCTCGAAGGCGAACAAAACTTTTTAGCCCTACTGCCTAAGCTGCAGCGCCAGGAGTTAAAAGCCAATTGGTATCGTAAATCACCAACGAGCTTAACTAACTTTTTCAAAAGTGGTGAAAGCTTTGGCCAAACAACCGGTATTGAATACCAAACTCAAGATCAACAACATGAGTTATATGGCTTAATTAAACAGACATTGAAACCTGTGCTTAGCCCTCGCTATGACTACACTAAGGTGCCTGAGCCGTTGCATAAATTTAACAACATGCCGGCAAAAGCGATTAACTTATTACCACAAATTTCATATGTGTTAGTTAAAGACGGTGACTCTGAGCATGAGGCTTACACCCTTATTCATCACAATGCTCATTATAATATTTCAAGTTTGTTAAATGAAGAAGGTCAGCGCGCCTATGATGAAGACACGCTCACTATCGTGCCTGGTTTTATTGGTGATTACCCAGAGGCTATTTGGTATTTAAATAATCAACAGCAAGTTGAAGCCTTTGCAGAGCAGCTACCGCTAATGCAAGTTGAGGCTGATTACAGAGCCTTGAAGAGCAAATTTGCCATACGCCGAACTCACCCGCAGTTTTGGCAATACAGCGATATACTACATAATGTTGCAAAGCAATATCGTGGTATAGAGTACGGCTTATTTGATTATAACCGTTTAGAAAACCGTTAATTGTAACTGTTCTAAATAAACCCCGTAAAACACGGGGTTTATTTTTTCCTGATAGAAAATGTCACTTTTTTATAGCTAAGCTACAATTAAGTAAATTAATTTATGGGTGCGCTATGTTGCAAGTCATTGCTAATATTCGATCGCGATACCGCTTGGCTTTATTGGTTATTGCCATTCTTAGCTGTGCGACAGCGCTACTTCTGCAATCTTTAATTTCAATTCAAAAAGATGATGCTCAAGTAATTAATGTGGCGGGTAAGCAACGAATGCTCTCACAAAAGATTGCGTGGTATGCAAACACAATGCACCAGCACAATACTTTGCAGCATAAAAAGTCACTGCAGCAAGCCGCAAGAGATTTCAAATATGGTCATCATTTTTTAATAAAAAAAGCAGAGTCAGGTGAATACTTATATTTAGATGATGCGCTTATTAGTCATTATTATTCACCTGAGAGTAAGCTTGCTGAGCAAAGTGAACAATTTTATGCCGCAGTAGCATTATTTTTGCAATCAAATGATCTATCTTTAATTCCTGAGGAGTTTGAGGTTGATGAGGTTGAGATATTTCTCAAGCAGTTAGACAAGGCCGTTAGTTTATTCGAGCAACAAGCAAAAGATAAAGTTACCTTAATTTCATATATTGAACTTGGGTTCTGGCTGGTAACGTTATGTTTATTATTCATTGAGTTGAAACTTATTTTTCAACCAATGGAAAAGCACATCATGACAACTTTAGATAAGTATCAGCAACAAAAACAACATGCAGAATTAGTTAGTCAAACTAAAGAGCGTTTTATTGCAAGAGCAAGCCATGAATTTAGAACCCCATTACAAGGGCTTATAAATGCAATTAATGAATTAGAAACTAGTACGAGCCAGCAAACACTAAAGCAGCAAGCACAATATTGCTCAAGCCGTTTATTAAATATTTTAGATGAACTACATGAAGCTCAATTGCTCAGTTCTGGGCAGTGGCAACTGACTCCTGTTAAAAGTAATTTATTAGAAACCCTTGAAGCGGTTATTCATTCCTACCAGTTTAGCTATCAGCAAAATAGCATTGAGCTAGTTAAGGACTTATCGGCAGAGCTTAATTGCACTGTTGAATTAGATCATCGCCGTTTACAACAAGTATTGGGTGAATTACTTAACAATGCGCTTAAATTTACCAAAGTCGGTCAAGTGGTTGTTTCAGCATCGCTGCCTAATCATCAGCAACTGTTACTCACAGTCAGTGATACCGGTATTGGTTTTTCTAAGCAGTACCCTTACTTATCAACACTGCTAGAAATACAAGATACTCATTTCCAAGGAATGCAAATGGGGTTAGCGCGAGTGCAGCATATATTACGTGCGCAAAATGCAAATATTGAGTTTATAGATAAAGAGCCTACGGGCGCTTTGGTGAGTATTGTGTTGCCTGTTTGTATCACTCAGGAGCAGGGGGAGACTAGCCAATTACCGCATAAATTGCATTGCCTAATAGTTGAAGACAATCCATTAAATGCGATGATTTTAAATGGCATTTTAAAAGCCATTAATTATACCTCGGATCTGGCCGAGAATGGTCTAATTGCAACGGGTAAAGTTGCAGATAGTAATTATGATGTAATTTTTATGGACTTGAATATGCCTGTTATGGACGGCTTTCGAGCGATAGATATTATTCGTCAGGAGCTAAGTTTAGCAACCCCCATTATTGTTGTTACGGCGAATACCTCACAAGCTGATTTGGAAAAGGCTTATCAGCTGGGAGCCGATGGGCATGTTTATAAACCAATCAACAATGACACCATTAAAAAAGCCCTTATAGATGTACTAAATAAGGGCTAACCAAGGATTGGGTATTACAAAAGTTAGTGTTTTACTTTTATATCGCCGACACCGACTTCAATTTTAATAGTGTGAGTACCATTACCAGAGTATTCACTTTCAGAACTGACCATTTTACGGCTGGTTTTAGCATCACCTGTTAAGCCAGAAATACGAGTATCACCAACACCACTATCAAGGTTAATGTATTTGTAATCGTCACTTTGGCTATCAATACGAACGGCGCCCACGCCCACTTTAATGTCTGCACTGTTAGTAAAATCATTAATTTCAATATCACCAACACCTAAGTCTACATTAACCGCTAAACTACGTGGAACACTCACTAACCAGTTTTGTTGCACGTCGTCGTTATCCAAGCTTAATGTGAGTTCACTTGCTGTTTGTTTGCTATCAAGGGTTAGCTCATCAAGGTTATCTGTATTATCAAACCAACCGTTGTTTTTATCTTCGAGCTCAATAGATATTTTTATTTCATTGCCATCATGGGTATTAATTTCAAGGCTGCCTACCGGAAAGCTAATATCAAGTGTTTGCTGAGTATCGACTGTAAAGTTGCGTTTAATTTCGTGCTCAACCTTAGCGTTTACAGTAGCACTCATAAATACTGTAAATGCAGTTAACAATAAAATCTTTTTCATAACGTGGCCTGTTGTTTGAATGTATTTATTAATTAGTCGCAAGGGGGGTCATAAAAGGTTTAAAACAAAACAAATAATTTTATCAGTGGTAAAAGCTAGCCAAGTAATAATTTGTCGGGTATTTTCAGTTTATACAAAGATAAAGAGGGCTGCTGGTGGCATTTATACAACTACAAACAGTAACTGCTAAACTACAAGGTGCAGGGCAAAATAGTTACCAACTTAATAATTTAAACTGGCAAGTACAAAGCGGTCAGCATTGGTTGTTAATTGGTGGTAACGGCGCGGGGAAGTCTGCCATTACAGCTGCTTTACTCGGTTATGCGCAACTGATAACGGGTGATAGACAGTGTACATTTGAGCGTATGGAGTTGGTTTCATCAGATATGCAAAAGCAGCTAATTAACGCTGAGTTACAGCAAAATCAAGATGACATAACCGATGGCTTAATTGCAGCTAGGCTTGTAAAAGATATCATTTATGAAAATGCAGATAGCGTCTTTTTTGATAATGAATTATGTCGGCAGTTAATCGATATCTTTTCATTTTCTTCATTACTAACCCAGCGCTTGCGAGCTTTATCAACCGGTGAAACACGCAAACTTATGTTGATCAAAGCATTGAGTAATCGCCCAGAGTTTATAGTGCTTGATGAACCCTTTGATGGCTTAGATACTGCCAGTACTGCGGCGCTTAATGATATTTTAGCGCAACTTAGTCGCAGTATAACCATGGTATTTGTACTCAACCGCTTGGACGAAACCCCAGATTTTATCAGCCATTATGGCTACGTGGTTGATGGTCAATTACAGCAACAATTAGCTCAGCCAAACGATACGCAGCGAGATGACTTATTTAAACTGCTGCATTTACAGCATACAGACTTAACCATCCCTGAAAAAGACCCTGCAAACAGTCCGCCGATTTTCACAGGTGACGTACTCGTAAAGCTGTGCCAAGCAAAAGTAAGCTATGCGAATAAAACTGTGTTTAGTAACTTGGATTGGACAATCGAAGCCAAGCAACATTGGCAGCTAAGTGGTCAAAATGGCTCAGGAAAAACCTGTTTACTTAACTTGATCACTGGCGATAACCCGCAGTGCTACAGCAATGATATTGAAGTATTTGGTTTTAAGCGTGGTAGTGGCGAAAGTATTTGGCAGATCAAACAGCATATCGGCTATATTTCAAATGCGTTACATATGGACTACCGAGTTGGAGTGTCTGCTTTAAACACTATCGTATCGGGCTTTTATGACAGTATCGGGCTTTACCAAAAAGCTAGCGACAGCGAAATTAACACCGCACAACGGTGGCTGGAGTTACTGGGCTTAACTGATTACAAAAACACTGCGTTCACACAACTATCGTTTGGTGACCAGCGCATGTTGCTGATTGCCAGAGCTATGGTTAAGCACCCAACTTTACTTATTCTTGACGAACCCTGTTTAGGGCTGGATGAAGCAAATCGGCAGCGCGTACTACTGCTGATTGAAAAAATATGCGCCGCACAAAGCAGTACGGTTATTTATGTAAATCACCACGCCAACGACAAAATAGCGGGTATAGAGCATTATTTAAAAATGGAAGATTTTAGGTAAAGAAAAGGTTCTAGGGGCTAGGTGCTAGGAAAAGCCAGAGCAACTCGGCGTTAAATTTACCACCGTGGGTTGTGGTTGAGAGCAACGAAACCCAACAGTGAATATTTAAAACCAAAGCTGTGTTGACTGCTACCCCCAAGTTACGAAATGGGGGGGCAACCTATTAAATCCACTCTTTTTAGATTACATAAATGCTTGAGTTTAGTTACCCAAGCTTTTAAACCGTTCATTGGTATTTTGCAAATCAATGATGTGTCTGCTCCGCTTATATTTCATTGATGAGTGATGGGATTTGGTCTATTACTGTACATGGTAACTGGCGCATTACTTTTGAATTTATTGATGGTAGTACATATATTCTCAACTATGAGGACTATCACTAATGACTATGTATAATCCGCCGCATCTTGGAGAGTTTATCATTGACGTATATCTAGAGCCTTCCGGCTTAAGTTGTCGTTATTTGGCTAAACAACAAATTAACATTGAGTAATGTTCACGCAGTAAACTTTGCGATGGCATAAAAATATAATCAGGTAGCCGGAGGTATGTAGCCTCTCCAGCTCTACACGCTCACCTTGCAATTTATTTTATGTATACGAAACAAGTGCTGCATGGTTTTACCCTCTAAAGCGCAGCGCCTCTTAATCTCTTTGTGAATAATTTACTTAAATTTTTTGGTACCAAGAGTAATGAATGAGCAAGAGCTGGCATGCTTAAATAACCTCTCAGCCCATAGAAGTGCTAAAAATTGGCTAGATCAACTAAATTTTGGTTAATATCCTATTGCTTGGTTTGGTTAGTGCTCCATAGGCCTTATTTTATAAGGTGAAGAGAAGTGGTTCAATTTTTGCTACTTTAAAATCAATCAAATCATTTAACAGGATAAAAAAATGAATAAATCACTTACTGCTACACTTTTAATTGCTTTATCACTCTTGCTCTATACACAATTTTCAGAATTAGCATATAAATTTGGATTTGCGGAACTGAAGTTAGTTGCTGTGCTAGAAAATCCAGATAAAATGAAAGTTAAGTGTGACGCTTACTCACTTGGTTTTTTTGATGAAATCAAACTTCAAAATAAGTATCAAAAATGTATTAATGAGTATGAAGCCCAAGGTTATGAACTAATCAGTAGAAGTGATAGGTAATAGTATTAGCACCGGGCTGTCAGTTAAAAAGATGGCCCTTTTATCACCTTCTGAGGCCACAAGTTTTAGACATCATGTTATTGACTGACTGTTTCCGCTTTACAGTTATCTGGCAAACCACTATTGGAAATTACATAAACGCTTTAGTTAATAAGCTACCTAAGTGTTTATTTTGCTCATTAGTGTTGCATATAAGTAGGTCGTGCTTTAGCGCGTTAATCTCAAAAAGCCAAACTGACGACCTACACTAGAGGGAGGATTTATAAGCGGGTAACGGTTATACCTTGCTCTTTAAACTGTTTTAACAAACCGTGTTGCTCAGGTAAGTGCAGGGCACCTACGGCAATAAATAACTGCTCTTTAGCTAGGCGTGGAGTGAGTTCTTCTACCCAGTTGTTGTTACGTTCTATCAGCATAACTTGTTCGCTGATTTCGCCGTAGTTACTGTCATCAAAGCTTTCGTTGTAATACTTGGTTAAAGTGTCCATATCACCATTTTTCCATGCATCTACAAGCGTAATAAAATAGGTTTCAACATCGGCGAGTTGCTCAAAGGTTTCTTCGATCATTTCATTGCTTAGCAGTGACATATGGTTAAACATTTCCATTTGATACTCTAATGTTTCAAGCTCACCAATTTGCTTGTTTTTAGTTTTAGCGTAAGCAAGTACTTGCTTATCAATGCCTGTTTGATCTGAAAAACCTGCATTTTGAAACTCCATTTGCATCATGGTGACCATCACAGCCCACGGTGCAAGGTTGTCAAACATCGCTATATCGATTGATTTGTTACTAAAGTACTTTTTTAGCTTGCTGTAGTTTTGTTCGGATAACTCGCTTTTTAAGGTTTTACCATTTTTTAGCATCATAAATGGCATTGAGCGGCGCTGCATTTCCATTGGACTAATTGCGCTGATATCGACCTCGACAATCACTTTATCTGTTGCATCAATCGCTTTGGTTACTTTACTCGGTAAACCTTTCATACTGCTATCGCCAACATGTACAGTGCCAAATAAATACGATTTCACACCGTTTTTTTCAAGTTGCCAAAGGCCGGGTTCCGCATGGCTGGCAAAGCTAAGTGTGAGTAAAATAGCTAAAATAAAGTAGCTACTGATACGCTGTGTGAAGTTCATAATTATCCTTATTGCTGAGTTGCTACTGCAATCATATACCTAAGTACCTTAATTAAGCGAGTAGTTGTTATTTTATTGCAAACTGCTTTTTGTTTCTGATATAGCTTATTTCAAATTTTGTCATTTAAATATATCAAAAGTTTATGCAAGTTATGCTAAAAATGAATCAAACCGTGAAATGGTTATTACTAGGTATGAATTATCAATAAATGGTTATATCTGAAAATTCAATTCATAATTAGCTGAATTTTGAATTTTTAAACCAGTAAATTCAATTGTTATAAGCTTTTTTAGATTGTTTTTAGGGTTGACTTAAGGCGGGCATCGCGGTACTAATAGATAAAGACAGCGAGGATGAAAACGCTCCTGCGCTAATTAAACAAATTTACGGTATTTATTACATGCTTACAAACGCACTAAACCTAGTCCTTATTAACGTCGTGGTGATTATTATTACCGCGGGGGCTACTTAGTGCTTTAAATATTGTAAAGCATTATAAAAGCCCTCCGCACTTAACCAGTCGGGGGGTTTTTTAGTTTCAGGTTTAGAGAAAGTAATAGCACATAATGTCACTGAGGAATGAGGATTTATTAATGACAGGCGCAGAACTAACAATCGACTTATTAGCCAAGCATGGCGTAAATGAAGTATTTGGTTATCCAGGTGGTGCCATAATGCCAATTTACGACGCCCTGTATGGCGCGCCAGTGAAGCATTATTTGACTCGTCATGAGCAAGGAGCAGGTTTTGCAGCGGTAGGATTTGCGCGTAGTACGGGTAAGTTAGGCGTGTGTTTTGCTACATCGGGCCCTGGGGCAACTAACTTAATTACAGCTCTTGCCGATGCGATGATGGACTCAGTGCCGCTTTTAGCTATCACTGGGCAAGTACCCACCGCGGCAATTGGCTCTGATGCTTTTCAAGAAATCGATGTGTTAGGTATGTCGTTATCATGCACCAAGCATAGTTATATGGTTGAGCGGGCAGAGGATTTAGCTGAAATTTTACAAGAAGCTATGCATCTTGCGCAAAGCGGCCGTCCAGGGCCCGTGCTTGTGGATATTCCAAAAGACATTCAGTTAGCGCAAGTGCCTTTTCATCCTTGGCTGGCTGCTGACGATTATTTACCGCAGTTAGACCTAAACCAAGTGGCAATTGCAAACCAGTTATTGAGCGAAGCTAAGCGACCTGTAGCGTATGTTGGTGGTGGCGTACAAAGTGCCGGTGCACAAAATGAGTTAATGCAATTTTTAGAAAAAACGCAAATGCCAGCTGTTTCAACATTAAAAGCATTGGGCAGCGTATTACCCGATTATGAATATGACTTAGGCATGCTAGGTATGCATGGTGGTCAAGCTGCAAATTTAGCGGTACAAGAGTGTGATGTACTAGTATGTATAGGTGCTCGCTTCGATGACCGTGTAACTGGTAATTTAAGTAAGTTTGCAGCCAAAGCAAAGGTGATTCATTTAGATATTGATGTGGCCGAAGTAGGTAAGCGAAAGCCTGCTAAAGCATCTTTAATTGCAGATTTAAAAACATCGTTGCCGCAACTTGAGTGTTTTGTAACGCAACAAGCATGGTTAGTGCACACTAAAGAGATGATGGTTAAACATGCGTGGCGTTATGATTACCCCGGTGAAAAAGTATTTGCACCGTATTTACTAAACCAACTTAGTCAGCGCATGCCTAAAACTGGCGTAGTATGTTGTGATGTAGGCCAGCACCAAATGTGGGTTGCACAACATATGAAGTTTAGCCATCCGAGTAATCATTTAAGCAGTGGTGGTGCGGGCACTATGGGCTTTGGTTTACCAGCGGCAATCGGTGCGCAAGTCGCGCGCCCAGATGATTTTGTGATCACCGTTTCTGGTGATGGTTCAATCATGATGAATATTCAAGAGCTTGCGACTATTCGTCGTAATAATTTACCGGTAAAAATATTAATACTTGATAACCAACGTTTAGGTATGGTGCGCCAATGGCAAGAGCTATTTTTTGATGGCCGCTATAGTGAAACGAACCTATCAGATAACCCAGACTTTGTGCAGTTAGCTGCGGTATTTGGCATTCCAGGACAAACAATTACCCATGCAAATCAAGTGGATGATGCAATTACCGCATTAGTGAATAGCACAGGTCCGTACATAGTACACGCCTGTATAGATGATAAAGAAAATGTATGGCCATTAGTACCACCAGGTGCTGCTAACGATGAAA
Organism: Pseudoalteromonas sp. APC 3893; assembly: GCF_030408095.1. Taxonomy (NCBI): domain Bacteria; kingdom Pseudomonadati; phylum Pseudomonadota; class Gammaproteobacteria; order Alteromonadales; family Pseudoalteromonadaceae; genus Pseudoalteromonas; species Pseudoalteromonas sp. APC 3893. The sequence goes on from NZ_JASDCD010000011.1 coordinate 50,731, forward strand.
TGATGACGGAGAGTGCAAAATGAAACACAGTTTAACAGTGACTTTAAAAAACCAGAGTGTGGCCGTTGAGCGTTTTTTGCGTGTTGTGCGTCATCGTGGTTTTGATTTAACCCATTTACAGATCAACTTAGACGACGGCCACTATCAAGTAGAAATGACAGTCGATAGCGATAAACCAGTCTACTTACTAACAACACAACTGGCTAAATTAGTTGACGTAAAGCAGGTGATGCTACAAAGCGTACAGCAACAGCAAGCAATGTAGTTTGCATTAAAAAATCAACAGGGTTAGAGGGTATTTACCCTCTAACAGTAAAAAAAATTAAAGAATGAGGAACAGCCTTGCGGCTGCAAATACTGAGGTAACTATGGCTAAATTAAGAAGTGCAACAACAACAGAAGGTCGAAAACGCGCAGGTGCCCGTGCATTATGGCGCGCAACCGGTATGATAGATACCGATTTTGGTAAACCAATTATTGCTGTTGTGAACTCATTTACGCAATTTGTACCAGGGCATGTGCATCTTAATCAACTCAGCGAACTTATGGCCGAAACCATCACTCAAGCCGGTGGTGTACCAAAAGAATTCAATACTATCGCCATTGATGATGGCATAGCTATGGGACACGGCGGCATGCTTTATTCATTGCCTTCGCGTGATTTAATAGCCGATTCAGTAGAGTATATGGTTAATGGTCATTGTGCCGATGCGATGATCTGTATTTCAAACTGCGACAAAATCACCCCTGGTATGATGCTTGCGGCATTACGTTTAAATATTCCGGTTATTTTTGTATCAGGTGGCCCAATGGAAGCAGGTAAAACTAAGCTTGCTAATATTGATATTAAACTCGATCTCGTTGATGCCATGGTTAAAGGTGCTGATACTTCTGTAAGCGATGCTGACTCAGAACAAGTTGAACGTTCAGCGTGCCCAACCTGTGGTTCGTGCTCGGGCATGTTTACAGCGAATTCAATGAACTGCTTATTAGAGGCCATTGGCCTTGCACTGCCTGGTAACGGCACTACGCTTGCGACACATAAAGATCGTAAACAACTGTATGCTGAAGCTGGTGCACGTATTGTTGATTTATGCCGTGAGTACTATCAAAAAGATAACCACGATGTATTACCGCGCGCCATTGCTAATAAAACTGCTTTTATGAACTCAATGGTCGTTGATATCGCAATGGGTGGGTCGTCAAATACCGTACTGCATTTATTAGCCGCAGCCCAAGAAGCGGGTGTTGATTTTGATATGTCACATATTGATGAGCTATCTCGCAAAACGCCTTTCTTATGTAAAGTAGCACCAGCAACACCTGAGTATCATATTGAAGATGTACACCGTGCTGGTGGCATGATGGCAATTGTACGTGAGTTAGGTAAAGCAGGCTTATTTGATTTGTCAGTAAATCACGTTGCCGGTATGACCATGGGTGAACTGGTTAAAAAATGGGATGCCACTGATCCAGATAACGAAGCCGCTCAAAAATTCTATCGTGCAGGGCCTGCAGGTATCCGCACGACTAAAGCAATGAGTCAATCGTGTCGCTGGGATGAAGGCGATAACGACCGCGAAAATGGTTGTATCCGCAGTGTTGAACATGCGTTTCGCCAAGATGGCGGGCTAGCCGTACTTTCAGGTAACTTAGCTGTTGATGGTTGTATTGTTAAAAGTGCTGGCGTAGTTGATGAAATGCTGCACTTTGAAGGTACAGCCGTGGTGTATGAGTCACAAGATGATTCAGTAGAAGGCATCTTAAATGACGAAGTAAAAGCCGGTGATATTGTGGTTATTCGCTACGAAGGCCCTAAAGGTGGCCCAGGCATGCAAGAAATGCTTTACCCAACCAGTTACTTAAAATCTAAAGGCCTTGCTGAAAAGTGTGCCTTGATCACAGATGGTCGTTTTTCTGGTGGCACTTCAGGTTTATCAATTGGTCACGTATCACCAGAAGCAGCAAGTGGTGGTGCAATTGCCTATGTTGAGAACGGCGATAAAATTATCATTGATATTGCCACTCGTGAGATCACTCTAGCATTAACCGATGAAGAGCTTGAAGCACGTAAACAAAAACAATTGGCTCGTGGTAAACAAGCCTATAAGCCGCTTGACCGCGACCGTTATGTATCATCAGCGTTAAAAGCGTATGCGCTACTAGCAACCAGTGCTGATAAAGGTGCGGTGCGTGATTTAGCCAAACTGGAGGAGCTTAGCTAATTATGGTTTCTCAAGAGCTCGATTATTTTCGCGCTATTATTCAAGCAAATATGGAGCCGCTGGCAAAAGTCACTGAGGTAAGCGAAATGCCTACCTTGAGTGAGCGTCTCGGCAATCATGTTTGGCTAAAGCGCGAAGATCAGCAGCCTGTTTATTCGTTTAAACTGCGCGGCGCGTATAATAAATTAGCAAAATTACCTAAAGGGTCTGTGGTGATCACAGCCTCTGCGGGTAATCATGCGCAAGGAGTGGCACTGAGTGCTTCGCATTTGGGGCATCAGGCCACGATTGTCATGCCTGTCACTACGCCTGAAATCAAAGTAAATGCAGTGCGTGCTTTAGGTGGTGAAGTGGTGTTACATGGTCACCACTTTGATGCCGCTAAAGCTTACGCCCTTGAGTTGACCGAAAAGCGTAATGGGGTATTTGTTCCGCCATTTGATGACCCCGATGTAATTGTGGGTCAAGGCACTGTCGCGCGTGAACTAATGCAGCAGCTTAATCAACTTGATGCAGTGTTTATTCCTGTGGGGGGCGGTGGATTACTTGCAGGAATGGCGGTGTATATCAAATCGTTGCGTCCAGATATTAAAGTAATTGGTGTTGAGGCTGACGAAAGCGCTTGTTTACAGGCTGCTCTTGAAGCAGGAAAGCCTGTAGAGCTTGATCGCGTTGGTAGTTTTGCTGATGGTGTTGCGGTTAAAATTATCGGCAGTGAAACCTTTCGTTTAGCACAAAAGTTTTGTGATGAAGTGGTTACGGTATCTGGCGATGAAATATGCGCAGCAATGCAGGATATCTTTGTTTCAACCCGTGCTATTGCAGAGCCTTCTGGCGCTCTTGCTACTGCCGGGCTTAAAAAGTGGAGCCAGCAAAGTGGCCTTAAAGGGTTGCATTTAGCCGCTATTTTGTCTGGCGCTAACTTAAACTTTGACCGCCTGCGCTATGTTGCTGAGCGCACCGCATTGGGTGAGAAAAACGAAGCTTTATTTGCGGTAACCATTAATGAAGAAAAAGGCAGCTTTAAGCAGTTTTGTTCATCTTTAGGTGGCAGAGCAATTACTGAGTTTAACTACCGTTATGCAGGTCCTGGCGAAGCACAAATTTTTGTTGGCATTGCCCTGCGTCAAGGTCAACAAGAGCTTGATGAACTGAAAAGCGATTTAACCTCGAACGGTTATCAATTTTGTGATTTATCAGATAATGAGCTGGCTAAATTACACGTACGTTATATGGTGGGCGGTAAAGCGCCAGAGCAAATGCAAGAGCGGTTATTACGCTTTGAGTTTCCAGAGTATCCCGGCGCGCTAGCACGCTTTTTAGATACCTTGGGCAGCAACTGGAATATTACTTTATTTCATTACCGCAACCATGGTGGCTCAATGGGCAATGTACTTGCAGGCTTTGCGATAGAGCCGAGTCAGTTTGAGGTGTTTAATGAGCATCTAAATCGCTTAGGGTATAGCGTTCAAGATGAAACAAACAACCCATGCTTTACTCAGTTTTTGACAACGCAACCGCCGATAAATGCGCCTCAGGCTGCTAATAACTAATATTATTAGCATATATAGGTAAAATTGCCTTATTAACAATTTTACCTATAGTTAGTAGTAATGACTTATTTGCCCATAGGTGTATCTATTGCTACTTAAAGGATTTATCGCAGCAATCGTTTTATCGTATTGTATTGGTGCTTTAGCTGAGACGAAAAACGTGACTTTACAGCTAAAATGGTCGCATCAGTTTCAGTTTGCTGGCTATTATATGGCCCAACAAAAAGGCTTTTATAAAGATGTTGGGCTCAATGTAACGATAACAGCCGCTGATGTAAGTGAGCCAGACACCTTTAGTAAAGTACTCGCGGGCCAAGCAAACTTTGGCGTGGGCCACTCGGGTATTTTACAACATCGTATTGATGGTCAGCCCTTGGTGGCAATGGCTGCTATTTTGCAATTCTCTCCTTATTGTTGGATGGTAAAAAAAAGCTCCGATATTTTTCATCCTCGAGACTTTTTCAATAAACGTATTAGTTCTATTAGCCGTAAAGAAAATGCAGAGTTATTGGTCATGCTTGAACGTAGTGGCGTTGATCCCCTGTTATTGCCAGCTTATTTAAGCAATGGAAAAGCAGATCAATGGCTGAATGGTCAATTAGATGCGATGCAGGTTTATATTACTAATGAGCCTTTTATTATGAGGCAACAAGGGGTTGAGCATCGTTTAATTTGCCCGCAAAGGTACGGCATTAACGTTTATAGCGATATTCTCTACACCACACAAAGCATGCTAGTGCAGAACCCTAAAACGGTTGAAAACTTTTATCAAGCAAGCTTAAAAGGCTGGCGTTACGCAATGATGAACTTAGATGAATCAATTGCGGTTACCGCACAGTATTATGCGAACGATAAAAGCTATCAAGAGCTCAGCTACGAAGCCGAAGTGTTAATTGATTATATCTCTCCGCCCGGTTCTAAATTAGGGGCTATGTCGATGGCTAAATGGCGATTAATAGCTGATTTATACAATATAGAGCAGGATCGTTTTGATGAAGTGAAAAATGGCTTTATTTACCAATATGAGAAACCTAAAAAACTACGGCTCTCGTGGATGTTGATAGCGGCCATTATTATTAGTGTGTTATCTATCCCGCTATACCTACGCTTGATGCTGAAAAAAAGCGTATAATAAGGCAAATACTTTTCATCGTTAAAAATTTTATGACCCTTGCTGAGCAGTTTACAGCCCTAGATACTCTCTTATTATCGACTCGCCAATTTTGGCAATGCACCGCATTTGATTACGATGAACTTCCTTGGCCAGAGCTTGCGCCGATTCTTGAAGCATTAACCGATCAACAAGTTGCTGAGCTGGATAGTGATCAAGATGCACTTTATACCTTTTTTAGTCCATCAATTAATGAATTAGAAAAGCTTGCTGATTTGTGTGCGATATCAACAGCGCAAATTATGCGCACAGATTATCCTTTTTGGATCAGCAATGGTATTAAAGGGCGCAAGTTTGAGCAGCTCCAAGATTTTGTTGCGGCTTTGGGTGTGCAAACCAAGCCTGTACTTGAATGGTGCGCAGGTAAAGGTCACTTAGGGCGGATGCTGGCATTTAATCAAGCGCCGAATGTACACAGTATCGAGCTACAACAACATTTATGTGATCAAGGTCAGCATAGTGCGCAGCAGCAGGGGCTTGCGATGCACTTTAGCCAGGCTGATGTGTTAAAAGATGACGTATCAAACCACTTTAGAGAGCAACAACATGCGGTTGCTTTACATGCCTGTGGCGCACTGCATCAAAGCTTTATACGTGAAGCATGCTTTGCGAAAACTCAACAGATCAGCTTGTCCCCGTGTTGTTATCACCTTTTTACGGAAGATGCTTATCTAGCGATGAGTGAGCCTGCAAAGCAAAGTGAATTAATGTTGCGTCATCGAGACTTAAAACTAGCTTTACAAGAAACCGTCACCGCACCTTCAAGAGTGGCAAAAGTGCGTAAAACTGAAGTTGAGTGGCGGCTTGGTTTTGATGCGATGCGCAAAGCAATTACCGGCTCTACTAACTATGTCAGTGTACCGTCTGTAAACAAGGCTATGTTCTCAGGTTCATTTAAAGATTTTTGTGCATGGGCAGCTGAAAAAAAGTCATTAGAAATACCGCAAGATGTTGATTATGATTATTTTTTATTAAAGGGGAAAATGCGCAAAAAGGTCACAGAGCGTATTGAACTGGTTCGACATGTGTTCAGAAGAGCAATAGAAGTTTGGCTTGTGCTCGATCGTGCTTTATATTTGCAACAACAAGGTTATCAAGTCACTGTGAAAACATTTTGTGAAAAGCAATTAACGCCTCGCAATATCTTGATCCAAGCAAATTTACCTTTATAAATAGATAAGAGATGCAATGAGAAAGTTAAAGAATTTATTCGAAAATAATAAACGCTGGGCAGAACGCACTTGCAAAGATGATCCTGAATTTTTTAAAATTTTATCAATGCAGCAAAACCCAGAATACTTATGGATCGGTTGCTCAGATTCACGCGTTCCAGCGAACGAAATTGTAGATTTAATGCCAGGAGAGTTATTTGTCCACCGTAATGTAGCTAATGTTGTTGTACATACCGATCATAACTGCCTTTCAGTAATGCAGTACGCCGTTGAAGTGTTAAAAGTGAAGCACATTATGGTGGTAGGTCACTATGGTTGTGGTGGCGTTCAGGCGGTGCTTAATGATGCTAAGTTTGGTTTGATTGATAATTGGCTACGTCATGTTGGCGATGTAAAAGAAAAATACATTACCAATATAAGCGAAATGCCAGAGCAAGAGCACTTAAACTGTTTAATTGAGCTCAATGTTATTGAACAAGTACGTAATGTTTGTCGCACCAACATAGTTCAAGAAGCATGGCAGCGTGGCCAAGAACTCACCATTCATGGTTGGGTATATGGTTTAGCAAACGGCCACTTAACCGATCTTGAATCAGTAGTGACCTGTGCCGATGAAGTGGCTGATACTTATAAAAGCGCAGCGAAAAGAGTGTTTGAGCGCAATATTAAATAAGGCTATTTTAGCTATGACTTTACGCGCTTTCTTCTGCGCGTAAAGTGAGTACTTCATAACCATCAGCAGTCACAGCAATAGTGTGCTCCCACTGTGCCGATAGTTTTTTGTCACGCGTAACTACCGTCCATCCATCAGGCTTGGTTTTTACCTTTGCTGCACCTTGATTGATCATCGGCTCGATGGTGAACGTCATTCCTTCTTTGAGTTCTACCCCTGTATTGCGTTTACCATAATGGAGTACTTGTGGCTCTTCATGCATTTGTTCACCAATGCCATGTCCGCAGTACTCTTTAACTACGCTATAACCATTACCATGAGCAAAGTTTGCTATGGCGTTGCCAATATCGCCTAACCTCACTCCCGGTTTTACGAGCTTGATGCCTTGCCACATGGCTTGGTAGGTTTTATCAACCAAACGCTTAGCCAATGGTGAGACATCGCCAAGCATGTACATTTTACTTGAGTCAGCAATATAACCATTTTTCTCCAGGGTGATATCAATATTAACAATGTCACCTGACTTTAAAACGCGTTTAGTATCGGGGAAGCCATGACAAACAACCTCGTTAACAGAGCTGTTTAATACATATGGGTAATCGTATTGTCCCTTACTTGCAGGACGCGCAGTAAGCTCATCAATAATATAGCGCTCAACTAAATCATTAATTTGCATAGTGGTAATACCGACTTGTACATACTCATCTAAATAGGTAAACACTTGAGCAAGTAAACGGCCAGATTCACGCATTAAAGCAATTTGTTCGGGGGTTTTGATGACGATATCACTCATGTTGAAATTCCTTCGTAGTGACATCAGCTTGCGCCAATTGTTGTTTTAAAATTTCAGCGTAAGTCATAGTGGGGTTAAGCTCAGCAAGCATGCCTATTTTTATCCAGAATTCAGATTGTGAATTGATTGAACGAACCATAGTGCTGCTGGCTTTACGAATTTCTTCGTGCAGTTCGTCGCTAATTTTTACAATGCCCATAAATCTGCCAATATGTAATGTATATATGCTTTGTATATATAGCGTATATTATTTTGCCTATATATCAAGTATAAGTTTTTTACAGGTATTAAAAAAGGCAGCGAATGCTGCCTTTAAAGTGAGCTTGATAAGTTAATTAAGCGTCATCTTTATTAGCTAATTGCTGCTCTAATAAGGCAACTTTCGCTTCAAGATCGGTTAACTTTTCACGCGTACGGATAAGCACTTGGCTTTGTACATCAAACTCTTCACGGCTGACAAAGTCCATTTCAGCTAGTTTATTTTGAATAGCCTGCTTGGTTTTTACTTCAAAAGTATCCGCGAGGTTTTTTACACCTTGTGGCATATTGCTTGAGATTTGCTTGGCGATTTCTTCAATTTTTGCTGGGTTGATCATGTCTATCCCTCGGTGTCGCGTAAAATGATAATAACTAATCTTACCTTATTGGCTAGGCGTATTGTAGTGATTACGCTAAAATTGCCCGTCTTTAATGTAATCTCTTTGGTCGTTATGAAACTCAATCCTAAACAAGATGAAGCGGTAAAATATATTAGTGGTGCATGCCTAGTGTTGGCAGGGGCGGGCTCTGGTAAAACGCGAGTAATCACTAATAAAATCGCTTACTTGGTGCAAAAGTGTGAGTATCAAGCGCGCAATATCGCCGCAGTTACTTTTACCAATAAAGCAGCTAAAGAAATGCGCGAACGGGTGATGCAAACGCTCGGCAAGCAAGAATCAAAAGGACTATGGGTGTCTACCTTTCATACCTTGGGCCTTGAGATCATTAAAAAAGAGTTAAAAACGTTAGGGTTTAAACCGGGTTTTTCATTATTTGACGATCAAGACACCAATCAATTACTCGGTGACTTAACCGAAGACGAACTGAAAAAAGATAAAGATTTACTTAACTTATTGAAGATGCAAATCGGCAGCTGGAAGAATGAACTCATTTTACCAGAGCAAGCTATTCGCGAAGCTCGCGAACCGCAAAAAGCATTGTTTGCCCAGCTTTATGCGCGCTATCAAACGCAATTGCGTGCTTATAATGCATTAGACTTTGACGATCTGATCATGATCCCAACATTGTTATTAAGCACTAATGCCACATCTCGAGAGCGCTGGCAGCAACGTTTTCGCTATTTGCTGGTGGATGAGTATCAAGATACCAATACCAGCCAATATCAACTGGTTAAGTTGCTAGTGGGTGAGCGTGCCCGCTTTACTGTGGTAGGTGATGACGATCAATCGATTTATTCATGGCGCGGTGCACGCCCTCAAAACCTTGTATTGTTAAGTAAAGACTTCCCAGGGCTTAGGCTTATTAAGCTTGAACAAAACTATCGTAGTGCAGGGCGAATTCTTAAAGCCGCGAATATTTTGATTGCTAATAACCCTCATGAGTTTGATAAAAAACTATTTAGTGAGCTGGGTTATGGTGAGCCAATAAAAGTAATTGGCTGTCGTGATGAAGAGCATGAATCTGAGCGAGTGGTAGCTGAAATTATTTCGCATAAGTTTATGAAGCGCACCAGCTATAAAGACTACGCTATTTTGTATCGAGGGAACCACCAAGCCCGTGGGTTTGAAAAATCATTAATGAGCAACCGCATTCCGTATAAAATTAGTGGTGGAATGTCGTTTTTCTCTCGTTCTGAAATTAAAGATATCATGGCGTATCTACGCTTGCTCGTGAACCAAGATGACGATAATGCATTTCTACGTATTGTGAATACGCCGCGTCGCGAAATTGGCACAGTCACGCTTGAAAAGCTGGGGACATTAGCGAATGAAAAACACGCGAGTTTATTTGCTACCTGTTTTGATAACGATCTTAGTTATCGATTGAAAGGGCGTGGCTTAAATTCGTTAGCCGGATTTGCCCGCTGGGTGGTTGAGTTGTCTGATAACGCTGTACGGGGCGATACGCTCGAAGCGGTAAAAGACTTGATCAGACAAATTAACTACGAAGCTTATTTATACGAGTCATCACCAAGTGCCAAAGCTGCAGAAATGCGGATGAAAAATGTGTCAGAGTTATACCGTTGGATCACCGATATGTTAACGGGGGATGCAGATAATCCACCTATGACACTGGCCGAAGTGGTAAGCAAACTAACGCTGCGCGATATGCTTGAACGTAATGAAGAAGAAGATGAAAGCGATGCGGTACAATTGCTAACACTTCATGCTTCAAAAGGGTTGGAATATCCGTACGTGTTTATGGTGGGAATGGAAGAGGGGTTACTGCCGCACCAAGTCAGTATTGATGAAGAAAATGTCGATGAAGAGCGTCGCTTAGCGTATGTGGGGATAACCCGTGCACAACAAGAACTGACCATGACTTATGCGAAAATCCGCCGTCAATTTGGTGAAACGTCACAAACGGAGTTGAGTCGCTTTGTGCAAGAGTTGCCACAAGATGATTTAGCGTTTGAGAATAAAAAGGCGCCTAATACTCAAGCAGAGCGAATGGAAAAGGGTCAAGCACGCGTTGCAAACCTGCGTGCTATGTTGAAAAAGCCTAACTAAGCAGATTTCAGGTTAACTAATTTAGTTGTTGCTCGCTGCTATCAAGAGCTGAGTCTGCAGTGGGCAGCATATTAATTGCATGTTGCCTACCAACAAACAAAGATAGGCCATGAGTGTCTAGTAAGGCTCTAAAATTTAAAATTGAAGGGCCTTTTGCGATCACTTTAATGTGTTTAATTTTAGTGATTGCTAATACACCTTGTAATTGCAAATCGTAGCTTTGTTGTTGTAAAACGCGCTTACTAAATGTTGAGCTTAGCAGCAGGTAGTCAAAGTTAAGCTCAGTTAATAGGTTTAACTCGCAGCGGTCTTTAGCAAAGTCATTTAAGCCAATTGCATAGCCATGAGCACTCAATTGTTTCAGATTATTTAGCTGCACGGCTGAAGCATATCTAATTTCTTGTTCATTAAATAATAAGCAAAGCTGTTTTTTATTTATTTGCCCTTGTAAGGTTAGGCACAAAGCTTGAAATTCAATTTTTTCCAGCAATAATGCAGAACAAGGCAATAATACTACGCCTAAACCAGCCGCTTTCGCTTGTTTGCAAGCTTGATCTAGCAGCTGCAGTTCCACATCGAGTTGCTGTGCTTTGTCTGCAGCAAATTTTTTCAAAATATCAAAACTGGTGCTGCCAAGTACTGGATGTTCACCAAATGCTTCTATTAACACTTCTGATTGGAATTGCTCATTCAGGGTAATGATTTCAGAGCTGCGAAAATGCATAGGTAATGCATCGAGATGATGGCTAGCCTCAAACTCCTGATTATTAGCAGTAACATTGAGTAACGGGTGGAAAAACTCAAAGCGACTGCGACCTGCATTTTTAGCGTAATACATGGCTGCATCTGCATCACGAATAATTTCATCGGTATGCTTGTAATGTGTTTTTGAATAGGTAATGCCCACACTGGCACCACTTTGCACACAAATACCTTTCATGCAAAATGGTTTTTTCATAAGCTTAGTTATACGCTTTGCAACGTCTTCGGCTTGCTGACGCTCTGTTAGGTGAGTTAATAAAATAACAAATTCATCACCTCCAAGACGCGCTAATAAATCGTGCTCACGGATACATTGCGAAAATGATTCAGCCACCCCTATTAAAAATTGATCGCCCGCTTGATGACCGAGTTGATCGTTAATGTCTTTAAATTTATCTAAATCTATAAATAATACCGCAAACTCTTGCTCGGGGTAGCGCTGATAGTGCTGTAACGTTTTTTCAAGCTGGGTCAAAAATAAGCTGCGGTTTGGTAAACCGGTAAGCGAGTCGTGGTGGGCATCGTGATATAATTGCTGCTCAATTTTTTTCCGCTCTTCAATTTGCATCTGCAAATGCATATTGGTTTGGCGAATCTCTTTGGTTTTTTCAGCGACGCGATGCTCAAGACTTTGGTTACTGCGTTTTATTGCTTGGCTTGCTAAATGTGTTTGTAATACGCTCGCAATTTGGTGAGAAACAAAGGTAATTAACTCACAATCATCGTGATTAAAAATATGCTTATTTTGATAAGCTTGGCAAACAATTAAGCCAATAACTCCTTGTGAGGTTTTTAGTGGCGCTCCTAACCAGCTGGTTGCTATTTGCTGCTCTGGTACTAACTCTGGGCGCTCAACAACACCACTTTTTATTAACTTTTCAGCGCGGGTTGAATCAATTAATTGCGTTTTCTCAGTACTTAATACTAGCTCGCTATAACCTTTGGCAAAAGGACGAGGCTGGGTATTGGGGTTAAATTCGTCGACACAATAAGGAAAGTTTAACCAGCCTGATTTCTTGTCATACAGAGCAATGTACAAGTTTTTAGCGTAAGTGATTGATTTTATTATCTCATGAACTTGCTGATAGACTTCTTCTATATGTTTGCTCTGGGTGGCAAGTTCAGATATTTTAAACAGAATATGCTGACGTTCTAACGTTTTTTTATGTTGCTCAACTTCAAGATTGAGTGCTTCATTACTTTGTGTCAGGGCGCGAGTTCGTATTTTTACCTCAGACTCTAATAACTCACGTTTTTTAACCCGCTCAATTGCTGTTGCAAGGTATAAAGACATGACTTCAAGCAGCTCTATTTGTTGCTCTGAATAACTTTGTTTTTTATCGTAACTTTGTGCTACAAGAACGCCGATTATTTGTTTTTCTCGATAAACAGGTACACCTACCCAATGTTCCGCAGATGAGCCAAGTAATTTAAAATGCCCTTTGTCAGCAGCTTTCTGCATCTCATTACCTTGGTAATAAGTTGTCTTACCTTGCTTGAATACATAACCTGTTACACCTTGACTAAAGTTATGATCTTGGTTTAAAGGAATAGATATACCGTCTTTTTCATCGGCGAAATAGGATAGCTCTAAGGTGTTTGTGAATTGATTTAATAATACAACGTAAAAACTTTTACTTGGTACATAGTCTTGCAAAATATTGTGGATTGCAGGGTAAAGTAGGTTTAGTTCGGCAACTGTACTTGCTTGCTCTGATAGCTGTATCAGGGCATTTTGTAGGTGATGTGATTGCTTGTACTTTTTAACTAAAGCGGATAAACGGGCATTCTTATGCTCTAGTTTTTGTAATAAAGCTGCTTTATCTTCCACTGACGTTAAACCGACTGTTTTTATTGTATAATTATTACACTCATATTTTCATTTTTTAGGTTAATCGTCAAGTAGATAATAGTATTAGAAGAAGATAATAATAATTCACTATAAAATATTAAAATTTATAGTTCATCTAACAAAAAAGGCTGGTAAATACCAACCTTTTTAATTTTAACTAAATGATTAAGTATTACTTTTTAGACATGAAATCAATAGCAGCTTGTAATTCATCATCAGAACAATCCATACAAGTGCCTTTAGGAGGCATTGCATTAAAGCCGTTAATTGCATGATTTAATAGAGTCTCAGCACCCTTAGCTAAACGAGGCGCCCAATCCTCAGCTGATTTTGGCGCGCCTAGTGCACCTGTGCCATGGCATGCAAAACATGCAGCTTGATAGACTTGTTCACCAGAACGAGGACCTGTTGGCACTTCAGCAACTGCTGCTTTATCGCCTTCAAAGTAAACGGCACCGATTGGTGCGATACGTTTTTTGATCGCATCTTCAGTCATAGAGTTATCATATGGCTGTGCGTATGCGGTGGTTGCTAGCAATAATAATGCTGCTGATAGTTTTTTCATTTTGCCTTGCTCACTTCGATTTGAACGTGATCAATCACGATAGATGACGGAATTTAGAACGATTATAACGCTTAGCCACAATTTATAAAACGCTGTGAGCTGTTTTTATTTTGAAAAAACGACATTTTTTGCGTTAGCGCAAAAAATGTCGTTATAAAATTCACTCATTAACCGCTAATTGATTAACACATTTTAATGACCGCTTTGACTAGCTTTTCAATTCCTGCATCGGCATCTAGAATAGATTGCGCTAGCATGTATGCAGGCGTAGTAACGACTTTATGCTGTTCGTCAATAACAATATCTTCCACCGTGCAGTTAATATGTTCAGCGCCTAAGGTGTTAATAGCTGATGCTGTGTCAGCATCATTACCAATGGTGGTTTTTACACCTGCTTGATAGATCAGTGGGATCATTGCTGGTGCTATACACATATAACCTGCAGGTTTAGCCATGTCAGCAAACTGTTTGCAAGCCTGCATTACCTCTGTATTCATTTGTGCCTCAGCGCCTTTAATTGCAAAATTACACAAGTTTTTTGCTGCACCAAAGCCGCCAGGAACGATCAGTGCATCAAAGTTATCTGCATTGAGCTCGGTTACTGGTTTAATATCACCACGGGCGATACGAGACGCTTCGACTAATACATTTCGATTTGGCGCCATTTGCTCGCCTGTGAGGTGATTAATTGTATGCAGTTGTTCTATATCTGGGGCAAAACATTGGTAGCTCGCATCGGCTTTGGCGATATGTAGTAATGTAAGTACTGCTTCGTTTATTTCTGCACCATCATAAACACCACAACCAGCTAAAATTACAGCAATTTTTTTCATAATGAAGATCTCCTTGAAGTTGATACGATTAGTCTAGCATGCAGCAGGGTTAAATAGAGATAAGCGAATTATAAAAATAAATTTATTCTTGAAACGTCAATGTAGCAAAGTGAAATCGCGGTATATGCTTTTTTTAAAGTCACTAAAGAGGAAAAAATTATAAAGGATCACTATGATCTTTGATCCATTATGGTAGAATGCTCGTCCGGTTATTTAGAAGGGTAAAAAATAACCGTTTGCTAGGTTACACGAAAAGGCCATATATTAGACAAGTACAAGGGAAGTAAATAAAACAAAATTGCTTTTCCACATTGGCCTAAAAAAAATAAAAAAAGAACGCCGTATTATCTTTTTATATAAATCAACTGGTTACAATTTTTCTAAGTGCTTTTTGCTGCTTTGGAAGAATTGACTGTGTTTGTTATCTACAAAGTTATCCACAGCTTGCTATTATTTAAAGCCTTAAACATAACCTAATTCAAGTCGTTTTATGTGTGTCCTTGTGGCATGCTTAGAGTTATTTCGTTTCATCTCATTTAGGATCCAATTACATCATGGCTCAGATCCCCGAAAATCCACTTATCTTAGTTGATGGCTCTTCATACTTATTTCGTGCGTATCATTCGCCACCACATTTAACTAACTCTAAGGGCGAGGCGACGGGTGCCATTTATGGTGTGGTAAACATGCTCAAAAGCTTGATCAAACAATATGATCCATCTCATATGGTGGTGGTATTTGATGCCAAGGGTAAAACATTCAGAAATGATATGTATAGCGAATATAAAGCTAATCGTCCCCCTATGCCGGATGATCTGCGTACGCAAATAGCGCCATTACACAGTATTATTAAAGCGATGGGATTTCCGCTGATCAGTATTGAAGGTGTTGAAGCTGATGATGTAATCGGGACTTTCGCACGTATCGCTACAGAGCAAAAGCGTCATGTATTAGTATCGACAGGTGATAAAGACATGGCTCAGCTAGTAAACGAGCATGTTACTTTGATCAATACCATGACTGATAGCATTTCAGATCCGGTTACTGTGGTTGAAAAGTTTGGTGTTGGCCCAGAGCTTATTATCGACTACTTAGCCTTAATGGGTGATAAAGTAGACAACATCCCTGGCGTAGACGGTTGTGGTCCAAAAACTGCGGTTAAGTGGCTGCAAAAATACGGATCATTACAAGGAGTGCTAGATCACGCCAGTGAAATCAAAGGTAAGATTGGTGAAAAGCTAGCGGCCGCAATTGATCATTTACCATTGAGTTATGAATTGGCAACTATAAAATGTGATGTTGAAGTTGAATCCGATCTCGATACATTTAAATTACAAGAGCCAAATAAAGATGAGTTAATTGCATTATATGGTGAATGTGAGTTCCGCCGTTGGTTAGCCGAATTATTAGATAACCCTAAAGATACAGATACGCATCTTGCAGTGCCAAGTGAAGCAAATGAATTACCTAAAGTGGATGATGCGCACTACGAAACCATTTTAACTGAGCAGCAACTCGACACATTAGTTGAGCAATTAAATGCAGCCCAATTATTTGCCTTTGATACAGAAACAACCAGTCTAGATTACATGCAAGCGCAATTGGTTGGTATGAGCTTTGCGGTAAAAGCCGGAGAAGCAGTTTATTTACCAGTGGCCCATGATTATCCAGGTGCTCCAGAGCAGTTAAGCTTAGATACAGTAATGGCTAAAATTGGCCCTATTTTGGCTGATGAAAATAAAGCCAAAGTCGGGCAAAATCTTAAATACGATAAAAGCGTATTAGCTAATGCGGGTTTTGAGTTAAAGGGTATTAAGTTTGACACTATGCTGGAGTCGTACGTGTTTAACAGTGTGGGTACTCGCCATGACATGGACTCGCTGGCACTGAAGTACTTAGGTCATAAGAACATTAGCTTTGAAGAGATTGCCGGTAAAGGTAAAAAGCAATTAACCTTTAACCAAATTGAGCTGGATAAAGCCGCGCCATATGCCGCGGAAGATGCAGATATTACGCTGCGTTTACACCAAGTATTATGGCCAAAAATTGAGGCCGACGAAAAACTAAAATCAGTATTTGAAGAAATCGAACTACCGCTGATCAGTGTTATATCTGACATTGAGCGTACCGGTGTGGCGATTGACAGTAAAATGCTGGCTGCGCACAGCCAACGTTTAGGCGAGCGTTTACTTGAGCTTGAAAAAGAAGCCTTTGAGATTGCCGGCGAACCATTCAATTTAAGCTCGCCCAAGCAGTTGCAAGTATTGTTGTTTGAAAAACTTGAGTTACCTGTTATTAAAAAAACCCCAAAAGGCGCACCATCTACAGCAGAAGAAGTGCTGCAAGAGCTTGCGCATGACTACCCATTACCAAAAGTAATTATTGAACATCGTGGGTTATCAAAGCTTAAATCAACTTATACCGATAAACTACCATTAATGGTTAATGAGCAAACTAACCGTGTGCATACCTCTTATCATCAAGCGGTAACGGCAACAGGACGCTTAAGTTCAACCGATCCTAACTTACAGAATATCCCAATTCGTTCAGAAGAAGGACGTCGCATTCGTGAAGCATTTGTCGCAGCAGATGGCTATAAAATTGTTGCTGCCGATTACAGCCAAATTGAACTGCGTATTATGGCGCATTTATCACAAGATAAGGGCTTACTAAATGCTTTTGCTAATGGCCTAGATGTACACAGTGCAACAGCCGCAGAAGTCTTTGGAGTCGAGTTAGAAGATGTAACCACCGATATGCGCCGTAAGGCTAAAGCAGTTAACTTTGGTTTAATTTATGGTATGTCGGCATTTGGCTTAGCGCGTCAACTTGATGTGCCACGCCATGAAGCACAACATTATATTGATAAGTACTTTGAGCGTTTTCCTGGTGTTTTAGACTATATGGAATCAACTCGCGAAAAAGCTGCAGAAAACGGCTACGTTGAAACTATTTTCGGGCGACGTTTACACCTGCCTGAGATCAACGCGCGAAATGGCGCACGCCGCAAAGGTGCAGAACGTGCAGCTATCAATGCGCCAATGCAAGGAACAGCGGCAGATATTATTAAAAAGGCCATGCTTACAGTGCATAAGTGGGTCGCTGAGCAAGCGCCTGATACCGTTAAATTACTGATGCAAGTACACGATGAATTAGTCTTTGAGATCAAAGCAGATTGTGCCAAGCAATATACCGCAGAAATTTGCCAGTTAATGTCACAGGCTGCTCAATTAGATGTACCGCTAATTGTTGAAGCTGACACCGGTGATAACTGGGAGCAAGCGCACTAGTGCGCTAAAGCTTAGGTTAATACATTATATTAAGATAAAAGCGCCCGAGGGCGCTTTTATTGTAACTAAAAGGTAAATTTATCGAACAATATGTGTTCAAGCGTTATTTGTTCATTAAATCGAACCAAAATAGAGGGTTTTTAATTTATTTTTAGGGCTGATTTTGGTAAAGTCCGCGCCGTCCTCATCCTGTAGGACATCCTGTTGATGATGCACTCGAAAGGGTGCAACTTATTGATAGCTTCTCCCCAGTTTGCTATACCGGCCCTGCATTTATTTGTTGGGCCGTTTTTTCTTCTGTTATCTTATAAAACAACCTAACTTGAGCCCACTTCTATTTATTGCACTTCACAGTTGAGGTGATACCATTGAATCTCATTTTCATTTTGAAAGGATTGCGTCGTGATTAAATCAATCGCTGTTTTAGGTTTTTCGTTAGCAAGTTTATTAGCAAGTAACGTAGCGTTTGCTGATTGGCAGTTAAATAATGAGCAAAGCAAGGTGAGCTTTGTTTCGATTAAAAATAACAGTGTTGCTGAAGTGCACCATTTTAAGGCGTTGTCAGGGAGTCTAACTGAGCAGGGTATGTTTAAAATCGATATTGACTTGTCATCTGTTGAAACAATGATCCCTATCCGCAATGAACGAATGACTAAGTTACTATTTGAAACGGTTAAGTTTCCTGCGGCTACGTTAACAGCAGATTTAAGCAAGCACTTAACGACTATTATCCCAGGCCAGCATATTTTAAAAGGTATAAAAGCACAGCTTGCTTTTCATGGCCAAACAAAAGAGATAACAACAGATGTACTTGCAAGCATGTCTGCTAAAGGGAATGTGACGGTATCATCTTTAGAACCTTTAATTGTCAACGCTGCTGACTTTGCAGTGACAGGTGGTATTGCGCAATTACAAAAGCTAGCTGGCTTATCAGCTATTGCGACGGCTGTGCCTGTTAGTTACTCACTGACATTGAGCAAAGATAAGTAATGTTATCGGTTTCTGAGCTAGCGGATAGTTTATCGCAGCCAAGTAAACCGTTCGACCAATGGCAACCTACCGAGTGCGGTACGTTGCCAATTGTTATTGATAGCAACGGCAAATGGCATTATCAAGATAGTGAAATTTCTCGCATTGCCATGGTTAAGTTGTTTGCGTCAGTATTATGCAAAGAACAAGATACGTATTATTTAAAAACGCCAGTAGAGAAAATAGCGATCACCGTTGCGGACGCACCATTTATTATAGTTAGTTGGCGTTATGAGCAAACAGCACAAGGCGACGTACTTTGTTGTATCGATAATATTGATCGGGTGTGGTTAGTGACGAAACAGCAGTTTTTGTATATGCAAGACTATCAAGGAACAGCAATACCTTACTTACGATTACCTTATGGTTGTAGCGCCAGAGTTGCGCGAAATGTGTTTTATCAGTGGGCTGAACAAATAGCTCAAGCTGATGAGCAAGGCTATTTTGTTCAGTCTGCAACGCAGCGGTTTTATTTATAACAGCGATTAAGCGTCTGATTCAGGCGTTTGCTCTGTAGGCGGTACTGCAACGATTGGTCCTAAGTACCATTCATCAAGTTTTTTCGCCAGCTCAGGTAAACCCGTTCCTTTAAGTGATGAAAACGCATGAACGGTAATATCACCTTCCAAACTGCTTAACTCACGACGAACTTGAAGTACTTGTGCTTTGCGTGCACCTTGCTTGAGCTTATCGGCTTTAGTTAATAGTGCTAAAACAGGGATCTCACTGCCTATTGCCCAATTAATTAAGTCTAAATCTAAGTCTTTTAAGGGGTGGCGGATATCCATTAACACCACGATGCCTTTTAAGCTTTGACGTTTTTGTAGGTATTCACCGAGCGACTTTTGCCATTTCTTCTTCATTTCGATAGGCACTTTAGCGAAACCGTAACCCGGTAAATCTATTAAACGCATATTATCAACGTTTGCTAATTCAAACGTATTGATAAGCTGTGTTCGCCCAGGCGTTTTACTTGTACGGGCAAGTTTTTGATCAGTAAGTGCATTTAGCGCACTTGATTTACCAGCATTAGAACGACCAGCAAATGCAACTTCAATTCCCGTATCATCAGGTAATTTAGTGATATCTGGAGCGCTGGTAACGAACGACGCAGTGTTGTATTTGATACGAGATTTAAGCACGGGCTTTCCTAAGTACAATAATAATGAATAAAGAGTAAACCATGTTTACTCAGGGCGCGTATTTTATACTATTACCAACACATTAAAAAGCGTATTTAAGGCAACTAAAGCACCTTAAATAAACTAAAACCATATGAACAAAGCTTAATCTAGGTCAAAACCCTATAATTTATAAGTTTAATATGAGTAGAAAACGTGCCAGAGAATTTATTATCGTGTAGAATATATAAATCGCAACATCCATATTGTAGATGATACAGGGTCGGAAACAGAGAATTCACCATGAAAAAAATAGCACTATCTTTAACTATATTGCTTGGTGCGTTGTCAGCAAGCAACGCAACAGCATTTGATGGCGATGTAAACGCAGGTAAAGAAAAATCAGCAACGTGTGCGGCTTGTCACGGCCCAGACGGTAATGCGCCGGTTAATATCTACCCAAAGATTGCAGGTCAACACGCAGACTATATTTATAAACAGCTTACAGAATTCAAACTAGGTATGACTTCTGGGGGCAAAGAAGGTCGTATGGATCCCGTGATGAGTGGTATGGCTATGCCGCTTAACGATCAGGATATGAAAGACTTAGCTGCTTACTTTGCATCTCTTAATATGTCTGAGGGTGCAACACCTAAAGATGTTGCAGAAGTTGGTGCGATGTTATTTAAAGCCGGTGATGCAGAGCGTGGTATTCCATCATGTGCATCGTGCCATGGCCCTCGCGGTAATGGTTCGTCTTTAGCTAAGTTCCCGAAGATTTCTTTCCAACATCCAGGTTATATCAAGTCGCAACTTGAAAAGTTCCGCGATGGTGGCCGTAATAATGACTTAAACGGCATGATGCAAGATGTAGCGAAGAAATTAACAGATAAAGATATTGAAGTACTGTCTAAGTACTTAGGTGGTTTACACTAAAGTTGTATAGATTAGCCTTAGAGCTAGTATTATATTACAGAGTTGAATAAAAAAGCAGCGCAAGCTGCTTTTTTTTGTTCAAAATTCGTCGCTTTAGCTCACCGTCTTGTAAGACATTGTCCATGTCGTGGTGTAGGAAAATTCCTATTTTTATTTATTTTATAAATGTAGGTTATTGTTATTTATTGTTTTTGTTTTGTTGTTACTTGTATCCTGTAAGAAAAAATATATAAATTAGTTGTAACAAAATTATTAATGCGTAAATTAACCCCTGTCGCAAAAAACAATAAAAACAAAATGGATAGAACTATAGGGATAGTAATTAGCGGCATATTGGGATTGGCATCAGTTGATGCTGCAAAGGAAATACTAAAAAAGTGTCATTGAAGACCGAAAATAATAAAAACTCATGGAAGTTTTATAACAATAAAAAAATGGAATGGTACACGGAAGGTAAAAACAATAACAAAATGGAACAGCAATAATAATAAAAATAATAAAGACTAAAAAGTCGAAGGGAGAAGTGTCCAGATTTATGGCGCTCAGATTAGTAGGCGGTAGAGATGTTTTCTCTACCGCCTTTTTATTTGTCCTGTTACAATAGCGAGCGAAATAGTGCGCTAGTAGTCGAGTAACCCAACCTCATTTCCGCACAAACCGAATTCTTCTGGCAAGGCCAGCACTGCAACGCCATAATGTGTGTTGTTCAAAACCTCTTAAGTGAGATGATCAAGATATGAGTAGAAAGAAAAAATCACGTAAAATACCGTCTAACGGCCCTGTTCGTTTAAGTAAAGATAAGCTTCAGGAAATGCGTGCTTTAAAAGAGCAGCGCGTTAAAAAGCATAAGGGTGCAAAACCGGGCTCTCGTAATGCTGTAGATGAACTGCAGCCGGAAACAAAAAGTAGCAACTCGCAAAATAAAGATAAGCGTGTAGGCAGTAAAAAGCCAGTGCCTTTAGTTGCTAAAGCACCTGAGCCAGTGGTTGAATTAAAACGTAACCTAAAGCCTCAGGTTGAGCTGAAAAAAGTGACTGAACCAGAACTATCACCAGAGCAAGAGCTTGAAGCCTTAGAAAATGATGAGCGTTTATTAAAATTAGTTGAGCGTCATGAAAAAGGTGAGATGTTAACTGGTAAAGATGCTAAGTACTTTAATAGCCGCATAGATCGTCACCAAGTGCTGTGCGAAATCTTAGGTATTGAAGATGAGCCAGAAGATGACTTTGATGACGAAGAGTATGAAGAGCAAGGTAGCAGCGACTTTGATCAATACTTGTCGAATGATTTAGCCAACGAGTGGCTAGATGACGACGAGGATGATAAATAATGACGATGATGATCTTAGCTCTGTGTGTGGGTGCTGTGATCATCGCTGGTCTTGCATTCTACGCAGGGCAGCTGCTGTATAAGCTCAGAGCGCAAAATAAACTAATCGCTAAGGAGCAAGCTAAGCAACAACAAAAGCTTGCTAAGTCGCGCTTAGAGCGTAATGCAAAGCTTGCTGATAGCATTCATTTAATTGCTCGCGCCATGGAGCAAGAGCAATGTGAGTTTTCTGAGGGAAGCTTACGAATATGGGTGCTGATGTCGCAATATAGTTTTGCCGATGAAGGTGATTTAACACTTCGTTATCCGGGTATTTTTGCTATGTACGAAGTGGTAAAAGAAATGCCAACCCACGAAGCCCGCAAAAAATACTCGAAAAAAGAGATTTTTAAGCAAGATACAGCTCGTTGGCGCGCGGAAGAAGAACATGCAGAGCAAATAAAAGCAGACTGCAAAAAAATTATTGAAGAATTTCAAGCTGCCCCCGGCAGTGAAAATGTAGTATTCAATTAGAAAAAGCAGGCCTAGCCTGCTTTTTTATTACCTGCTAAGTCCTCTGTTAAATTACCCGAGAAAATCGTGTTGCGTTTATTTGCTTTTGTAGGTGGGCGTCAAAACACATACAGATTATACGAATAAATAAATTCCCTCGTGCTGTCACACGAATAATATCATTTTCTATTTTTACTAAGCCGTCAGCCTGCAGTGGTGCTAACGCAGTTAACGAATCAGCAAAGTAGCGCTGAAAATCTAGCTGGAACTTAGTGGCTACATGTTGCATATCAAGCTCAAAGTGACAAATTAACTGCTTGATTACATCAGCACGAATCACATCATCTTGGTTTAATTTCATGCCTTTATAAATAGCACTACCCAAGTTGTTGTCGATTGCATGGTAGTAGTGTTTTAACTCTTTTTGGTTTTGTAAAATAGATGTGCCAATTTGTGAGATTGACGATACTCCTAAGCCTAATAAGTCGCAGTTCCCGTGGGTGGTATAACCTTGAAAATTACGGTGTAACTGTTGCTCATTTTGTGCCACAGCCAGCTCATTATTAGCTTTTGCAAAGTGATCCATACCGATAAACTGATAACCCGCTTCAGTCATTTGCTCAAGGGTATTTTTGAACATGGTGAGTTTGTCGTGGGCGCTAGGTAGGTCAGCATCTTTGATCTTACGTTGTGCGGCAAAGCGCTCAGGTAAGTGTGCATAATTAAATACAGAGACTCTATCTGGGCTTAGAGCAATAAGCTGCTCTATGGTTTCTTTAAAGCTGTGTGGTGTTTGTAAAGGCAAGCCATAAATCATATCTGCATTGATTGAGTTGAAGCCAAGCTCGCGAGCTTCACTGATCAAGCTTTTTACTGCATCTGCACACTGAGGACGATTAACGGCAAGTTGTACCTCATCGTTAAAATCTTGAATCCCGAATGATACCCGATTAAAGCCTAAAAAGCGTAAATGATTAAGCATGCCATCAGCAAGCGATCGAGGATCAATTTCAATGCCGCGCTCTGCATCTGGACTAAATTGAAAATGCAGTTCAAGTATGCCAATCAGGCGTGCCATTTGAGCTGCAGTTAAAAAAGTGGGTGTACCACCCCCTAAATGCAGTTGCTCAACTTGATAGTGATTAAACAGTTGTGACTGTGCAATGATCTCTTTTTCTAAGTAATCCAGGTAAAGATCGGCCTTTGATTGATGGCGAGTAATGACTTTATTACAGCCACAGTAATAGCAAAGTTGACTACAGAACGGAATGTGAATATATAAAGAGAGGCTGTTAGTTGATGATGATTCTACTGCATCAATAAGGTCATTCTGTTGGTAGCCTTCATTAAACGATAAAGCTGTCGGGTAGGAGGTATACCGCGGTCCCGATACATTGTATTTGTTTATTAAGCTTTGATCCCACTTGGGTAAATTAATCATCACGCGCACCTTTATATAAAGTTTGCGTCATTATAAAAAGTTGCAACAAAGCGTTATTGATCTACAACAAAAAAAGAGTGCACAAGGCACTCTTTTTATTTTTATAAGCGTTAAAGCTTAAATTGATTGACTGTACTATTTAGTGAACTGGCAAGCTCATTCAAATCACGTGCTTCATCGGCAAGCTCTAAAGCATGATCCGCGGTGCTGTTCACTAAGTGATTAATAGCCGACAAACTGCTATTTATATCTTCCGCGACGACAGTTTGCTGCTCAGTAGAGGTCGCTATTTGATGGCTTTGGTCTTGAACACTGGTTACCGCATTAGCAATGTTCTTCAGCGCATCGAGTACTTCTTGTGTTTGTGTAACGGAGCCTTGCGCGCGCTCTTGACCTTGTTGCATCATGATCGATGCTTTTTGAGCAATTTGTTGTAAACGCGAGATCATGTTACGAATATCATCGGTAGACTCTTGGGTACGACTAGCAAGTGAACGTACTTCATCGGCTACTACAGCAAAGCCACGACCTTGTTCACCGGCTCGTGCTGCTTCTATTGCGGCATTAAGTGCAAGTAGGTTTGTTTGCTCTGCAATTGAATTGATTACATCAACAACAGCACCAATGTTGCCACTTTCTTGTTCTAAGCCAGCAACCACCGTAGACGCCTCACCAATATGCTCGGCCAGTGCTGTCATCACACTTTGGGCGTTCTGCGAGCGAGTAGCGCCATCGGCAGTTATGTTTTGTACTTCTTCTGCGGCGCTATTGGTGTGCTGCGCATTACGTGAAATCTCCATTACTGTGGTGGCCATTTCAGTAACCGCAGCACTCACACTATCAACTTGCTGCTTCTCTTGCTGGATTTCGTCATTGGTTTTCTGCGATACCGACTTTAACTGCGCTGCTGCATTGGTCAGTTGCTCAGCCTGTGCAGCTGTGTCTAGCATCATAGCGCGAAGTTTATCAATAAAGGTATTCATGTGATGAGCTAATTGACCCACTTCATCTTTACTATCAATGGTGATCTTTTGCGTTAAGTCACCATCACCCGAGGCAATGTCGCGCATAATGTGAGTTAGAGTGGTGATTGGTTGGGCTATCATATGAGTTGCCCACATGATCATTGCAATAATGATTAAAAGAATAATAACAACAGAAGTCGTGGTCGTGGTGACCGCTTGATTCACTGGCTCATCAATCATCGAACGGGGTACTAAAATACCCACATACCAGTTTAGGTAGGGCTCTTCTAGCTGTAAGCGGTCATAAACCACAAAATATTCTTGTCCTTGCAGAGTAACACTAGCATCACCACGGGTGTTGCTCTTCATTTCACGGTTTAATTGGCTAAAGCCGCTGGTATCGCTAAACTGCTTTTCTAATTGCTCTAGGCCTTCTTTACCATTGGGGCCTTCGTCAGTAACCGATAGTTTGTGGTTGGTACGGTTAGATAGATGAACAACTTTTTGATCGCCATCAAGTAAAAATCCGTAACCTTGACCATTAAAGCGAATGTCTTCAACCATTTTATTGATTTTGTTGAGCTGTAAATCAACACCACCAAAGCCGATAAGTTCACGTTGTTGGTTATATACAGGCTGTTGCACTACCGCAGAGGCGTTCCCTGTGGTCAAATCAACTGAGATAGGCCCAACATAAAGACGGTTTAGTTTTAGGGCGTCCTGCCACCAGCCACGCTTATAGGCATAATAAGGTTGGCCATTATAATGAGTTGTACGTTCATGCTCTTTAAAGTATTCGCCAGTTTTTGCTGAGGCAAAAAATGCTGATAAAACATTTTCATCATTGCTACTGATGCGGACAAAGTCTTGATCGACTTCGTTATACCCAGGTGCACCTTCAAGCGGTTGATCTCGTTGATCCCAGGCATCAAACCAGTTCACTAAGTGTGGGTTTGTCACAAAGGTGCTGACTAATTTACCGTATTTAGCAAAGTAGCCTTGCATTGAAAGTTGTTCGCTTTGTAGATAGCTATGAGCTTCGCGCTCAATACCTTGTCGCGATAGCGAGGCGATATGATTGACAAAGTAGGCTGAGGCAATAATTAGTAAAACACTAATTGTCCCTCCAATTAACAATAATATTTTTTTTCGCAATGATAGATTTTTAAGCATGAGTGCACACATTCTTGTTATTTAGTAGAGTAGGCATCTATATATAATCATATCTTAGTCTTAATCGCCATATTATGGGGTAAGGCAAATGCAGCATTTTTTATAAAATCGTAAGGGTCTTGTTACTTTATGGGTATATTCGAGCGCAAATTAGTCGTTTTAGGGGCTGGTTGGTTAGGTCAGGCGTTATGCCTGAATAGGCTACAACAGAACTGGCAAGTTCAAGGCACACATCGAAGTGCAGAGCATCAAGAAGAATTTTTAAGGCAGTTTGTGTTGCAAAATGAGCAATTAATTCATCAGCTGGATTTGGAAAATGCATGGTGGGTGTGTGCGATGCCACCACGCAGCCGACAACCTGAAAGTAACTATCAGGCGACTTTAGAACGCAGCTTAAAATTAGCAAAAGCAATGAATGCACAGGGTTTTTTGTTGTGCTCATCCACAGGTGTGTACGACCCCAGTGCAAATATTTATGATGAAGCAAGTGATATTACTGCTTCAGGTGAGCGCCAACAAAGGTTAATCGATGCCGAGCAAAGTGTGTTAAATGCTGGAGGTAAAGTATTACGCCTTGCTGGATTAGTCGGGCCTGGGCGAGAGCCAGGACGGTTTGTAGCTGGTAAGCAATTAAACAGTTCTAGTCAACAAGTTGTGAATATGGTGCATCAGCAAGATGTAATAAATGCAATTGTGACCGTACTTGAACAGTGGCAAACGGCAGCACCTATTTATAATGTAGTTAACCCTGCACACCCAAGTAAAGCTGATTACTATAAACAAAAATGTGCGCAATACGGTACACCAGCACCTACATTTACCAGTGATGTTAAAGCCGAGCGCATTATTAATGGCTCGGCGATTGAATCACTTGGCTTTAATTATCAGTTTGATATTTAAAATGAAGGCAGTACACCATCAGGTAGCAGGCTGCATAGATTACCTTGCGCTAATAACGTATTTGCAGCTTCGATATCAGGACCAAAATAGCGGTCTTTATCGTAGTAGCTCACTTTTTCGCGCAAGGTTGCTTTTGCTTGTTCAACTTTAGCCGATGCTTTAAGTGGTGCTCTAAAATCAAGGCCCTGGGCTGATGCTAACCATTCAACGGCGAGCACGCCTTGAGTGTTATCGGCCATTTCGCTTAAGCGACGCGCAGCAAACGTTGCCATTGATACATGATCTTCTTGGTTTGCTGAGGTCGGTAAGCTATCTACCGATGCTGGGTGTGCGAGTGATTTATTTTCAGAGGCCAATGCCGCTGCTGTTACTTGCGCAATCATAAAGCCAGAGTTAACGCCGCCATTATCAACTAAAAATGGCGGGAGCTTTGACAGGTTAGAGTCAATCAATAAGGCGATACGTCGCTCAGCCAGTGCGCCGATTTCGGCTATTGCTAGGGCTAGATTATCCGCGGCCATGGCTACAGGCTCTGCATGAAAGTTACCGCCAGAGATAATATCGCCAACATCAGCAAATACTAACGGGTTGTCGGTAACACCGTTAGATTCACACAACAGTACCTCAGCAGCTTGACGAATTTGGGTTAAGCAAGCGCCAAGCACCTGCGGCTGACAACGTAAGCAATAGGGGTCTTGTACTTTTTCACAATCAACATGGGCGTCACTTATTTGTGATTGTTCGCCTAGTATGTCACGAAATACTGCCGCTGAATCAATTTGTCCACGTTGACCACGAACGTCATGAATACGTGCGTCAAATGGTGAGCGGCTACCCATCGCAGCTTCAATGCTCATTGAGCCAATTGCACAACTTTGCGCATACAGGTTTTCAGTACGGAACAAACCTTGTAATGCAAATGCGGTCGACGCTTGCGTGCCGTTTAGAAGCGCGAGTCCTTCTTTGGCCGCTAAAGTGAGTGGCTCAAGACCCGCAATTTTTAGACCTTCACTGGCTTTAATTACTTGTCCTTGGTGACGCATTTCGCCTTCACTCAACAGAGGTAGGCACATATGCGATAGCGGTGCTAAATCACCGGAGGCGCCAACAGAGCCTTTTTTTGGCACACAAGGGTAGACTTGTGCAGCGAGTAGCTGGATAAAAAACTCAATGACTTTTAAGCGAATACCTGAGAAACCACGTGATAATGAGTTGATTTTTAACACCATCATCAAGCGAACTGTACTGTCATCCATATACTCACCAATACCAGCGGCATGAGAGAGTACAATTGAGCGTTGTAATAGCTCAAGTTCGTGTTCGGCAATTTTTGTATTTGCTAATAAACCAAAACCAGTATTTATGCCATAAACTGTACGCTGTTGATCAATCACGTCTTGCACTGTTTGCGCACTGGCAGCAATTTTGATGTCGCTGTCTTTGGCGAGTGTTAAAGTGACTGGTGATTGATTTATTTGGCGCAAAGTTGCTAAATCAAGTTGTCCGGGTGTGAGTGTATATTCAAACATGATTAATCCTTATTTAGCATTGGTAGGTCTAGACCTTGTTCAATGGCGCAATTAACTGCGATATCATAACCGGCATCCGCATGGCGCATTACGCCTGTGGCAGGGTCATTCCAAAGTACTCGTCCTACACGTGCTGCCGCTTCATCAGTACCGTCTGCAACAATAACTACTCCTGAGTGTTGGCTAAAGCCCATGCCTACACCACCACCGTGATGTAACGACACCCAAGTAGCACCGCCAGCGGTGTTTAATAATGCGTTAAGTAATGGCCAATCTGATACCGCGTCAGAGCCATCCTTCATGGCTTCAGTTTCGCGATTAGGACTAGCAACAGAGCCAGAATCTAAGTGATCACGACCAATCACAACGGGTGCTTTTAACTCGCCGTTTTTAACCATTTCATTAAATGCTAATGCTAGACGCGCGCGGTCTTTTAAGCCAACCCAGCAGATACGTGCCGGTAAACCTTGGAACTGAATACGTTCGCGGGCCATATCTAACCAGTTGTGTAAATGCTTGTCATCAGGAATAAGCTCTTTGACCTTAGCATCGGTTTTATAAATATCTTCAGGATCACCTGAAAGCGCTACCCAGCGGAAAGGACCAATGCCTTCACAAAATAATGGGCGGATATAAGCGGGTACAAAACCTGGAAAATCAAATGCATTCTCTACGCCTTCTTCAAATGCCATTTGACGAATATTATTACCATAGTCAGTTGTTGCTGCACCTGCTTGTTGCAATGCGAGCATCGCTTTCACTTGTACAGCCATAGACTGCTTAGCCGCTTTTACAACAGCTGTCGCGTCTTGCTCACGCATCTTTGCTGCCTGCTCCATAGTCCAGCCTTGTGGTAAATAACCATTTAGCGGATCATGAGCAGAGGTTTGGTCGGTTACGACATCAGGGGTGATATTACGCTCAACTAGCTCGCTAAAGATATCGGCGGCATTACCTAATAAACCCACAGAGAGTGCTTCGCCTTTAGCACAGGCATCATTAATCAGGGTTAAGGCATGATCTAAGTCAGTCGCTTTAACATCAACATAGCGAGTCTTAATACGAAAATCGATACGACTTTCATCACACTCGACTACTAAAGCGCTGAAACCTGCCATAGTTGCAGCAAGGGGTTGTGCGCCGCCCATACCGCCTAAGCCGCCGGTTAACACCCATTTACCTTTAGCATCGCCAGCAAAGTGCTGTTTTGCCATAGCAACAAAGGTTTCATAAGTACCTTGCACAATGCCTTGTGAGCCAATATAAATCCAAGAGCCAGCCGTCATCTGTCCGTACATCATCAAACCAAGTTTATCGAGCTCGTTAAAATGCTCCCAGTTTGCCCAGTGTGGTACTAGGTTTGAGTTCGCAATGAGTACTCGCGGCGCGTTGCCATGCGTTTTAAATACACCAACAGGTTTACCAGATTGGACAAGTAATGTTTCATCATCTTCGAGTCTATCTAAGGTTTCGATGATTTTATCAAAACAAGGCCAGTTGCGTGCTGCGCGGCCGATGCCGCCATAGACAACTAATGCATGTGGATGCTCTGCAACCTCAGGGTCGAGGTTATTCATTAGCATACGTTTAGCCGCTTCTGTGAGCCAGCTTTTAGCACTAATTTTATCACCGTGAGGTGCGCGTATAACACGCGATTCATCGAGTCTGTTATTCATAGTGTGCTCCTGTTGTATATACAAGCTTATTAGTTACAAAAAATACGCAGTTAAGCGCATCTTTATGATATTTAGTTACTTTTTGTTGTTTTTAAACGTTAAGTGCCCACCTAAACGGTATTTGCTACCAGGTGATACTAGGCGTGCAAAACTCACAATGCCCGCTGATGACCATGTTCGACGTATAACCTGTAAGCATGGCTCTTCATGATAGAGGTTTAACCATTGGCACATTTCGCTGTTAGGCATTACCGCTTCGACGGTATGGCGCGCTTCGGTTAATGGTGCCACGCTGGATAAATATTCGTGTGGTGTCAGGGCTGTAAAATCTTGCTGTAGATAATTACTCGCAAGGGCTGGGTTTACAAACCGCTCTTCTACTTGCAGTGGTAATTCATTTTCGTTGTGCACTAAAACACTGCGATAAACCACGCTATTGACTTCAACCCCTAATGCAATGGCAATCGGTGCTACTGCGTTGATTGATTCAAGCACTAAAACGGTACAGCTGTAATTACCATTTCGGGCTTTTACTTCATCAGCTATATTTTTAATTTCAAGTAATGACGATTGTGACTTAAAGCTTGCTACAAACGTACCAAGCCCTTGGCTGCGGGTTAAAATACCGGCTTCGGTTAATTCACTTAAAGCGCGGCGGGCAGTCATTCGGCTGACGCTAAATTGCTCGGTCAATTCATTTTCAGAAGGAACACGTTGGTTTTCAAGCCAAGCGCCACTACGAATATTATCAACAATGAATTGCTTAATTTGTGCGAACTTAGGAGTCGTCATTGGTTTAAATTACACTGTGTATTAATTTTATATTAGCTATAAGATGGCATAATAAGCTTGTATATACAAGGTGAGTTGTTAAACTAATAAAAAACTTTTTTAAGGGCCGTGATGAGTAATTCAACATTAGACAGTTTATCTTGTGAGTGGGATTTATTAATAACCGACGCCAATATTGCCACCATGGATAGCAGTATCGACTCTGCATATGGTGCTATTGAAAATGCGGCCTTAGCAATTAAAGATGGTCATATAGCGTGGCTTGGAAAGCAAAGCGAGTTACCAAAATTTGATGCTTTTGCGACGCCAATGCTTTCAGCAAAAGGGCAGTGGTTAACGCCAGGTTTAATTGACTGTCACACGCATTTAGTATTTGCGGGCTCTCGGGCCGAAGAATTTGAACAGCGACTACAAGGCGTTAGCTATGAGCAAATAGCTGCTCAAGGAGGCGGGATTGCCAGTACTGTGCGAGCCACACGTGAAGCCGATCACGAAGCACTATTTGTACTGGCGAAAGACAGACTAAATGCGCTTTATGCTGAAGGTGTGACTACGGTTGAGATTAAATCGGGCTACGGGCTTGATTGCGAAAATGAAGTTAAAATACTCGAAGTTGCTCGACTGCTGGGAGAAAACCACCCTGTTGACGTAAAGACCACATTTTTAGGCGCACATGCATTACCAGCTGAATATAAAGGGCGCAGTGATGAATACATAGACTTAGTTTGTAATGACATGCTAGAGCAAGTTGTTTCTGCCAATTTAGCCGATGCGGTTGATGTATTTTGCGAAAATGTCGGATTTAGTAATGAGCAAACCCGTCGTGTATTCGCTGCGGCTAAAAAACATAACTTACCCGTAAAATGCCATGCCGAGCAATTATCAAATCAGCAAGGTGCAGAGCTGGTGGCTGAGTTTAAGGGGCTTTCAGCCGATCATATAGAGTACTTAGATGAGTCTGGTGTGAAAGCGATGGCTGCTGCTGACACGGTTGCCGTGCTACTACCTGGCGCGTTTTACTTTTTACGCGAAACTAAACAACCACCAATAGATTTATTAAAGCAGCATAATGTGCCCATTGCGATATCGACAGACTTTAATCCGGGAACATCACCATTGTGCTCTTTGCAATTAATGATGAATATGGGATGCACATTATTTAGGTTAACCCCCACAGAAACCTTAGCTGGTGTAACTCGAAATGCAGCTAAGGCACTGGGTTTAACTGATCGAGGTGTGCTTAAAGTGGGTATGAGAGCAGACATCGCACACTGGCAGATCTCACACCCAGCGCAATTAAGCTATCAATTAGGTGTAAATAAACTGTTAAACTTGTGGATATTAGGTAGACTTAATTAGTCTATTTTTATGCTGTACTTATTTGATGACTTTACTTGCGCTATTAACAACTACTGGACTGACACAAATAGCAGGAAGCTCTTTTTTAACTAACACACAGATCCCCGTTTTTCTAAGTGGGGCGATACTGATGTCAATGATATGTGCCTTATGTGTTGTAAGGCACCCATTGCTACGCTTAAGTTACATAGCCAACGTCTTTGTTGCACTAGCATTATTGAGCTTTCATTACGCCTACCTTGAATTATTACTCGCCTTGTTGATTGCCCTGCATTTGTGGCAGACGTTTAAACAAAACAACTGGACTATGTTGAGCATTAGCTTTGGTGCTGCGTTAGTTTTTACGATTTGCTTTGCTGCCCATCTGTTGTTAGCTATTCCAAATCATTGGGTGGTACTTGCAACGCTGGTATTAGCAGGTTCAGGTTATTTTTTCGAAGATGAACATGACTTAACCAATAGCCAAGATGAAGTTAACCGAGACGAGCCGTTAATTTCATCGCCGCTATCTGAACTACCAAATCGTGCTAAATTAAAACAGGCTTATTATGACTGGCGTCAAGGTGGTGAGCATGATGGCGCACTCGTTATTATTCGCTTAGAAGGTTTTGCTGCTGTAAACCAGCATATAGGTCGAGACTTCGGCGATTTACTATTGGCGCAATCGGCAAGTAGAGCAAAACAGTTATTAGCTATTGAAGACGTTATTAATATATCAGCGCAGCAAAAGTTAGCGCATTTAGGCGGATTAAATTTTGCGTTTATTTGCAGTTTAGATAACCAAAAACATCTTCACGAAAAACTTATTAGCCAAATACTAGGGGCAACGCTAAAACCTTTCAATGTGGCTAATTGCACTGTTGAAGTAACTGCTCGTGCAAGCTATGTAAATTGTGATGAACAAGGCAGTGGCTTTGATAGTTTAATTTCCTACGGGTATTTAGCACTCGATGGTCAACCTAATAAACAAGTTGTCGCTTTTCATCAACAAATGATGGTTGAACAGCTGGAGCAGCAAGCTCGATTAAAAGAGTTGGCCAATATTAACTTTTCGAGCGAGTTGGAGTTGTATTTTCAGCCCGTTATTCGTAATCATGATGAAGATATCGAGTTCTTGGAGTTGCTGTTACGCTGGCAACACCCTAAGCAAGGTATTTTATCTGCCAGCCGATTTATCGAAGATATTCGTATTGCAGGGTTGGGGTATCCTTTAGCTGAGTTTGTTATCGAAAGAGCTGCAGAGTTGGTAATGGCATTGCGGATGGAAGGTATTAAAATGCCATTAAGCACAAATATATTTGGCCCAGAAATGCTAAATGAAGAGTTTATTGCATTTATTGATCAGGTCTTTTTAGAGCATCAATTATTACCCGGAGATTTAATCGTAGAGTGCCCGCTTGAGGTCTTTATGAATTTAGATGACCAAGGTAAAGCAATGGTAGCCAGGCTTAATAGCAAAGGGGTTAAAATGTGTGTCGACGGCTTAGGTGACAGCCCAGTGTGGTTGGCTAAATTACCCAGCTTAGCTGTTGAATATGTAAAAGTGTCACCATCACTTACCGCAGACTTTAGTCAGCAAGGACATATACGAAGTTTAATAGCTGGCATGGTTGATATGCATAATCAGCAAAACAGTAAAGTGATTTGCGAGGGGGTTGAAACCCAAGAACAGTTGAGCTTTGTTAATAACCTCAATGCGTTCGCAGCCCAAGGTTATTATTTTAGCCACCCATTGAGTAGTGTAGGTATGATCTCTTGGTTAAAGCAATGGCAAATCGAGCACAGCTAAATTACGCGACGGCTTAGTTTTCTTTAGCTTGCAGGTATGCATTAACCAGTGCGGTAATGATTTGCCCGGCATCATTCAATCCCGCATTTAAACCACTAGGGTGTTGGTTTGGCGCTGCTTCACAAAGGTGTAAATATTGGCTATTAGCTTGCGTTGCGGCTAAATATACAAAATGCTCTGCATCACTGACGCTAAATCCGCAATTGGTGTATGCGCTTACTGGCATTAATGAAATACTGTCTAAATCAACTTCTACACCTAAAGGTGCATGACTTAATTTATCAAGCGCTTGCTGGCATGCTTGCGTGAGTGATTTTTCACGCCTTACTTGCAGTGCTTGGTAGCTATCATAACCAAACTTAGCCTCAGCTAATGCGTCAATAATCGCTTGATTATTCTTTAGTTCGTGCAATCCAATTACATGGTAATTATGCAGGTGCTGCTCATTGTATGCATAACGAAAGCCATTGCCAGAATGACGACCTTCACAGTCACGAAAATCGGCGTGAGGGTCAAAATTAATAGCGTTGATAGGCTGCTTTTTATGTTTGCTTAAAGCACGAATAATACCTAAGCAATTGTTATGGCCGCCACCTATTATTATTGGCTCAAGGCCGGCGCTAAAAATTAAATTTAACACGTGCTCAACACGGGTATCTAATTGGCCGCAATAATCACGTAATTGGTTAAGTTGCTCTGGGTTCTGAATATCTAAATCAGCTGCGGCTGCGGTAATATCTGCAACACCAACCTCACCAAGCAATAACACTTTTTCGTTTGCTAAAAATTGATTATTTGACTGATTCAAAAAGCGCTTAATAAATGCGTGCCAGCCATCGCTTGCTCCGCCATTACCAAGGTTTGCTCTGGGGCCAATGTCTTCACAGATGCCAAGTAAAACGTATTTAATACCAAACTGTGCAGCATCTTGCATGGCCTGTAGTGGGTTTACTTGGGTGTCTAATAAAGCAATAGACTGCCATGCTTTTTTTTCATTTAAACGACTGCTACACCAAGGTTTAACAGTCGCTTCATCATAAATATGTAGGTATTCGGACATTTATTCTTCAACAATTTCCAATTCTAGCTCTTCAGCTGATAACACGATCCCCGTGCTGTCTGCGTAGATGTAATCATCATCAAAAAATGAAACACCGGCAAAATTAACCCCAATACCATCTTCACCAGCACCTTGGCTATCTGCCGCAACAGGAATAGATGCAATCGCTTGAATACCAAAGTCGAGTTCTTCAAGTTCGTCTACGTGGCGTACTGCACCGTAAACAACAATGCCTTGCCAATTATTCTCTATGGCTAATTCAGCTAGCTCAATATCAATCAGTGCACGACGAGTTGAACCACCGCCATCAATGAGTAAAACACACTCATCACCATCTTCGCTAAGGATCTCTCTGATCAGTTCATTATTTTCAAAACATTTAACGGTTTTGATACGGCCACCAAAACTGTGACGGCCACCAAAGTTAATAAACATAGGTTCGAGCACATCGACCACGTCGGCAAAGTGATCGCATAAATCTGAGGTGCTGTAATCCATTTTTCTATCCTTCTAAAAGATATATGAGCTAGTCTTCAGTATACCCCTCTTAAACGCAATAACAACGACTTAATGATAGTTAATTGTGCTCTTTTTATGCAAAAAAGAGCGTAAGTAGGTAAAAGCAACATTAGTGTCTTAAAAGCGTCACCCAATTGTTATTTAGAGCGCCTATGCTGAAATTGTGTACATAGTTTGCGTGAAAAAGGACCCAACCATGAGTCAGAACAATATACTAAAAAAGGTTGCACAGTTAGATGAAGATTTGTTCCTTAAGCTATTTAATGGAAACTCACCCGTATGGATAAAAAATTCAGCGTTAGGGTTTTCAAAAAGCGGTAATGGTGGCTTATACGTCATGATGGCTTTGGGGTTTGGCTGGTTAGGCAGTGAGCAAGAGTTGCAACTGCTATCGATCACCTTGTTGCTTGGCTTTTTGATCGAAAGACCAATTTATTATGTTGCAAAAAAAACCTTCGCGCGAGTTCGCCCATGTGATTGTTTAGTAAAAGGCGCATATATAGTGCCTAGCGATAAGTTTAGTTTGCCATCAGGGCATAGTGCGGGCGCTTTTTTAGTCGCCATTATACTGGCGCAATATTTTCCAGAATTATTCTGGTTATGGTTTGCATGGGCCAGCGGTGTGGCTGCTTCTCGTGTGGTGCTAGGGGTTCACTTCCCTGCTGATGTCGTGCTTGGGGCTTTAATGGGTTCAAGTTGTGGTGTAATGGCTATTTTATTGGTGGGTTATCTATGAGAATACTGTACGGTATTCAAGGCACAGGAAACGGACATATAACTCGTGCACGAGTAATGGCAAATGCGTTTAGCCAGATGGGCGTAGAAGTTGATTATGTTTTTTCAGGGCGCGCGCAGCAAGACTATTTTGATATGGGCGAATTTATAAATTACCGTAGTTTTCGCGGATTATCGTTTTCAACCCAAAATGGTCAAGTCAGTAGTTTACGCACAGTAAAGAATGCGCGAGTGTGCAAATTGCTAAATGATATTAAGCAGCTGGATGTATCCAGTTACGATTTTGTGTTTAATGACTTTGAACCCATCAGCGCGTGGGCAGCAAAGCGCCAAGGTGTGCCGGTTATTGGAATGAGCCACCAAGCCGCTTTTTTATCACCCAAAGTGCCTATGTTTGGTCATGGTTTATTTCGCCGTTCATTAATTCGTTGTTATGCGCCTGCCGATGTTTATTTAGGCGTTCATTGGCAACCGTTTGCAGGCAATATCATCCCACCGTTTATTGCCAATCACCATCATGATAATCCAGTGAGTGTTGATAATAAGGTATTGGTTTATTTACCATTTGAAGAACTAGCAAGTGTGGTTGATTATTTAAAGGACTTTCCGGCTAAAGAGTTTTATTGTTATCACCCCGATGCAAAAAATAACTCTCATGGGCACATTCATTTAAGGGCACCTTCACGCAGTGGCTTTTTGAATGACTTAGCCAACGCCAGCGGCGTAATAGCCAATGCAGGGTTTGAACTGTCAAGTGAAGCGCTAAAGCTCGGTAAAAAATTATTACTCAAACCATTGTCAGGTCAATTTGAGCAGGATGCCAATGCACAAACGTTATTAGCCATGAAAGCAGCGCATGTGATGAGTTATTTAAACCCATGTGCACTTGATGAGTGGATTACTAGCAAAGATCACATGCAGATAAACTTTCCCAGTGATCCTAAGCCGTTGGTAAACTGGCTGGCAGAGAAGCAATGGAGTAACACCCAAAATTTACACGAATCATTATGGGATTCAGTGGCTTAATTTTAGATAAAGAGTAAATTAATTTACAGATTATTGGTTTAAAGTGAGATAATCAGCACATTAAGACCAATACTTGACTATAATCATAATGATTAAATTAGAAAGGCTGTTGTAGATGACTTTACTCCAAAACCTGACGATTAAGCGTCGGTTACAAATTAACGCTTTAGTTGTTGGTTTAGCAATGATTGTTATGCTTTGTATCATCATTTATGAAGCACGGACCATGCTAAAACTAAATGAAACCATTCAATATGCAG
Organism: Pseudoalteromonas sp. APC 3893; assembly: GCF_030408095.1. Classification (NCBI taxonomy): domain Bacteria; kingdom Pseudomonadati; phylum Pseudomonadota; class Gammaproteobacteria; order Alteromonadales; family Pseudoalteromonadaceae; genus Pseudoalteromonas; species Pseudoalteromonas sp. APC 3893. Next base: position 88,480 of record NZ_JASDCD010000011.1, read on the forward strand.
AAGAACTGGATATACATGAGCTATCGATGCGTAAACATGAAAAAGATTTTCTTTTTTATAAGGATGTGTCGAAGTTAGCAGCATTTGATCAAGAGTATGAACAATTGCAGTCTAAACTCGATAAACTGACTGTACTGTCAAATGAATTAAATATCGCCACTGTTCAAGTTAATCAGTTCGCGGCGCTAGCTGAGAAGTATTATAACGATTTTCAAAAAGTTGTTGAGTTACAACGTGTCATAGGATTGCACCCAACAGACGCCTTATATGGTGAGTTGCGTAGTGCGGTACATGAGATGGAAATGGTGCTAGATGAGCAAGACAACAACCAACTTTTAACTTTAATGCTACAGTTACGCCGCGCCGAAAAAGATTTTATGCTGCGCTTAGATCTTAAATACCTTTCGCGTTTTAAAGACTTAACCCAGCAATTAAGCCAACAAATTAGAGCGGCAGATATTGATGCTAACACTAGTGGGCAGTTGGCCTTATTACTTAACAGCTATCAAAGTAAGTTTACAGCACTGGTGGATGCACAAGTTGCACTGGGTCTAGATTTAGATTCAGGTGCTCTAGGAAAAATGCGCGGTAGTGTCAAACAAAGTGATGAGGTGGTTTCGCGCATTACAAGCGAGACCAAACAGCAAGTGGATGAAACTGCTAAGCAGGCACAAATGCTAGCAATTGCTATTTTTGTCATTGCTAGCTTAATTGTTATGGCACTGGTTTATTTTACTAGTCGTTCAATCATCTTACCTATCGAGCGGGTATATCACACCATTAATGATATTAGGCGCAACAACGATTTAAGCTTGTTTATTGAAGAAACCGGTAAAGATGAAATCACTACTATGACCATTGACTTTAATAGTTTAATTGGTGATTTCAAAAAGCTTATTTATGAAGTAAATACCGCGCTCACTACATTAAATATTGCGACAGGTAACTTATCAGAGACAACCTCTGCAACAAGTAGCGGTATGCAAGAGCAATTGCATGAAGCTGATATGGTAGCAACAGCTGCTACTGAAATGCAGGCAACCATTCAAGATATTTCTCACAATACTGAAGCGGCGGCTAAAAAGGCCGAGTCGACTAACTTAAGCGCACAACAGGGGCGCTCGGAAGTAGAATCTACTGTTAAGCACATTAATCAACTTTCGGATTCACTTGGTAATGCCTCTTCAGTGGTTTCACAACTTGAAAAAGACGGTGAAACAATTGGTTCAGTATTGGATGTAATTCGCGGTATTGCAGAACAAACAAACTTACTTGCTCTGAATGCAGCTATTGAAGCAGCCCGTGCCGGAGAGCAAGGACGAGGCTTTGCTGTTGTTGCTGACGAAGTACGTTCGCTTGCTCAGCGCACGCAGGAATCAACAACAGAAATCGAAAGTATTATTTCAACCTTGCAAGAGCGCACTCAAGAAGTGGTGAGTATAATGCAACGTTGCCGCACACAAGGGGGAGAAAGTGCTGCTCAAGCCACAAAGGCAGGTGAGTTACTTAGCTCTATCACTGAAGATGTACAAACCATCATGGACATGAGCACCCATATTGCCGCGGCCATTGATGAACAAAGCCAAGTGGCCTCTGAGGTGAATAAAAATGTAGTGAGAATTCGTGATATTGCCGAAAGCGCATCAGGCCATGCTGTTACTAATGCACAAACCAGTGAAGAAGTATCAGAGCAGGCGAAAGTACTGCATCAAGCGATAGATAAGTTTAAGGTTTAATAATAGGTGCTAGGGTTTAGGCTCTAGGAGTTAGTTGAGCTTTAAGCGCTAAGCCATAAGTTTTAAGCAACCTGAGTTGCTTTGAGCTTATGGCTTTTTAGTTTGGGTAATTAAATGAGGAAAAAACAACAGATTTATTGAGCTGAATCCATTAGCCACAAAGCCTAATTATTTATCCTGTAGTTCGTCATTTATGACGAAAATCAATTAACCATTGGAATTGACGCGCTAAAGCACGACCTACGCCAATCTCAGGCTCTAGTTACTTAACTTCCTTGTGAATAATTCAGTTAAAGATCTTTTGCACAAATAGCAGGGAATGAGAAGTAAATGAGGGAAACTTAGCGTTTAGTACTTACATGCTTAAATAGTCGTTAATCTAACCCGAATATGACTAAGCGATTGAATCAAAATTGCAACTCCGCTATGGTTAATGCATTAATAAAAATAAATTAAAAACGAGTAATTCTATAGGCTCGTTATGTGCTTAAGTAGGGCTGTATATGAATCGAGTAATATTTTTAGCTTTATTAATTTTTTCGTGTTTTTCATTTGCTACTGATTCAAACTCAAAGTTGGGATATGAAGGAAAAAATGGGCAAGTTTTTGGTTATAACACTGTTTTAGGGGCTCTCGAAGCGCTGAAGTTAGATCTCGATGCAGAGATTAGTGAGTCTAAAGGTTGGGTTATTGTAAACGATAATACGAATAAAGCTCTTTGGTCATTTGCACCCAAAGCTCACCCTTCATATCCGTCAGTTGTGCGCCGTGCGGTTGTCGAGAGAAATGGTCAGATTGGAATAACTACTGAAGTAAAATGTGCTGCTAAAAAGTCTGTTTGCGACTCATTGGTAAAAGAGTTTATGGAGTTAAACCAAAAAGTTAAAAATGACATCAATAGTAAGTAAAACATCTATCAAGCCAATGTTGTTCAGCTAGGAAGCTGTCTGGGGGAAATTGCGAATGTTCAAAGACTATATTGGCACAAACACGCCTGTTTGATTTGATTGAAGTTCACTAATTTGACAAAGTTTGATAAGACTACTTTATGGCTCGGCAAACCTAGAACCTAGAACCTTCTCATTAGATTTCGCTGCACTCAACCACAACCACAACCACATAATCAGCTTTAACGCCGAGCTGGGCTAACTTTCACCTTGAACCTTTTAACTTGCTAACTTTACTCTCGCCAACTCATTAAGGCACAAACTTGATCGGTACGCTGTCTTTGTTAGCTTGGTGCTCTGCTACGCGTTGCTGATATGTTTGCCATAGATCATCATGGTTAGCTTGTAGGTGTGATAAGTAGCTCCAACTGAATAAGCCGCTGTTGTGGTTATCGTCGAAGATGAGTCTAATTGCATAGTGACCAACGGGTTCTATTTTGCTGATGCCAACCTGTGATTTACTCAAAACGAGTTTCATCGGCTCATTGCCATGGCCTTGTACTTCGGCAGAAGGGGAGTGAACACGCAAAAACTCACTGCTGAAAGTGCAAGTTGAGTCGTCATCAAAATAAACATCAAGCGCTTTGCTAACGGTATGATGGTGTACCTTGATCACTTGTTTCATTGTTATACCTTTGTGAGTAACCTAGAACCTAGAACCTAGAACCTAGAACCTAGAACCTAGAACCTAGGCCCTAGATCCTAGTTTTAAAATTAAAGAATAAAGCGGCTTAAGTCTTCATCTTCAACTAATGCGCCTAAATGTTTTTCAACATAAGCGGCGTCAATCACTAGATTTGAACCTGCTTGCTCTGAAGCATCAAATGAAATTTCTTCCATTAGTTTTTCCATCACAGTATGTAAGCGACGAGCACCGATATTTTCGGTTTTTTCGTTTACCTGCCAAGCGGCTTTAGCGATACGCTCAATTGCATCATCGGCAAACTCTACATTTACTTGTTCAGTTTTAAGTAGTTCGCGTTGTTGTTCTGTGAGTGACGCATGCGGCTCAGTTAGAATGCGTTTAAAGTCATCGGCTGTGAGTGCTTCTAGTTCAACACGAATAGGTAAACGACCTTGTAGCTCTGGGATCATGTCAGATGGTTTTGACATTTGGAATGCACCAGAGGCAATAAATAGCATGTGGTCGGTTTTAACCATGCCGTGTTTGGTGTTGACAGTTGAACCTTCAATCAGCGGCAGTAAATCGCGCTGTACGCCTTCACGACTTACATCTGGGCCTGATGACTCGCCACGCTTACAGATTTTGTCTATCTCATCGATAAACACAATACCGTTTTGCTCAACCGCAAAGATAGCTTGCTCTTTAAGTTCTTCAGGGTTTACTAATTTAGCGGCTTCTTCTTCGGCTAACAGTTTAAAGGCTTCTTTAATTTTCAGCTTACGTTTGGTCTTTTTATCAGAAGACATGTTTTGGAACATGCTCTGCAGCTGGTTGGTCATTTCTTCCATACCAGGAGGCGACATGATCTCAACATTAGGCTGCCCTTGAGCAACATCAATATCAATTTCTTTGTCGTCTAATTGACCTTCGCGTAACTTTTTACGGAATGTCTGGCGCGTTGATGAGTTTTCATCACGCTGAGCTTCACCATATGAGTCTTTCGCTGGTGGCAGTAATGCGTCTAAAATACGTTCTTCTGCAGCTTCTTCAGCGCGATGCTTAAACTTTTTAGTTTGCTGTTCGCGTGTCATTTTAATTGACACATCGACTAAATCACGAATGATAGTTTCAACTTCTTTACCGACATAACCCACTTCGGTGAACTTAGTGGCTTCAACTTTAATAAATGGCGCGTTAGCGAGTTTTGCTAAGCGACGTGCAATTTCAGTTTTACCAACACCGGTAGGACCAATCATTAAAATATTTTTTGGGGTAACTTCAGTGCGTAAGTCGTCGCTTAATTGCATACGGCGCCAGCGATTACGAAGCGCAATAGAGACAGCTTTTTTTGCTTTTGCTTGGCCAATGATATGTTGGTCAAGTTCATGAACGATTTCTCTTGGAGTCATAGCAGACATAGCGGTTCCTATTACAATTCTTCGATAGTTTGGAAGTTATTTGTGAATACGCAAATATTGCCTGCAATTGTCAGGCTTTTTTCTACGATATCACGGGCGCTCAGGTCGGTGTTTTCAAGTAACGCAGTTGCGGCTGATTGCGCAAAGTTACCACCACTACCAATAGCGATTAGGTCGTTTTCAGGCTGCACGACATCGCCGTTACCTGTAATAATCAATGACGCGGTTTCATCAGCAACCGCAAGCAAGGCTTCGAGTTTTCGAAGAGCACGGTCACTACGCCAGTCTTTTGCCATTTCTACGGCAGCTTTGGTTAGGTTACCTTGGTGCATTTCAAGTTTGCTTTCAAAACGTTCGAATAGGGTAAAGGCATCAGCAGTACCGCCAGCAAAACCAGCGATTACTTTGCCATTATAAAGGCGTCGAACTTTACGGGCGTTGCCCTTCATTACGGTGTTACCAAGTGAAACTTGGCCGTCGCCACCAATGACGACTTTATCGTCGCGGCGTACACTTACAATAGTGGTCATGTTATTCCTCATCATCGAGCCGCGGGGGCGACTCGTAAAAAGCGATTGATGAGAGGTTAATATGGGTTAATGGATTAAAATCAAGTCCAAAGCCAAATTCCACAGCCCATTATTTTGCTGCGTTTGAGTTTGTTTTTGTCACTTTCAGCTAAACGCTTGGTTTTATAAGGCCCAAGGCGTACTTTATACCAAATTCCATTTGTGCCAGTGGTTTCACGTACTTCAGCAATGAGTCCTGCAAAGGCTATTTTTGCTTTGAGAGTTTCGGCTTGAGAACGAGTTCTAAATGACCCGCATTGCATGACATAAGGGCCTTTTTGTTTAAGCTCTTTAACTTCAACTTGGATTTCATGCTCTTTTATTTCTTTTATAAATTCAGGCGGGCGCGGTTTAGCCGGCTCAACTTTTTCTTTAGCTTTAGTCGGATTGGCTTGTTGTTCAACAAGTTTAGGGTCGGCATTGGTTTTTACATACCATAAGCCAAAGCAAAAACCACCGACCAAAAGAGTCGTTAAAATAACTAATAAAACCGGAAATGGCTTTTTAGCGGGTGGCTGTTTTTTACTGTTACGGTTGCCCGGTTTTTTATTAATAAAATCGTGTTGTGCCATGTGTGTTCTAAGTTTTAACCTTAAATCATATCTATTGGGTCGACATCTAAGCTCCAGCGCACTTTTTGTGCAAGCTTACTGGTGCTTAGGTAGTCAATCATTTGCGCTAAATATTGGTGCAATAATTGACGATCAAGCGCTTGAATATGCAATTGAAAACGGTATTTCCCTGCTATTTTTTCAAGAGGAGCAGGAATTGGACCTAGCAATTGTATACCAGTTACACCGTGCACAGGAACTAAATCAGTTAAAAAATCCACCACCTGCTTCACGTTATGCCCTTGGGCGCGGACAATGGCCATATTCGTAATAGGGGGTAGTTGTGCATCTTCACGCTCTTGTAATGCAAAGCGGGCAAAATCTTGATACCCATTATTAACTAAGTCTTGTAATAATGGGTGCTCTGGAAAGTGTGTTTGCAATAAAACATGGCCAGGCTCTCCGCTTCGTCCTGCTCGCCCTGCAACTTGTGTAACCAGTTGAGCTAAATGCTCGGTCGCACGAAAATCACAGGAGTATAAGCCGCTATCTACGTCTAAAATAAGCACTAAGCTGACATCGGGAAAGTGGTGTCCTTTAGCGAGCATTTGCGTACCCACTAAAATTCGTGCGCCGCCTTGATTAATATCATCAAGGGCTTTTTCTAAGCTGCCCTTACGCCGTGTTGAATCACGGTCAATCCGGCTAATAGGAGTATCAGTAAACTCTGTAGTTAAAAACTCTTCTATTTGTTCGGTGCCTTTGCCATTTGGAAATATTTGTGTGCTGCCACAGTCAGGGCATTGATGTGGTACCCGTTCTTGTTCGCCGCAGTGATGGCAAATCATTTGGCCTATGGCTTTATGAAAAGTAGCGCTGGTACTGCAACGAGAGCACTCACTGAGCCAACCACATTCGTGGCAAATTAGTGTAGGTGAAAAACCACGGCGATTTAAAAATACCATTACTTGCTTACCACGGTTTAAATGCTGACGCATTGTGGCAAGACTTGCATGGGCAATACCGGCTTGATCTGGCTGGCCTTTCATATCTAACAACTGAAACTTGTTATCTGTGCTGGTTTGTGCACGCTGCGTTAAGCTCAGTAGTTGGTATTTACCATTAATGGCTTTGTGCAAAGTCTCTAAAGCGGGCGTTGCTGAGCCTAAGACTAAGGGGATCTTGTGTTGATAAGCACGGTATGCTGCTAAGTCTCTGGCATGATAGCGCAAGGTATCTTGTTGTTTGAATGAACTATCGTGTTCTTCATCAACAATGATCATACCCAGTTTTAAAAAAGGTAAAAAGATACTTGAGCGAGTGCCTATAACAATAGCGCAGCTGGCTTTTTCGCAAAAGCGCCATGTTTGTAAACGCTCGTTATCGGTTAAGGCTGAGTGCCAAAGCATGATAGGAGTATTAACAAAGCGGCGGCGAAAGCGGTTAACCGTTTGGGGTGTTAAGCCTATTTCGGGCACTAGTACGAGTGCTTGCTCGCCCCGTTTTAGTACTTCTTCTAGGCATTGTAAGTAAACTTCAGTTTTGCCACTGCCGGTGACGCCTTCAAGTAAAAAGCTATTAAAACCTGTGCTTTGGTTTATTGATGTACAGGCAACGGCTTGCTCTTTGTTTAATACGGGTTTGGTACCAATTTGTGGCGCTTGTTGTTGCCATTGATTATCGTGTTCAATACTTTGGCTGATAAGCTCTTTTGTCAGCAAACTATCAATGGTCTTTTTATTAAACCCGAGCGCTTTTAATTCGGTGAGTGAGGACTTTCCTGATTCGGCTAATTGCTTTAATAGCCCTAGTTGGCTTTTTGCTTTTAAAGACGGAAGCTTGGCGCCTTTTGCAGTTAAGGCGACCATGTTAATACTGCTCTTATCAGGGCATTCGCCTTGGCGTAATGCGCCAGGTAATGCAATATGTATTGTTTCGCCTAATGGGTAGCAATAATAACGGGCGGTAAAGCGTAATAAATCAAGGTGCTGTGCAGATAAAATAGGCTCATCATCAATCACCTCTAAGAGCGCTTTAATTTTATCTTTTGGCACGTTTGTGGTGGTTTTTAACGCGAGTACCACGGCGACTTTCTTTTGATTACCAAATGGCACTATAACCCGGGTGCCAACTTGTGGCGTTACTGATAAACCGTTAAGTTGTTCCGGTAGGCTGTAATCAAAAGTACGCTGTAGCGGAACTTTTATAGCAACTTCAACAAAACTCATAGCAACTCAACAAAAACCAACAAGACAGCTAATGTACTAAAGTTACGATAAAAAACCTATCAGCAAATGCTGGGTTTAAAGTTTTTGCTCATTTAATTAGCAAAAAACACATTTAAAGCTTGTGGCGGGCGAGGTTGTTGCTTAGAATACGCGTCCAATTATTTTGATTTAAACGACGTATGGTGCCAGACTTCGGGTTTGGAGAGCGATGCGGCCTTAACTAGAGGTTTCTATGAAAGAAGGTATTCACCCTAAGTACGAAGTAATTTCAGCAACTTGTTCATGCGGAAATAAATTCGAAACTAGTTCAACTCTGTGTAAAGACATTCACTTAGACGTATGCTCTGCGTGTCACCCGTTTTACACTGGTAAGCAAAAGATTTTAGACACAGGTGGCCGTGTTGATCGCTTTAACAAGCGTTTCGGTTCACTTAGCAGCAAGTAATTTCTGCTTTCGTGTTAAGAAAGGCACCTTCGGGTGCTTTTTTTGTGCCTGTAATTTAGAAAAACTTACAGTGACTCATTTTCCCCTCCTAATTTACATAGATTAAAATTAGAAAATCCCCCCTTTGTGTATTACTTTGTTGCCAGCGATATGGCTAATTTATAGCGATATTATTCTGACTAATATTTCTGTTTCTTATAATGGTTATAGCTAATGAAGCACAGACAAACCCTAATTAATTCACTATATTAATTATTAATATAAATTACATTGCTGCTATTACTGTATCTAAAACGGGCTAAATTGCAGTTATTTGTCGCTATCGTCGATAATTGTTGTTGTTTTTTAGTTTGTTCGAGTTGCAGTAATATTTGCTTTAAATTCAAGCAAATTTAGCTGGGTTTTTTGATGTTTTGTTAGTGTTTTAATCAGGCGTTTTTAGAATTATTTACTAAAAATGCTGGCAAAACGCATAAAATTAACTGATATAGCTTATAACAGGATAGACCTGATATTGCTTGAATTTAATTATAATATAGGTATTGTTCGCTAAGAACTGCTCACTCTCACTTTAAATTTAACTTACTTGCAGGATAAAATCGCGTTATGTCAGACTTTCGTGAACAAGCATTACATTACCATGCTCACCCCGTTCCAGGAAAAATCAGCATTGAACTTACTAAGCCAGCTGAAACCGTTAATGATCTCGCTCTAGCTTATAGCCCAGGTGTTGCTGAACCTGTGCGTGAAATTGCAGCCGATCCAGCTAATGCATATAAATACACGGGCAAAGGTAATATGGTGGCTGTTATTACTAATGGTACCGCTATATTAGGCTTAGGTAATCTAGGGCCACTGGCGTCAAAACCAGTAATGGAAGGTAAGGCATTATTATTTAAGCGTTTTGCAGGCCTAGATTCAATTGATATTGAAGTAAAGCATCGTACAACTGAAGATTTCATCAATACTGTGGCTAATATTGCAGATACGTTTGGCGGTATTAATCTTGAAGATATTAAAGCGCCAGAATGTTTTGAGATTGAAAAAGCATTAATTGAGCGCTGTAGTATTCCTGTTTTTCATGATGATCAACACGGTACTGCTATAGTAACTGCTGCGGGTATGATCAATGCGCTTGAAGTGCAAGGCAAAAAAATTGAAGATGCGATTATTGTATGTTTAGGTGCTGGTGCAGCTGCTGTAGCATGTATGGAACTACTTATTAAATGTGGCGCTCTGCGTGAGCATATTTATATGCTTGACCGTAAAGGGGTTATTCATACACGTCGCGATGATTTAAATGAATATAAACAACTGTTTGCAAATAATACAGATAAACGTACGTTACAAGATGTAATAGCCGATGCAGATGTGTTTGTTGGTGTATCAGGTCCGAACTTGTTAGATCCAGAAGATTTAAAGCTAATGGCCGACAAACCAGTTATTTTTGCATGTTCTAATCCAGATCCTGAGATTGCGCCAGAGCGTGCACACGGTGCCCGTAAAGATCTTATTATGGCGACAGGGCGCTCAGATTACCCGAACCAAGTTAATAACGTGCTATGTTTCCCATTTATCTTCCGTGGTGCGCTTGATGTTCGTGCAAGCCAAATCAACGATGAAATGAAAATTGCAGCAGTGGATGCCATTCGTAGTATTGCTAAAGAGCCAGTACCCGCAGAAGTATTAAAAGCAGCGGGTGTTGATTCTCTTGAATTTGGCCCTGAGTATATTATCCCAAAACCAATGGATCCGCGTTTGTTGCCACGTATAGCAAAAGCGGTAGCGCAAGCGGCTATTGATTCAGGTGTTGCGCAAATAGATATGCCTGAAAATTATATGGCTTAGCCGAAACGATCAAGCAATAAAAAACCTCAGCAATGTTAGGTGCTGAGGTTTTTTTGTATCCAATTCCTGAAGGCAGGAATGCAAACCGTAACTTAATCTTCGTTAAGTACAGGTACTTCAAGTCCCATTTCGAGCATGATTTTCTTCACTTCTTCAGGCACTTTCTCAGGGTTGTCTTTACGCAAGTCTTCGTCGTTTGGCAGCGGTTGCCCAGTAAAAGCGTGTAAAAATGCTTCACAAAGTAGTTCGCTGTTAGTCGCGTGTCGTAGGTTGTTAATTTGACGGCGGGTGCGCTCGTCAGTTAACACTTTTAGCACGTTAAGTGGGATAGACACGGTGATCTTTTTCACTTGCTCTGATTTTTTACCGTGTTCTGCGTATGGGTGAATATATTCACCGTTCCATTTAGCCATAAGAAGTATCGTTGCCTCAGGTTGTTAGTTGTTTGCATAGCCTATTTGCTTTGCAAAGATGCGGAAATTCTATCGTTTTAAAAAAGATAGTCAAACACTTGTTATTTAGCCATCTAGCGAGCTAAATATCTTTACCGCTAATAATGCCCTGGTTACACCACAAATGTTTTGACTTATGGGGACTGATCATCTAACCTTTTAGACGTCTAAACATCCATTTATTGTAGGTGACGTTATGAGTCAAAAGAACAAAGCAACTATCGCGGTACGAAATGGTATCGATGCTGATAAACATCATGGCGCTGTTGTGCCGCCTCTTCATTTATCAACAACCTATTCCTTTGCTGATTTTGATACTAAACGCCAATACGATTATGGCCGCAGTGGTAACCCAAACCGCGATATTCTAGCTGAGACGCTGGCTGAACTTGAAGGAGGCGCTAAGGGAATTATTACGGCCACGGGTATGTCGGCAGTACATTTAGCGACTCAACTACTCAATAGCGATGATACTTTAATCATTCCTCATGATTGTTATGGTGGCAGCTACCGTTTATTTACCTCTCTTGAAAAGCGTGGGTTATTAAAGTTAGTGGTTTTAGATTTAACGAAAACTGAAAATCATGAAAAAATTCTTGAAATTAAACCTAAGCTAATTTGGATTGAAACACCGAGCAACCCTATTTTACGCCTGACCGATATTAAAGCGATTACCACTATTGCTAAACAATGTGGTGCACTTGTTGGCGCAGATAACACATTCTTATCGCCGGCTTTACAAAATCCAATCGAATTTGGTGTCGATATTGTGGTGCATTCAACAACTAAATATATTAATGGTCACTCAGATGTTGTGGGTGGCGCCGTGATTGCTGCAACCCAAGAGTTAGGTGATGAGCTTGCGTGGTGGGCAAATAATATTGGTATTACCGGTGCGCCGTTTGATAGCTACTTAACTTTGCGTGGCTTGCGTACGTTAAATGTTCGTTTACGTCAGCACCAAGAAAATGCGTTTATCATAGCGCAATATCTAGAAGACTCTCCTTATGTAAGCCAAGTTTATTATCCTGGTCTTGAGTCACATCCACAGCATGAGTTGGCTAAAGTACAGCAGCGTGGTTTTGGTGGCATGGTGAGTTTTGATATTAAGGGTGATGTAAATGATGCGGCAGCATTTTTAACGAGTCTTGAAGAGTTTACTTTAGCTGAGTCACTGGGCGGTGTTGAGAGTTTAATTTGTCATCCAGCTACTATGACTCATGCCGGAATGGATGCAACTGCACGCCTTGAAGCTGGTGTGGGTGACACGCTAATTCGTATTTCTGTTGGTATTGAAGATGTTAAAGACTTAGTGGCTGATTTAGAACGTGTGTTTAATAAAGTAAAGCCTGGTCAGGGTGGTCAAAGTGAGCAACTTGTTGCACAACAAGCCACAGCTAAACAACAAGATCAGCAATCAAGCTCATTTAAACTAACGCCAGCACATACGGCATTGTGGTAAGAAAAATGGTTAATATAGTACATAAATTTGGTGGTTCGAGCTTAAGTTCGCCAGAGCGCTATCAAGCAGTCGCGAATATCATTTTAGCGAATAGCGAAGTGGGTGATTGTGTTGTGGTTTCAGCCGCAGGTAAAACAACGAACACTTTGGTTAAGTTATGGCAAAGTTACCAGCAGGATGATCTGCAAGCTGTTAGCGACATTTTATTATTGTTAGATAATCACCAGCGAACCTTGATTGAGCAATTATTAACGGCACAAGCCAAGCAGCAGGCCCTTAGCTTATTGCAACAAGAATTGGCACAATTAGCCGAACAAGCCAAGCAGCAAACTTTAACTGAGGCTCCTTTACTTGCTCATGGTGAAGTGTGGTCGGCGAGATTACTTGCAAGCTATTTACAGCAATTAGGTTTAGCTGCAAAAGATATTGATGCGCGTCAGCTTTTTACCTTAAATGATGGGCAGTTATTGCATCAAAAGAATCAACAAGCTTGTATAGATTTGATAAGCAAGCGGCATGTTAATGTGGTTACCGGCTTTATTGCCAGTGACTGCCATGGTGATACAGTAACTCTTGGACGTAATGGCAGTGATTACAGTGCCACACTCTTAGGTAGTTATTGTCATGCCCAGCAAGTGTCTATTTGGACCGATACTCAAGGTGTATTTAGTACTGACCCTCGTAAGGTAAATAAAGCGCTTAAATATTCAAAAGTGTGTCGTGGTCAAGCCAATTTATTAGCACGATTAGGTAACCCTGTTTTACATGCTAAAACATTATCACCGTTAAAAAATACTGATATAAAGCTGGTTGTACGCAGCAGTTTTGATACCGAAGCCAGTGCCACTGAAATAGTTAAAGAAGGTTATAGTAAAGCCAAGCGCTTTATCACCACGCTAGAAAACATTGATTTACTGCGGGTGGATCAACTCAATGCAGGTGAAGTTGGGCAGTTGAGTCAGCTTATTCAACATAGTTTGCACCACTTTGTTAAGCAGGGCGATACTTACTTATTAGTACCAGGTAATGCGACTCATCAAATAGTGAGTCAGCTACAAGGGCGTGCTAATATTATTGAGTCAAACTTACATGGCTGCGCTATTGTTGCGCCAAATAACGATATAGCTCATTTATCTGTGCAGGCTTCCTCGTTGCTAAGTGAGCAAAGTTTAGCGCCTCGCTTTAGCCACCAAGATACTGAGTATGCATTACTCTTAACTGACCAAGCAATTGATAGCGATGTATTAACGCTATTACATGACAAGTTAATCAACAAAGGCCAAGAGCTTGCGGTGATCATTGCAGGCTTAGGTAATGTTGGCGAAGTGTTTATTTCACAGCTTTCACAACAGCTAAATCGCTTAGAACAGCATTTTAGTGTGAAGTTAGTGGGTTTAGTACGTTCTCAGCAAATGTTATTCAGCCCAAGCGGTATTAGCCTGGAGCAATGGCAAACACGATGGGATAACGAAGCTGCTGATTATCAGCAAGCGGATTTATTAACGCATATAAGTGAACTTGATTACGAACATAAAGTGGTGATTGATATTACCGCCAGTGAATCATTTAGTTTACTTTATCCTGACTTTGTTAATTTAGACTGTCACTTGATCAGTGCGAATAAATATGCAGGTACGGCTGATAATGACTGGTATCAAGCATTACGCCACAATTTAGCTGAACGCAATTTATTTTGGCGCTATAACACGTCTGTTGGCGCTGGGTTACCGATTAACTTTGCTTTAGCTGATTTACAAAATAGTGGTGACAAAATCACGCGTATCGAAGGGGTGTTCTCTGGTACATTATCGTGGTTGTGTAGTAGCTATGATGGCAGTGTGCCATTTTCAGATTTAGTATTACAAGCGCAGGAAATGGGTTTTACAGAGCCTGATCCGCGTGAAGACTTATCTGGTCGTGATATGCAGCGTAAGTTGCTTATTCTAGCGCGTGAATTAGGTTTAACTTTAGAGTTAGATGATATTGACTTAATAGCACTGATGCCAGAGCAATTAGCACAAGGCGATTGGCAGTCATTTTTAGATAACAAACAACAGTTAGATAGCTTTATTGCTGACAAGGCCAAGCAGGCGAGCGAGCAGGGTAAGGTGTTGCGCTATACTGGCGCTTTGTCACTTGCTGATAATAAACTCACAGCGCAAGTTGGGCTGGCGTTTGCCACTCAAGGTGATGCGTTAGCTAATTTAACACCGGGCGATAATATCTTTGTAATAAACAGCCAGTGGTATAGTGACAATGCTTTGGTAATACAAGGCCCTGGTGCAGGTAAAGAGGTCACCGCAGCAGGCGTGCATTCGGATTTATATTGGTTAATACAAAATTTAAAATAAAAAGCTTGTAATAAAAAAGCGCCAATTTTGGCGCTTTTTTGTTTTATGTAGCAGCGATTTTATATCACGACGATTAAAATAGCTCTTCTTCAGTTTTAGTATCCTCTTCAAATACATCTTCAACGTGCTGCATAACGTATTTTGTAGGGGCGGTGCCTTTTTTGAAATACTCAAAGCGACTAGTGTAATCATTCTTTTGGCTAAGTAAGCCTGTTGCTAGGTCTATACGAATTGACACTAGTCCTTCAGGTGGCTCGATTGGCGCTTCTGGCTGGTTTTTAAGTGCTACACGCATAAAATCAACCCAAGCAGGTTGAGCGGTTTTAGCGCCTGACTCAGCGCCTGTGATCTGAGATTTACTCAAATTACTATTATAGGTAGAGCGACCCAGTGGGTTACCTGGATTATCAAAGCCCACCCAAACAGAAGTCATTACGTTGCGATTAAAGCCGCTAAACCAAGTATCAACGGAGTCATTGGTAGTACCTGTTTTACCTGATAAGTCGCGTCGCTCTAGCGCTTGCGCTCGCCAACCTGTACCACTCCAACCCGTTTTATGGGCCCAGCTACCGCCGCCCCAAATCGCACTATTCATAGCATCAGCAATTAAGAATGCATTTTGCTTAGAAATAATGCGCGGAGCACATGTTACTGCGGATGCATGGCCTGTAGTGGAATCCTCAAAAACATTACTAGATGGGCTTGTTAAATTACTATTTAAGGCAACGTCACCTTCGTTAGCAGCTGCATCAGCGTCACAAGCGAGTTGTGGTTGCGTTTTAAATAGCACATTGCCAGCAGAATCTTGAATTTCACTAATAAAGTAAGGAGTAATTAAATGGCCTCCATTAGCAAACGCGCTCATACCTCGAGCAAGTTCAAGCGGAGTAATTGAGGCACTACCCAAGGCCAACGATTCGCTACGATTGATATCGCTATTTTGAAAGCCAAATTTAAGTAAATGATCAGCAGTACGATTGAGTCCAACCCCTCTTAATAAACGCACGGAAATAACGTTTTTAGATTGCGCTAATGCACGGCGAATACGAATTGGGCCATTATAAACTGCAGGGCTGTTTTTAGGACGCCATGCCACACCTAAGCTTTTATCCCATTGATTTATAGGTGCATCGTTTAAAATAGATGCTAAGGTATAGCCTCTTTCTAGTGCTGCAGAATAAATAAAGGGTTTAATGTTTGAGCCTACTTGGCGCTTCGCTTGAACTGCACGATTGTATTGGCTTTGCTCAAAGCTATAACCACCTACTATAGCTTTTATACGGCCATCATTAGGATCTAGAGACACTAAAGCACTGGCGGCTTCTGGCAGTTGACTAAGTAGATAGCTGCCGTCGTCATTTCTACGCAGCCAAATTTGAGCGCCTGGCGCTAAAATTTCGCTGGCTGTTTTTGGTGCAAAACCTTGACGGTAACGAGTGATGAACTTGCGTGCCCATTTTAAATTATCCCAGTTTAGCGTGGCGTGCTCGCCATTTTTTAATAATACGTTAGCGCTTTTTTCGCCTACCTCTAATACTGCGGCGGCCAACAGCGGGCCGATTTCTTTGATGGGAGCAAGTTTGTCTAAAATTGCTTGTTGATTGAGTGGTGATTGTGTCTCATGATCCCACAGATGAACCTCTGCGCCGCGATAGCCATGGCGCATATCATAAGCATGTAGATTATCTACCAGCGCTTTTTGTGCTGCGGCTTGTACGTCTGATTCTACACTGGTGTATACTTTAAAACCGGTATTATAGGCACGTTCGAAACCGTAGCGAGCGACCATTTCGGCACGTACCATTTCCGAAATATAAGGGGCATACAAATCAATTTCAGCTCCATGAAAGCGTGCTGTAATTGGCTGCTTTGACGTTTCATTGAACTCTTGCTGGGTGATAAAGCCCACGTCAAGCATCCGACTTAGCACAACATTGCGGCGAGCTTTAGCGCGCACAGGGTTACGAATAGGGTTTAATGCTGATGGTGCTTTAGGTAAACCTGCAATCATCGCCATTTGTGCTAAATTTAATTCATTAAGCTCTTTACCATAATAAACTTGTGCAGCTGCACCGATACCGAATGCACGGTTGCCTAATTCGATTTTATTTAAGTAAAGAGCAAGTATTTCATCTTTACTAAGTAGGTTTTCAATATGCAGGGCAATAAAGATTTCTTTTACTTTACGAATGTAGGCTTTTTCTCGTGTTAAGAAAAAGTTACGAGCGAGCTGCATGGTGATTGTACTTGCGCCTTGTTTTTTCTCGCCAGTTGATATTAATACTATCGCTGAACGAACTATACCTATAGGATCTATACCAATATGTTCATAAAATCGTGTATCTTCAGTGGCTAATATTGCATCAATGAGTGGCTGTGGGATCTCATCGATACTAACGGGTATACGGCGTTTCTCTCCAAATTGGTTGATCAACAAGCCGTCTCGAGAGAATACTTGCATGGGAGTTTGTAATTGCACGTCTTTTAAAACTTGCACACTTGGGATATCGGATTTAACGTAATAATAAAGGCTTGCTAATGTAATTAAGCCCAAAAACGTGCAAATGATAAAAAATTGTAAAGTTCGTTTGAATAAAATCACTTATATTTTCCCTAAATGGACTCCCAATTAGAATCGTAGACTGATAGTATATATTGATTAAAAAATGAATAGTATTTTTTCAGATAAAAATTATAACTTGTTTATTCTTAAAACAAAGGCCGAATCGCAAACATGTTAAGCCAACTAATGAATAAGTCTTCATCAATGATGATAGGGATAGATATCGGTTCGCACGCTATTAAAGCAGTGTTACTGAATGAAACGGAAACCGGCTACCGCCTAGAGGCCTTAGCAATTGAACCTATGCCAAAAGGAACAATGTCCGAACGAAATATTCAGGACATTGAAGCGATTGGTAATATTATCACTAAATTGAAGCGTAAATTACCTAAATCGGCAAAATTTGCGGCGGTTGCTGTTTCCGGGCAAACAGTGATCACCAAAGTTATCTTTATGGACGTTACGTTAAGTGATGCCGAACTTGAGTCGCAAATCGAAATTGAAGCCGATAGCTTAATTCCATACCCGTTAGATGAAGTTAGTCTCGATTTTGAAAAACTAGCAACCAATGAAGCCGATCCTACTAAAATGAACGTGTTACTTTCGGCTGCACGAACCGAAAGTGTTGAAGCCCGTGTTGGAGCATTAGAAACCGCAGGCTTAACTGCAAAAGTCGTCGATGTTGAAAGTTATGCGCTTAGCCGAGCCATGGACGTTTATTATCAACAACTGCCCAGCGATGCATTTAATAAATGTGTGGCAATGATTGATATAGGGGCTGTGCTGACCTTAGTAAGTGTGGTACTTGCAGGTGAAACTATTTACACTCGTGACCAAGTGTTTGGTGGCGATCAATACACTAATAGCATTGTTGCTTATTATAATAAAAGCTTTGATGAAGCTGAAATAGGTAAAACAACCGCTGATTTACCGCCTAACTATACGTTTGAAGTATTAGCGCCTTTTCAAACTTCACTGTTACAACAAGTTCGCCGTGCTGTACAGATGTTTTTGACTACCAGTGGTAAAGAGCAAATTGATTATATTATTTTGACCGGCGGAACAGCCATGATTAATGGTTTAGATCGCTTGTTAATAGAAGAGCTTGGTATACATACAATTGTTGCCGAACCATTTGAAAATATGGATATATCACCTAGAGTTGATCGTAATGTAATGCAGCGTCACCGAACGCAGTTTGCCATTGCTACAGGGTTGGCATTAAGGAGCTTTTCATCATGCCACATATAAATCTACTGCCATGGCGTGAACAGCAGCGTAAACAATCTCAGAATAAGTTTGCCACTATTTTGTTTTTAGTTGTGCTATTGAGCTTTTTAAGTATGTATATGTTAAGTACATATTACGGCAATCTGCGTGATGGACAGAATGTTAAAAATAATTTTTTAACAACCGAAATAGGTCATCTAGATACGCGTATTCGCGAAATTCGTGAGTTAGATAAAAAGAAAGAAAACTTACAACAGCGTATGCGTCTTATTGAGGATTTACAGAGTAGTCGAAATTTAGGTACGCAAATTATGGATGAAGTAGCTAAAATTGTACCTGGTGGGGTTTATTTAACTAAGTTAGAGCGTCGGGGAAGCGCCATTCATGTAATTGGACGCAGTGAATCAAATAACCGCCTGTCAAGCATGTTAAGGCAAGTACAAAACTCTTATCTGTTAGAAAAACCCACTATGCAAGGGATCGTAGCGGGTGAAAAGTCATCTCGCTTACTTAGTGATTTTAATATGGAGTTTTATGTTAAGCCCTTTGATAAAATTGGTGAGGTTAAGCAATGAACCTTGATATCAAAGCCTTAACCGAGATTGATTGGAATGAAATTGAGCTAGAAAACATTGGTGATTGGCCAGTTGTTGTTAAAGTTATTTGTTGTGCTTTTGTAGCAGCTTTGGTGCTATTTTTTAGTTATAGCCTGTTAGTTTCAGACGAAATTGATAGTTACCATAATGCGGTAGCGAAGGAAGTTGAGCTACGCAATACTTATCGCGCAAAATACGCGGTAGCGAGTAATTTAGAGATTTACCGCCAACAAATGGTGGAGATGGAAGATAAGTTCTCACAGCTATTAAAGCGCTTGCCAACGTCTAATGAAACACCTGGTTTACTAGATGATTTAACTTATGTTGGTACCACAAGCGGATTAACCTTCTTAAAGATTGGTTGGCTACCTGAAATAGAAAAAGAGTTTTATACTGAGTTACCTATAAAAATAGAAGTGATAGGTAGTTACCATGAATTTGGTGATTTTGTTGGCAAAGTAGCGCAACTACCTCGCATTGTAAGTTTGCACGATTTTTCAATAACCAGCACAAATACCGGTAAACTTACATTTAGCGTGGTCGCAAAAACCTATCGCTATGAAGGTGCAGTTAAGAAGGGAGTGGCTAGAAAATGAGAAAAATAGCTACAATACTTCTTTCAGCTTTTGCTTTAACTGCGTGTAATGATGATATTGCACAGCAGCAAGAATTTATTGATCAGGTTAAGGCCAGCACAACGCCTAAAGTTGAAGAAATACCTAAGCTCACTAAGTTTGAACATTTTGAATACAGCGCACGTCAATTACGCAGCCCGTTTGTTGCGCCACAGCCTGAAATTATTCAAAATAATATGGTGCAAGTGAAAAACTGTTTACACCCTGATCCTGATCGAGCTCGAGAACCACTGGAGAAATACCCTTTAGACAACTTAGCAATGAAGGGGACTCTTGGTTCAGATGGCAGAACATGGGCTTTAATTAAAGCCGCTGATGAATCTTTGCACCGAGTCACAATTGGGGATTACTTAGGTTTATATCATGGTGTAGTGAAAGATGTTCAAAGTGATTTTATAGAGTTACTAGAATTAATACCCGATGGGTCTGGTTGTTGGAAAGAGCGCCTGACTAAGCTTGAAATGTTAGAGGCGACAACTGATGGCGCGAGCTAAAAATAAAAAAGGTAAAATTAAAATGCATAAGGGAGTATCTTGGAGTAACCGCATTCAGCAATCAGTGCTTGGCGTTATTGCCCTTTTTATCACGCAGGCGGCGCTTGCTGAGCCATTACTTTATGATGTTCGGTACAATCCGTTACTTGCAGGAGAAACCGAGCTACAGCTGGTTTTTGATGAAGAGTTAGCGCAGCAACCGACAGTACAAGTATTTAATAACCCCGCCCGCATCGAAATGCGATTCATTGATAGTAATGTAGAAAAGGCTGTCAGCGACGTTGCTATTGACCAAGCAGGAATTGAGAAAGTAACAAGTAAGGTAAGCGACGGTCACTTAATTGTCACCGTACATATGGATCGTTTAAAAATTTACCAAACGACGGTGAATAATAATTTAGTGTCGTTACATGTATCAGACAACATGCTGACTAACTCAAGGTCAGATGCGGCCGAAGCAAGCGCTAACGATACTAGTAATTTTATAAACTCGATCCAATCTATTGATTTTCGTCGTGGTGAAAAAGGTGAAGCACGCGTTTTAGTATTTTTGCAGGATACCCAAGCGGCAGTTGATGTTCATGAAAGTGGTGGAAAAATTATTGCTGAGTTTCATCATACAGATATTTTAGACGACTTACTGTATGAGTTAGATGTGCTCGATTTTGGCACTGTTGTGAGTAAGATTGAGACATTTAAAGAAGACAGTAAAAGCCGCATTGTGATTGAGCCCAATGCTGCTTTTAAATATACATTTCAACAAATCGAAAATGTATTTACTCTGACCGTTGAAAAAGATGCTTCACAACGCTCATTTTTAGATGGTGGCAAAGAGTATCAAGGTCGTCCAATGACCTTAAACTTCCAAGATATTTCTGTTCGCGCGGTGCTACAAATCATTGCCGGCTATAATGACTTTAACCTCGTAACGAGCGACTCTGTAACGGGGAATATCACTTTACGTCTTGATGGTGTGCCATGGGACCAAGCCCTTGACGTGGTATTGCGTGTTAAAGGTCTTGATAAGCGCATGGATGGGTCAATTTTAATGGTGGCTCCCTCAGAAGAGCTAGCTGCCAGAGAAGCTAAGGATCTAAAAGCTAAACAACAAGTCGAAGATTTAGAGCCACTATACAGTGAATACATTCGTTTAAACTACGCAAAAGCGGAAGAGTTTGCAGATTTACTAAAAACAGATACCAACAGCATCATTACCCCTCGCGGCAGCGTGTCGGTTGATAAACGTACCAATACCTTACTAATTAAAGATACGGTTAAAAGTATTGAAAGCGTGCGTCGTATGGTTGAAACCCTTGATATTGCCGTTAAACAGGTTGTAATTGAGTCTCGTATGGTTACTGTACGTGATAATGTTCAAGAAGATTTAGGTGTACGCTGGGGCTTTAGTGATGCTTCAGACAATGGTGGGCTATCAGGTTCATTAGAAGGTGCGCAAGGAATATTTGATGCTGGCAGTTATAATGATATTCCTAGTATTGCTGATCGCTTAAATGTTAACTTACCGGTTTCAAGTGCTGCAGGTAGTATCGGTATGCAAGTAGCTAAACTAGCAAATGGTACGTTACTTGATTTAGAGCTCAGTGCATTAGAAGAAGAAAACCGTGGTGAAATTATCGCAAGTCCACGTATTACTACCGCAAATCAGAAAAAGGCCCGTATAGAGCAAGGTACTGAAATTCCTTATGTGGAGTCTGCTTCAAGTGGTGCGACAACCGTTACATTTAAAAAAGCGGTGCTAAGCCTTGAAGTAACGCCGCATATTACGCCGGACAATAAAGTAATCTTGGATTTAATTATCACTCAAGATACGCGTGGTGATACGGTACAGACACCAACCGGCTCTGCTGTTTCGATAGATACGCAAAAAATTCAGACACAAGTGTTGGTTGAGAATGGTCAAACAGTGGTACTTGGTGGTATATTCCAGCAACAAATCATAAACTCAACGAAAAAGGTTCCACTATTAGGTGATATTCCTTACTTAGGTGTGCTGTTTAGAAGTACGAGTGAGTTTAATGAGAAGAAGGAATTATTGATTTTCGTTACTCCGAAGATTCAAATAGACTAAATCTGGTCTATTTTCCTTAACGCAACGGGCAATTTTGACTTTAATTGCTCGTTAATTGGCTTTTTGTTCTATTTGACTTGAAATACCGCCTCAATTACTGAGATAATCCCCTCCTTAATTTTGGGGCCAGGTCGTTAGGCGGGGTTTTATTTCAAATTTTAGAGTTCGTTTGTACTAAAAGATATGGCTGAAAAACGTAATATATTTCTAGTTGGTCCTATGGGGGCTGGCAAAAGCACAATTGGTCGTCACATTGCCGATCAATTACATCTTGAATTTGTCGATTCTGATCAAGAAATCGAACGCCGTACTGGTGCTGATATAGCATGGGTGTTTGATCTTGAGGGTGAAGAAGGCTTTCGACTTCGTGAAGAAGGCGTCATTGGCGATCTAACTGAAATGCAAGGTATTGTACTTGCAACAGGTGGTGGTTCAGTGATGAGTAAAGAAGTACGAAACAAGCTTTCAGCTCGCGGTATCGTTGTATACCTAGAGACACCAATCGAAAAGCAAGTTGCACGTACGCAGCGCGACAAGCGTCGCCCATTACTGCAAACAGAAGAAGCACCTCGTGACGTTTTAGAGCGTTTAGCACAAGAGCGCGAACCGTTATATAAAGAAGTTGCTGACTTTACTGTACGCACTGATGAGCAAAGCGCTAAAGTTGTTGCTAATCAAATCATTGAGAAATTAGATTTTTAAAAACCAATAATAAAGGATACTGGCGATGCTTGAATTAACTGTTAATTTAGACGAGCGAAGTTATCCTATTTATATTGGTGAATCTGCACTTCACAACACAGACAGGTTGCGTCAGCACTTAGGTGACTGTCGTCCTATCTTCATCACTAATGACACCATTGCACCTTTGTATTTAAATGGTGCAATGGCGTTATTAGCTGATTTAAATCCCCTTCATTTTATTATTCCTGACGGCGAACAATTTAAATCACTTGAGTGGTTTGAAAAAATATCAGCGTTTCTGTTGGAGAATAACTGTGGCCGAGATACTTGTTTAATCGCTTTAGGCGGTGGTGTAATTGGTGATCTTACAGGCTTTGTCGCTGCTTGTTATCAGCGTGGTGTGCCTTTTATTCAGGTACCAACTACTTTGTTATCTCAGGTTGACTCCTCAGTGGGTGGTAAAACCGCAGTAAACCATCCGTTAGGTAAAAACATGATTGGGGCGTTTTATCAGCCACAAGCCGTGTTTATTGATACTCAATCATTGCATACATTGCCTGAGCGAGAATTTGCCGCGGGTATGGCTGAAGTCATTAAGTACGGTCTGATCTACGATACCGAGTTATACAGTTTCTTAGAAGATAATGTTGCTAAGTTACAAGCGCTGGATGAAGAAACACTGCAGCATGTTATTTTTCGCTGTTGTGAAATTAAAGCATTGATTGTCGCACAAGATGAAAAAGAAGCTGGATTACGCGCATTACTCAATTTAGGCCACACCTTTGCTCACGCAATTGAAGCTCAAATGGGTTATGGAGTATGGTTACATGGTGAAGCTGTTGCGACTGGCATGGTATTAGCAGCTCAATTAGCGCATACCCGTGGTGATTTAACTGCGGCTGAGGTATCAAGAGTTACCGCTTTGATTTCTGCGTATAACTTACCATGTGAAATCCCTAGCGATATGACCAGTGAACAATTTTTACATCATATGCGTAAAGACAAAAAGAATAAAAAAGGCACTATTCGATTTATTTTACCAACCGAGTTTGGCCAGTGCGCGCTCGTTGATGATGTATCTGATCAACAGGTTCGTGATTTAATAGGGCGCTAATGCAATCGCAAATCTTACCAAGCCGAGCGGCTCTGGTTGATCGCATCGCGCTGCAATTTGAATACGGGCAGAATTTAATTGCTTTATTAGGGCCATCTGGTCTTGGTAAGAGCTACCTTCTTGAAACCTTTATCACAGATAAGTACAGCGATTTTAATAAAGCATTTGTCCAAGTAACTGCTCGAATGACAGACAGTCAACTCATGAGTGAATTACTTGATCAAAGTTTTAGTACGCCGTTGATTGACCAACAATTGTCACTGTCTGAAAACTTCTTTCAATTAGTTAAAAAGCAAAATTGTGGCCCATGTTTATGGGTGCTAGATGGTGCACGCCATTTATCTGATGAAATGGCAGCTGATCTAGCTTTGCTTGCTAAAAATAGTCCAACCACATTGTACATTTTAGTTGCTGCACAGGCTGTTGGACAGTTTAGTAACGCAGTTGAAATTCATCTTGAACCTTTATCTATGGCTGAAAGTAAGCAGCTTATGCATTGGTTTTTTAACAACCTCCCTGTTGATGAAGATCCTGTTTTTCAAACGTTTTTAAAGGAGTCTCACGGTAATCCAAGCTTATTGTTAGCGTGGCAACCAATAGAGCATAGTGCTGAAGTTAAAGTGGCAGATAAAGTTTCTTGGCGACTGCATTTAATTACACTGATGATTATTATTATGCTATTGATTATAGGTTTGTTATATAAATCAGATATGACTCAGTGGTGGCAAGAGGTTTACCAACAGCAGCCTGTGGAACCTGTAGCAACCGCAATAAGCGTAGAGCAACTAAAACAAAGTGCAGATGAACTACCCAGCATAATAAAACCAGCTCCCAGTACTGACGAGAGTAAATCTTCTACAATTGTAACAACCGAACAAGATGAAACACATAACAATGTAGCAGCTATTTTAGATAGCCTTGCGGTTAGCCCTAAACAGCCGGTATTGCCAGTGTCTGAAGCTAAACCAACAGAGGTTGAGCTAGTTAAGGCTAAAGATCCTGTAGTTGCTAACTTACCATTTGATAATGCATGGTTTAACGAGCAAGACGACGAGTATTTCGTGATTCAATTACTCGCAGTAACTAAGCAAGCTATCGCAGAGCAGTTTATTGTCGCACAAAAGTTAGGTGAGGCTGCTAAAATTTATCAAACACAGCGTAATAATAAGAATTGGTGGATAGTAACTTATGGTAACTATAAAAGCCTTAATGCGGCACGTAAAGTAACAGCCACTTTGCCTGAAGCTGTGCGTAATAATCAGCCATTTTATAAAAAAATAAGTAAAATAAAACAAGAAATCGCGTTACTAGATCAGTAAAACTAAGCTGTTTAGTGTAAAATCGCGGCCATACCAGTTTGAAGTAAAGAGCCGATGCAAACAAAGACCAGAGCCTTCCTTAAATGGGCCGGCGGAAAATACAGCTTAGTTGAAGATATTAGTGTGCGCTTGAATGTAGCGAGCAAGCATGCAGATACCTTAGTTGAACCGTTTGTAGGCGCTGGATCAGTATTTTTAAACACTAATTTTAAACATTATATTTTAAACGATATTAATGCAGATCTTATTAATCTGTATAACGAGCTTAAGAACTCTCCTGATGAGTTTATTAGTGATGCAAAAAAGCTGTTTGTGGATTTAAACAATCACCCAGACGCATATTACGATTATCGTGTACAGTTTAATCAAAGTAACGATATTTATGAACGTGCGATTTTATTCTTATACATGAACCGTCATGGCTATAATGGCTTATGTCGTTATAATTTGAAGGGGATTTTTAATGTGCCTTTCGGTAAGTATAAGCGTCCTTATTTCCCTGAAAAAGAAATGCATTTCTTTGCACAAAAAGCTCAGCAAGCAACATTTACTTGTTTAGGTTACGATGATGTTTTTAAATTGGTACCTGAAAACGCAGTAATTTACTGCGATCCTCCTTATGTGCCATTGAGTAAAACAGCGTCGTTTACCTCTTACGCAAAGGGGGGCTTCAACTTAGATGATCAAGCCAATTTAGCAAACTTAGCTGAGCAAGCTGCATTTGAAAATAGTACACCTGTACTCATATCCAATCACGATACGGTTTGGACGCGAAAAATATACAGCCAAGCAAAACTAGATGAGATTCAGGTAAAGCGCACCATAAGCCCAAAGGGTGGCTCGCGCAATAAGGTGAATGAATTAATGGCTATGTATTTAGCACCAAAGCCACAACGGTGTAAATAGCAATAATAAATAAAATAAATAGCCCAATTGCAATAAGAATAATAGAGCGTGGGGAGTGTTGCTGAAAGTCAGATTGGCGCTTATTTTCAGATTGCACACCAAAGAAAGCGGCAATAACGCTTTGCAAGGCACTGAATAAGTGTTTCACTTAATTAAAACCGCGGCCCTAAAGAACGTGCCTTTTTTGGTTCGTCAGAATGGGTTAATAGCTCTAGTAAATCTAAGTAATGAAATTGTGCACTACGGCTATCACCTGTGATCCAAGACATCCAGCTTGATGCATGCTCTGTATTCATGCATTGTACGGAGTTATTTATTAAGTGTTCACCGCTGCATTGACAGTCATTAGTAGCGATAAAAGTGTCATCACTTTTAGATAAATAGCTTAATGTACCGATAGTTATAGCAGTCGCAGTTAAGATCCCAATTTTAAAAGCATGCATTTTACTTAGTCCATAATGGTGTTACTAAACTAAGCATACCTAATAAGTGTTCAAATAACAAACTTAATTTACCCTTAATAATTACAAAAAATCAATAGTATTATAAAGTTAAGGTAAAAATAATGTATAAATCAGGTTGCTTGAAAAATAATCGTTGCGCTAAGTTGAATAGAGTAAGTACTTTAATTGCAATAAAATTCATGTTTATCGCAGTAATATAGCCGTTATCATATTTATTTTCCCAGGCGAAGGTTATTTGTTACATTAAGCGCACTTATGCGCATTTTGAAACACATTAAGGATTGCCAATGTTAGAAACAATGCAAAAATATCTTATAGCACCATCAATTTTGTCTGCTGATTTTGCCCGCCTCGGTGAAGATGTAGACGCAGTGCTAACGGCTGGCGCTGATGTAGTTCATTTTGATGTAATGGATAATCATTATGTACCTAACCTAACGATAGGTCCTATGGTATGTAAGGCATTACGTGATTATGGAGTAACAGCGCCTATTGATGTGCATTTAATGGTAAAGCCGGTTGATAGTTTAATTCCGCAATTTGCTGATGCAGGGGCGTCTATTATTACTTTTCATCCTGAAGCAAGTGAGCATATAGATCGCACTTTACAGCTAATAAAAGATAACGGTTGCCAAGCGGGGCTAGTGTTTAACCCCGCCACGAGCTTAAGCTATTTAGAGCATGTCATAGATAAACTCGACGTGATTTTATTGATGTCAGTAAACCCTGGCTTTGGTGGCCAGAGCTTTATACCTCACACGTTAGAAAAACTACGGCAAGCGCGCAAGATTATCGATGATTCAGGCCGTGCAATTCGTTTGGAAGTTGATGGTGGTATTAAAGTTGAGAATATTGCAGCCGCAGCACAGGCGGGTGCTGATATGTTTGTTGCAGGCTCCGCTATTTTTAATCAACCAGATTATAAAAAAGTCATAGAGCAAATGCGTGAACAATTAGAAGGTGTAAATTAATGAAATACGAGGCCGCTTTTTTTGATTTAGATGGCACCTTAGTCGACAGTGTATATGATTTATATATTGCAATGAATTTGACTTTAACTGAGTTGGCTTTTCCTATAGTGAGTCAGCGTTTAGTTGAAACCTGGGTCGGAAATGGTATTGAAACCCTAGTTAAGCGTGGTTTAAGTGGCGACATGCAAATTAGTGAGCAACTAGATGAACAGCTTGCCAAGCGAGCCATCAATCTTTTTTATGGTCATTACGAGCAACAAGTGGGTGAGTACAGCGTGCTTTACCAGCATGTTGAAACAGGTCTTGCTGCTCTTCGTAGCACCCCAAAAGCACTCATTACCAATAAAGCGCGTCGTTTTACTGAAAAGCTACTTGATAAACTAGCGTTGACAGAGCATTTTGACGTGATCGTATGTGGGGATGATATGGCTAAAAAGCCATCGGCTGAACCGCTTTTGTTTGCTTGCAAGCAATTAAATGTGCCAGCAAGCCAAGCTGTAATGATTGGTGACTCAAAAAGTGACATCTTAGCTGCACATGCTGCAAACATAGATGTAATTGCTGTGAATTATGGTTATAACCAAGGTGAAAAGTTGAGTGATTACAATCCACAGTACCTCTGTGATACATTCTTAGATATAATACCCGTACTTACCCAAAGGTAAGAGCGTTTTTAATTTTAGTATTTTTTATTTTAGTAATATAAAGGAACATCATGAGTAAACCAGTAGTATTAAGTGGCATGCAGCCAACCGGTGGTATGACAATAGGCAACTATGTTGGTGCTATTAACCAGTGGGTTAAACTACAGGAAGAGTATGATAGTCACTTTATGTTAGCTAATTTGCATGCTATTACCGTACGGCAAGACCCTGAATTGTTACGATCGCGAGTGCTCGATGGCATCGCTTTATATGTTGCATGTGGTATAGATCCTAATAAAGCGGCTTTATTTGTGCAATCGCAAGTGCCAGAGCATGCACAGTTAGGTTGGGTACTTAATTGTTATGCACAAATGGGTGAACTTAATCGTATGACTCAGTTTAAAGACAAGTCATCTAAGCATGCAAATAATGTAAATGTGGGTTTGTTTGCTTACCCGGTGCTGCAAGCTGCAGATATTTTACTGTATCAGGCAGATCAAGTACCTGTTGGGGATGATCAAAAACAACATTTAGAGCTTACTCGAGATATTGCCACACGTTTTAATAACTTATATGGTGAGGTTTTCACAATTCCAGAACCTTATATTCCAGAGTTTGGCGCGCGCGTAATGAGCTTGCAAGATCCGCTGAAGAAAATGTCTAAATCAGATGACAATCCAAATGGATTTATCATGATGCTAGATGAGCCGAAAAAGATTGAGAAAAAGCTGAAAAAAGCTGTGACAGATTCAGATGAGCAAGCGCGTATTTATTTTGATCGTACTGAAAAACCAGGTGTGTCGAATTTATTAACGCTTATGTCTGTTGCTACTAAGCGCTCTATCGAAGAGCTTGTGCCAGAGTATGAAGACAAAATGTATGGTCATTTGAAAAAAGACACTGCAGATGCGGTAGTCAGTATGATTGAGCCAATTCAAGCGCGCTTTAAAGAAATTCGTGAAGACCAAACTTTACTTAACAACATCATGAAAACTGGCGCCGAAAAAGCCAGTATACGTGCTGAGAAAACGTTAAAGTCAGTTTACGACGCACTCGGTTTTATCCCGCGTCCATAGTCGTTATTGAGACAAAAAAATACCGCTGCTTGGATTATTACCTCAGCGGTATTTTTGCATCTGTAAGGTGTGTTTTAGCTGCGCGTTGGTATGACTCTCGCAGCTATTTAGCTTGCCATTATGCTTTATTGAGTTTATTAGCTAAGTTTATAGTAGTTATAACTGGCTGCTTTCAACGCAATGAGCATTGAAAGCAGCTACTGGGAATAAGAAGTAATTATCCCGCAGTAATGATTAACGAAGCAGTGACTCAGTTAATACAGGGCGCATCTCACGTACAATTGCTTGTGTTAGCTTTGGTGCACCACAAATAAGGTTACCGCTTTGGTTGTAGTTATTGCCGCCAGCGAAATCTACAATCATACCGCCCGCTTCTTTTACCATTAACTCACCAGCAGCACTATGCCAAGGTTTTAAGCCAATCTCAAAGAAACCATCAACACGACCAGCTGCAACATAAGCCATATCTAACGCTGTGCAACCTGCACGACGAATATCAGCAGTATGCACAAACAATGCTTTGAATGCTTCAGTGTATGCATCCATATGGTGCTTGTTCTTATATGGAAAGCCAGTAGCAAGTACAGTACCTGCAAGAACAGTTGTTTTGCTAACACGAAGACGTTTGCTGTTAAGTTGCGCGCCTTGACCACGTGAAGCTGTGAAAAGCTCACCACGGATAGGATCATAAATAACAGATTGGTCTAAACGACCTTTAACTTTTAATGCGATAGAAATCGCGAAATGAGGAAGACCTTTGATGAAGTTTGTTGTGCCATCAATAGGATCTACAATCCATTGGTAATCTGCATCCTTGCCTTTGTGCTCACCTAATTCTTCACCCACGATAGAGTGAGTAGGGTAAGACTGTAAAATAGTGTCACGGATTACGGCTTCAGCTTCTTTATCAATATTCGTTACTAAATCGTTAGTGCCTTTTTGTTGCACTTCAACTTTTGATAAATCTTCACTTGCGCGAAGTAAAAGTTTGCCTGCGTTACGCGCAGCGCGAACCGCAATGTTTAACATTGGATGCATGGTTTTACCTTTGGGTTGTAAAAGAACGTTTATATATTTTAAGCCGGCGTATTTTAACGACTTTCACCACAAAGTAAACAATAAACCCGAAATAGTTTTGAGTGTTTTTTGTACGCCCTTGTTTGAAAAGAGGTTTAAATTTATTTTTTATTATTCTGATTGAGTTTAGTAACTCATAACACTTTGTAATCATGCTAATAAAAAACCTTGCCGTGTTAACAGCAAGGCTTTATTTTTTTGAGCCTTGAGCCTTGAGCCTTGAGCCTTGAGCCTTGAGCCTTTTATCTCATAGTAACAAACTCTTCCGAGCCTGTAGGGTGAATAGCTACCACTGAATCAAAATCAGCTTTCGTTGCACCCATTTTCATGGCAACAGCGAAGCCTTGGATCATTTCATCTACAGTAAAACCGATACCATGTAGGCCAACAACTTTTTCATCATCGCCTGCGCAAACCAGCATCATGTTACATGCTTGGCGGTGCTGAGTAACGGCAGTGTACATAGCAGCAAAGCTAGATTTATACACTTTTACGTTTTCGCTGCCGAATTGCGAAATAGCCTCTTGCTCTGTTAAACCTATCGTACCAATTGGTGGGTGGCTAAATACCACTGTTGGCACTAAGCTGTAATCCATTTTTAAATCATCAGGCAGTTCTTTATTAAACAAACGTTCTGATAAAGTACGGCCGGCTTTAACGGCAACTGGGGTCAACTCAATACCATTTTCGATAATATCACCAACAGCGTAGACGTTTTCAGCTGTGGTGTTTTGATATTCATCAACTTTTACATAGCCGCTTTCATTAACTTCAACGCCGGCAGCCTCAAGGTTAATTTTGTCTGTTGTCGGTGTACGACCAATTGCCCAAATTACTTGATCAACGTTTTGACTATAACCGTTTTCAAAGTGAATGGTTAAGCTGCCATCGCTTTGTTTGACTACTTCTTTTGGTGAGCATTCGGTATGTAGCGTTGGACCTTCCTTCGCCATAATATCAACAAGTGTGTCGATGATGTATGGGTCAAATGAGCGAAGAGGTTTGTTTTTACGCACGAATAAATGGGTTTCAGTGCCAAGGCTGTGTAATACACCTGCAATTTCAACGGCAATATAGCCTGCGCCAACTACGGCCACACGTTTTGGTTGTTCACTTAATTCAAAGAAACCATTTGAATCAATTCCGAGCTCAGCGCCTGGAATGTTTGGAATAGTTGGGCGACCACCTACAGCAACTAAAATATGATCAGCCGTATATAATTCGCCATTTACTTCAACGGTTTTATTATCGACGAACTTTGCAAATCCATTGATCACAGTCACGCCATTACTGGCTAGGTATTTGTCATAACCTTGGTGGATACGACCAATATAAGCTTCGCGACTTTCGACTAATTTAGCCCAGCTGAAGCTTTTTAGTTCTACATCGAAGCCATAATCTGGTGCGTAAGCATTAATTGCTTCGGCAATTTGTGCACCGTGCCACATTACTTTTTTCGGCACGCAACCTACATTCACACAGGTGCCGCCCATGTGTTGTGCTTCAATAAGTGCTACTTTAGCACCACGCATTGCTGCACGGTTAGCTGAGCCGATACCGCCGCTACCGCCGCCAATTGCAATGTAATCAAAATGCTGAGCCATTTTTAGTCCTCAATTTTATATAAAACGTAATAGTTTGATGATAACA
Organism: Pseudoalteromonas sp. APC 3893; assembly: GCF_030408095.1. Lineage (NCBI taxonomy): Bacteria > Pseudomonadati > Pseudomonadota > Gammaproteobacteria > Alteromonadales > Pseudoalteromonadaceae > Pseudoalteromonas > Pseudoalteromonas sp. APC 3893. The sequence continues at coordinate 120,624 of NZ_JASDCD010000011.1, forward strand.
CAAGGTTGACCCGTGAAAAGCCCCTTGTATTTCAAGCTCTGCGCCCCAATTTAAAAATCATCTTCGAAACGATTTGAGAGCGAACATGAGCGATTTACAAAATAACCCACTAGTAGGCCTTGAGGGCTTGCCACCATTTTCAAAAATTAAGCCCGAGCATGTTGTGCCAGCACTTAAAGCGGGTATTGATGAATGCCGAGCAAAAATTGATGAGGTTTTGGCTAAAAAGTCATTTACTTGGCAAGACTTGGTGTTACCGCTTGAAGAAGTTGACGATAAACTCTCACGCATGTTTTCTCCTGTTTCGCATATGAACTCTGTAGTCAACTCAGATGAACTACGTAAAGAATATGAACAATGTTTACCGCTTATTTCAGAGTACTCAACGTTTGTTGGCCAGCATCAAGGGTTATACGACGCTTATAATGCACTGTACAACAGCGATGAATTTAAAACCTTGAGTACCGCACAGCAAAAATCAATTACCAATGCATTACGTGATTTTGAGCTTTCAGGTATAGCATTAGCACCCGAACAACAAAAACGTTACGGCGAGATAAGTGCTCGATTGTCTGAGCTTGCTGCTAAATTTGGTAACAATGTGATGGATGCCACTCTTGCATGGCAAAAACATATTACTGATGAAAGTGCACTTGCAGGTTTACCAGAATCAGCTTTGGCACTGGCTGCCGATACCGCAAAAAGTAAAGAGCTAGAAGGCTGGTTATTCACGTTAGATTTTCCGTCGTATTTACCGGTAATGACTTACGCTGATAACCGCGATCTACGTGAAGAAACCTATACGGCATTTGTTACTCGTGCGTCAGACCAAGGCCCAAATGCGGGTGAATTTGATAATTCAACGATTATGAATGAAGAACTTGCGCTGCGCCATGAACTTGCTCAATTGCTGGGTTTTGAAAGCTACGCTGAAAAGTCACTTGCAACCAAAATGGCTGAAACACCAGAACAAGTGTTCTCATTTTTAGAAGATTTAGCTGCTAAATCTAAACCTCAAGCTGAGCAAGAGTTAGCAGAGCTTCAAGCTTATGCTAAAGAAAAACACGGTATTGATGAGTTAGCTGCGTGGGACTATGGCTATTATGGCGAAAAGTTAAAGCAAGAAAAGTACGCTATTTCAGATGAAGTTCTGCGTCCTTACTTTCCTGCCAATAAAGTGCTCAGTGGCCTATTTGAAACAGTAAATCGTTTATTTGGAATTACCGTAAAAGAAGTTAACGACTTTGACAGCTACCATAAAGATGTACGCTTTTTTGAGATTTACGATAACAGTAATACTTTACGAGGGCGCTTTTATTTAGATTTATACGCACGTGATCACAAACGTGGTGGTGCTTGGATGGATGACTGCATGGGCCGAAAAGTGCGTGCCAGTGGCCAGTTGCAAACGCCAGTTGCTTATTTAGTGTGTAACTTTAATAAAGCAGTAGGCGATAAACCAGCCTTGTTTACTCATAACGAAGTAACTACTTTATTTCATGAGTTTGGTCACGGTATCCACCATATGCTCACTCAAGTTGAAGCCGCACCAGTTGCAGGTATTAACGGCGTTGCCTGGGATGCAGTAGAACTACCAAGTCAATTCTTAGAAAATTGGTGTTATGAAGAAGAGGCACTTAACTTTATTTCAGGCCATTACGAAACCGGGGAGCCACTACCTAAAGAGTTGCTTGATAAGCTGCTAGCGGCTAAAAACTATAACTCAGGTATGCAGATGCTACGTCAAATTGAATTCTCATTATTCGACTTTAGAATTCATAATGATTATCAAGCGGGTGAAGAATGCCAAATTCAAGCGCGTTTAGATGAAGTGCGTAGCCACACATCAGTTGTTAAACCGCCAGAATTTAACCGTTTCCAACATGGCTTTAGTCATATTTTTGCTGGGGGTTATAGTGCTGGCTACTACTCATATAAATGGGCTGAAGTGCTGTCGGCAGATGCATACTCACGCTTTGAAGAAGAAGGGATTTTTAATCCTGAAACGGGCCAAGCCTTTATGCAGCACATTTTAGAAAAAGGTGGCAGCGAGGAGCCAATGGCATTGTTTAAAAACTTCCGTGGTCGTGAGCCAAGTGTCGACGCATTACTGCGCCATAGCGGCATTGCCGCATAACATAAGTTTAATACTGGTATTTAATTTGAGTAAAAAGCGCCTTTTGGCGCTTTTTTATTATTAAGCTAATAATTCTTCGCAAAATCAGTGCTCCGTACTATGCTTTTTTAAGTAATAAATAAAAAGGGAATAAGCATGACTAAGCTAGTACTGGCAATTGACGATGATAAATATGTTCACCATATTATAGAAGAGTCACTAGCAGGGTTTTGTAAACTCATACATGCTAAAAGTGGTGAAGAAGGGCTCAGGAAAGCGATAAAATATAACCCCGATATTATTTTACTTGATGTTGAAATGCCGGGTAAGTCAGGTTACGAGGTATGCCGAGAGCTTAAATCACTTGAGCAAACAAAAGAAACGGCCGTTATGTTTTTATCTGGCAAAAGTGAGTTACCAGAGCGAGTTAAAGGCTATAACTCAGGGGCAGCTGATTATATCGTTAAGCCATTTAACGGCGAAGAGTTAATGGCACGGATCCGTGTTTTATATCAGTATCGACAGCACTCAATTAAGCTTAAAAGTGATGTAGAGCACGCGCAAATAACCGCGGAATTAGCAATGACTGATTCGGGTGATATGGGGCGAATAATGCGTTATGTTGGGCAGAGTTATCATGCTCATGATGTGAAATCTCTATCAACGTACTTTTTTGAATTTTTCAGGCCTTTTAATTTAGAGGTAGTCATTGCTTATTGGCATCAGGAGGTTGGTATATTTTGTAGTGACGAAGGCGCAGTGTGCCCTCTTGAACAAGAGCTATTAGAAAAGCACCGTAATGCCAATCGCTTTGTCGACTTTAGTAGTCGCACTATAATTAACTACCCTAAGGTGTCGATTTTAATAAAAAATATGCCGCTAGATGATGCTGCATTGTATGGTCGCTATAAAGACTTATTCCCCCATATTTTAGAAGTTACGAATGCTAAAGTTCAAGATATGGAAGTTAACGAAAGGGCCCTATCTCAAGCACATAGTGTCGGTAATGCGTTTGCTGAACTCTCAACAAAAATGTACGATAACAGTGATGCTAGAGAATTAGCCGTGACCAAACTGGCGGTTCAATTAGCTGAAATTCGTAAAACCATCGAGCAAAAGCCTGAGCTTAAATATAATCAGGAGTTGGTTTTTCATTTAGAGCAGTTAGAACAAACACAATCTGAGTTTTCATCACTTAATGAGGAGTTAGCATTTATAAAGTATCAGCTTAATCATATTATTGAATCACGAAATGAGCTGGTGGTCAGTTTAAGTAAAATTGCAAACCCAGAGCACACACAAGAGGTAACATCACAAACTGATATTGAGCTATTTTAGTGCTATAGCGGGCAGCACTTGATATACTCTGCAGGCTATTTTTGGTCGGAGTTAGTTTTGGTTATACAGTGTCCTTTTAAAGAAATGCGTTCTTATCTTACTGAAGTAGAGCAGCGATTTGGCTTAGAGCAGTGGGCTGCACAGCAGCAGGGTTTTTCTTTGCATTATGATGATCAAGGGCTTCGCTTACGCAAAACTGATGAGCCAAAACTGGGGGCTATTAGTGTTGACTTTATTACTGGGGCTGCGGCGCATAGACGCAAATTTGGTGGCGGTAAAGGCCAGTCAATAGCAAAGGCGGTAGGTTTAAATAAAGGCGCAACACCGGTGGTGTTAGATGCAACTGCAGGGCTTGGTCGAGATGGTTTTGTATTAGCTTCTCTTGGCTGTAAAGTTATTTTACATGAGCGTCACCCAGTTGTAGCAGCCCTTTTATATGATGGTTTACAGCGTGCTTATAATGATATTGAAATTGGTAACTGGATGAGTGAAAACATGAGCCTAGTATTTGGCTCAAGCCATACATTACTTGCTCAATGCGAAAGTATGCCTGATGTTGTTTATCTTGATCCTATGTTTCCCCATCGTGAAAAGTCAGCGTTAGTTAAAAAAGAAATGCGCGTATTCCAAGAGTTAGTCGGCGCTGATACCGACGCTGATGATTTACTTGAGTTTGCCTACCCACTTGCCAGCAAACGAGTTGTGGTTAAGCGCCCTGATTACGCTCCTTTTTTAAATGATAAAACGCCTAGCATGCAAATAAAAACAAAGAAAAACCGTTTTGATGTGTATGTTAAAGCGGCCATGATCTAATCTTTTAGTCATTAAAATAAATGCTATATGACCAAAATGTAGTAACTTTGTGTTGGTTTTCATTAAACCGTCATAAATAGTTAATATTCTACGCGCGCAGTTAAACGAGGGAGTTCTTTTATGCGCGTGTCATCATTTACCCGGTTATTGGCAATTTTACTTGCTTTAGCCAGTATACTCTTAGGTGCTACCCTGTTTTGGGCCAGCCAAACCTTAGTCAAACTTGAACAACAAGACCAATCCTATAACCAATTAAAAAATAAGATTTTGGTTGACCTTGAAGGTCTGTTAGAAGATTACTTAGCAAAGGGAGATAGCCTGTACTTAGGTCAAGCATCTGAACTTATTAGTGAAGTAAAGCGAACGGATCTTAATGTCTTACCCAGCAATTTAAAGCAACAACTTGATGCCTTACTTACCCAGTTAGACACCGATATCAATGGTAAATACCGAGCGTTAGGAAAGCTCTCAGGTAATGAAACTGCATTGCTTGATAATGCATTACGACAAATGGCAGGCTCAGCTTCTTCCTTGATTAATTATGCTAATAAAGCGCAGCTACAGGGCCGGTTTGAGCAGCAATATTATGTTTTAGCGAGCGACTATTATAGTGAAGTGACTTCGCTGTCATTATTTACTTATCAACTCATTATTGGCTTTGATCAAGACACTCAAGACAGTTTAATGCAAAGTGTGGCTAACCTAAATCGTTTAGCGAAACAGATTGATGCTTTAGATAATCTCGGCGTGATGAGCGAAGTCGATGAAGATGCCCTCTTTTTTGGTGCGCAAGCAGAAGATTTAGCCGATGAAATTAAAGCTGAATTAAGTAGTTGGCCTAATCGTTACCCGAGAGACTTAGCAAGCACTATTGAGCAAGCCCAACAACGCCAAATAGGGATAGAAGATTTACGCAAACAAATTACCTTGTTGTCGGATACCGTGATCAATGCAGAGCAGCAACTAAGCGCTGAGCAAGCGACGTTAAAAGAGCAAGTACTGGTTGTGTTTGCAATAGCGATTAGTATGTTAGTTATTTTGGCTATTGGTGTTTATATAGTTCAACGAAATCAGGTGCTCACTCCTTTAAGGCAGCTGCGTGATGGCTTTGCTTTTTTAATTGAAAGTAATGAACTTAAAAATATTGAAAGTAATAACCCTAAAACAGAAGTGGGGGAAATTGCCGCTTATTTTAACCTGTTAATTGAGCGACAACGTGGCGAGGCAGATGAACGCGCGCAAATGCTTAAGGTAATAAATGACTTTATGCAGGAGATGAGTGAGCATTTACATACTATTAGTCAGCAAACCAATGATAGTCACCAGCAAGTTGAGCAAAACCAAGCTTTATTGAGTGATATTCAGCATATAGGCGATCAGGTAAATAATATTAATAGCCAAGTAGCGGATAATGCAAAGCAAACATATGCGGCTATGGAGCAGAGTTTAGGCTTTGCAGAAAACATGCTCAGTGCCAGCTCACATACTCAACAGCGTGTTGATGGTGGCCTTAAAAGCTTACAAGAGCTGCTTAGTGGCGTACAAGATGTAGGGCAGGTTATTGAGGTAATTCGCACCATTGCTGAGCAAACCAACTTATTAGCATTAAATGCGGCGATTGAATCAGCTCGTGCTGGTGAACATGGCCGAGGTTTTGCGGTAGTGGCAGACGAAGTACGTAAGCTTGCTCGCCAAACACAGGGCTCGTTGAGTGATATAAACGATCAGCTTAATTTGTTAAGCGAAAACTCGACTATGGTTTCGACACAAATTTCAGCACTTGCTGATGATGCTCAGTTACAAACGGATAATGCACATGATCTTAAGCGTAACTCTGAAGGAGTTGCCAGTAATGCTCAAGATGCAAATAAAGTGGCGTTTGAAGCAATGGAGTTAGCTAAACAGCAAAATGCATTACTAGAAAATTTTAGTGAGTCGATGCAGAACATGAAAGGGCAAGTCAGTGAATCAAGTCATTTGGTAGAAGATATACATCAACGCTTACAGCAGCAGATGCAAACCATTCGTGGTAGCTTAGGGTTATAAAATTTGTAAGCAGGTTAAAGTTTAATAACTTAAACCTGCTAACAGAAATTACATCATGGTGTCTTTTAAGTACTGAAATAGCTCTTTATAGCTTCGAGCTGGCTTTTCAGCTTTTACTTCTTTTGCCGCGTTTCTTACTAGTTGACGCATTTTTTGGCGCTCAAGTGCTGGGTATTGCTCAATCGTTTCATTGATTAGATCATCACCCTGCTCAATCAGGTCGCTGCGTAACTGCTCAACTTTTTTGATCATTACTTCGGCTTGATTATTTTTATTGAGCATAATATCGATGATAGCTTTGATCTCATCGATATTTTCAACGGTACGTAGCGTTTTAGCGATGTAATTTAGGTGACGACGGTAAGCGTCACTTTTATTGCTTATCTTATCAGCAACAACCATTGCTTCTTTTAGATCATCATTTAGAGGTAAGCGCTCACGTTGCTTTTTGCCCATTTTAGCAATATCAGAACCTAACTGATGAAACTCTTGCGCATCACGCTTAAGCTCACTTTTCGATACGTAAATAATTTCTTCTTCAATTTCAGCAGGGTTGCCTTTTTTCTTCGCCATGGGGTGCTCATATAAGATCGTTAACTGGAATCATTATACTTGATTCTTTTAATGATTAATATTAGCTGATGCAATGCACGGGGTGTGTTAGCATTTAAACTATATTAAAAGTGATAGCCGCGCAGGACCTATGAACATGAAAAGCCAACAGCAAGATCCTATTTATACACAAATTTCTCAAGTAAAAGACGCCGTAGCAGAAGTGTTAGAACACGCAAAAAAACTGGGTGCAACAGGTGTTGAAGCGGCCATGTCGAGCACCTCAGGTTTATCTGTTAGCACTCGTATGGGCGAAGTTGAAACCATTGAATTTAATCAAGATGGCGGTTTAGGCATCAGTGTTTATGTCGGCAATCATAAAGGCTCAGCCTCTACAGCAGACCTAAATCCGAAAACTTTGCGCACTGTAGTTGAAAAAGCCATCGATATTGCCAAGTTTACGTCAGATGATCCGCACAACGGGGTGGCAGATAAGGAACTATTAGAGTTTGCACCGCTCGATCTCGATTTATATCACCCTTGGGATGTGAGTCCTGAGCAGGGTATTGAGCTTTGTCATAGTGCAGAGCAAGCTGCGCTTAATGCCGATGAGCGAATTGTTAATTCAGACGGGGCGAGTTTTTCATCTCACCAAGGCCTGCGCGTATATGGTAACAGCCACGGTTTAATTGCTGGTTACCCGCGCACGCGACATAGCATCAGTACTATGGTTATTGGTAAAGATGGCGAGCAAATGCAGCGTGATTCAGCGTATACCGTGTCTCGCGAACAAAGTGGTTTGAAAGATGCCGCAGCAGTTGGACTTGAGGCTGCAACTGAAACGTTAGCTAAATTAAATAGCCAAAAGCTGGGCACGATGAAAGTGCCAGTTATCTTTCGTGCTGATATTGCTAATTCATTATTTGGCCATTTAGTATCTGCAATTGGTGGCGGTGCTTTATATCGTAAATCGAGCTTTTTAATGGACAGCCTAGGTACGCAAGTATTTAGTGATATTGTTAATATCTCTGAGCGTCCTCACCTTTTAAAAGGGCTCGCATCGACACCTTTTGATAGTGAAGGGGTGAAAACCATTGACCGTGAAATTATTCAAGGCGGTGAATTACAAACTTATCTATTAGCCAGCTACGCAGCTCGAAAAATGAATATGACACCGACAGGTCATGCTGGTGGTATTCATAATTGGCTTGTGGAGCAAACTCACCAAGATTTAGCACAGTTACTAAAAACCATGGGCACAGGTTTATTAGTGACCGAACTGATGGGGCAAGGCGTAAATACTGTAACTGGTGATTACTCTCGCGGTGCAGCTGGTTTTTGGGTTGAAAATGGTGAAATTCAATACCCTGTAAGTGAAATTACTATAGCTGGCAAGCTGCAAGATATGTTTAAAGCCATTGTTGGTTTAGGTGGCGATATAGAGCGCCGTGGCGGAATTCAAACAGGCTCAGTGCTGATTGAAGAAATGCAAGTAGCGGGAAGCTAGCCGGTAGTTAAAGGCTATAAACTACATGACTAGGTTCTAGGGTCCTAGAGCCTAATACCTTTCATTTATAAAAACACTTTACCTCAACTTAACTTTAGGTTTTAAGCTAGCTTTAACTACTTAAATAAAGGAATTTTATTATGTATTTAGAGCACGTGAATTTAGTTGTAGATGACGTTGACGCAATGCTGCACTTTTATAAAGCAGCATTTCCACATTGGTATATCAGAAGTCAGGGTAAAGGTGCTTGGCATGGGAAACCACGACAATGGCTGCATTTTGGCGACGATTATCACTACTTAGCATTAAGTGATAATGGAGAGCAAAAAAACCGAGATTTAACAGGTCATCAGGTCGGCTTGGCACACTTTGCATATGTTACAAATGACATCGCAGCGGTTATTAATCGTTTAGAGCTTGCGGGCTACAGTATTGATAAAGCAGGCGCAGAAAACCCTTTTCGTAAAAATGTGTATTTTATTGACCCTGCCGGTTTTGAAGTTGAGTTTGTTGAATACCTCAGTGACATACCTAAAGAGCGTAATAATGACTTATGATATAAATCCAATTAATCACGACTAAAGCTGTTCCTACGGTTATTTATACGTAGGAGAGCGCTTTAGCGCCGATGGGTTTCATATATCGCAAATCTAAATATCATCACGGCTGAAGCCTGTTCCTACGGTTATTTATATGTAGGAGGGAGCTTTAAGATTTATTCATATCTTTCCAGCTGGCTTTCAAATTATTGGCAAAGGAGACAAACTTTTCTTTAATGGTACGTTTTACTTTTATCTCTACTGAGCCGAGTATCACTTTGCCTTCTATAGTAATAGTCGGGCCATGTAGTTTGTTCAGTGATACAGATTTGTTTTCAACACTGCCAACAACACTAAATATTTTAGACACTACATTCACATGTTCTGGTACGTATATCTCATCGCTACCTAATAAACAGTTAACATGCAAAGTGATATGCTGGTGCTGAAAAATTGCATCGGTGAAATCCAACTCTATTGAACCCAATAGATTCGTTATATGAATTTCTTTGGGTACGACCCACTGACCACTACGCTCATTGGAGCCTAGTATACTTCTTAAGTGTAATGCTTCGTCTTGGCTTTGATTACTGTAATAAGGGCTAAACTGCGCACGTTTTTCATTTTGGTAACTAGTATCAGCTTTTAAATCTAAATCACTTACTAGCTCCATTAACACTAAGTTGTCTGTTGCGGCCATAGCTTGGTCTAAGCGACGTTCGAATGCTTCTGCAGATATTACCCCATGACTGTAGTTATAGATTAATTGATCAATAACTTGTTCGCGTACTTGTTCGATTGGGCGATCTTCTATTTTAACTGTCATGACGGGTATCCCTATGTAATGGCTGTATTATTTTTTAACTACGATAACTAAAGCAAAGCTCAGGCCAATAATTAACTTCTTAAAATTCAGTTGCTTATTTTTCACACTCAATTTTTAAGTAGTAATATTAACGACAGATTAATAAAAACAACGACTAAATGGTAAATCTGACACAGGCAGAACAAATTACCGAATTGTTTGTAAATTATTACCAGGTGAATATAGCTATAAAATACCAGGCCATTCTAAGTGATTGATTTGTAATTATTTAAAAGTTGGCTTGATGTTCGCATTAACTTAAGTGTCTTTAATCAAAAGGAGAAAGATTATGAAAACATTTAACAAATCTATGATTGCGGCTTTAGTTCTTGGTACAACAGCTATGGGTGCACAAGCAAGCAGCTGGGAAAATGAAAGTAAAGATGCTTGGATTGATGGTAAGGCAGAAACAGTTCTTTTAATGAACACTAATCTTAACAACTTTGACATTAACACTGACGTAAAAAATGGCAAGGTTGTGCTAACAGGTAAAGTGGAAAGCGACTTAGACAAAGAGCTTGCTGAAGAGCTTGTATTAAGCCTTGATGGTGTTAATGATGTTGATAACGAACTGACTGTCGTTAAAAATGTTGATACCGACCACAAACGCATGAAATCTGATGTTGATGACACTGAAAGCGATTTAACAGACGCAAAAATTAGTACGGTGATCACGACACGCTTCTTATTTAACTCAGAAGTTGGCGGTACAGATATCGACGTAGATACTGATAAGGGTGTAGTTACACTTAAAGGTACTGTTGAGTCAGAAGCTGAAAAACAGCTAGCGATGAAAATTGCTAAAAATGCTGAAGATGTTCGCGATGTAGTTGATGAATTAACTGTTGTTGCTGAATAATCACTTATTATGAAATGCCCAGCTAGGCTGGGCTTTCTTATGCATTTTAGCAAATTGGCAAGGAGCGATCACAATGGATTTAATACGAATTATACTATCAGTGTTGATCCCACCACTTGGTGTTTTTTTACAAGTTGGTCTAGGGGCACAGTTTTGGATTAATATTTTGTTAACATTACTAGGGTATATTCCAGGTTTAATTCATGCGATTTATATAATCGCCAGACGTTAACTAAGTCTTTGCAATACAAGTCTTACAAGGAGGAGTTATGAAACATGTACAAAAGGACTCTCAGCAAAGAAAAGCTGAATGTGCAATGGCGTTATGGACAGCTAAGCAGTGGAAGCAATTTATGGATTCATGATCAAAGGATTGAACGTATCACTATGGATAAGTGACAAGGATTGAACGTATCATTATGGATAGGTGACAAGGATTGAACGTATCATAATGGATAGGTGACAAGGATTGAATGTATCATTATGGATAGGTGACAAGGATTGAACGTATCATAATGGATAGGTGACAAGGATTGAATGTATCACGGTGGATGTGACAAGGATTGAATGTACCACGATGGATAAGTGACAAGGATTGAAGGTATCACGATGGATAAGTGGCAAGGAGGAACAAATTACTTAGTAAATTGTTGTCGTAGTTTTAGAATAAACAGGGAGATTGCTAGGATGGTATCCATTAAATCATAAGTGCATGCTTATCTAATTGAGAGCATGCACTTATGAACACGTCTAAAAACGATTCTATTAAATTTCGAAGAGCCTAGATAAGTAACCAAGTCGCAGTACCTAAAAAGGCGAATATGCCAACAATATCTGTGATTGTTGTTAATACAACACTTCCCGCGAGCGCAGGATCAATTTTCATCTTTTTGAGTAGTAATGGAATACTAGCACCCGCAATACCTGCAGCAACCAAATTCATAAACATAGCAAACGCTAAAACGCCACCCAGTTTAAAATCCCATTGCCAAATAGCTACAACACCGGCGATTAAAATAGACCATACCATGCCATTAATTGCACCAATTGCGAGCTCTTTTAACATTAAAAAGCGTTGGTTTGTTTGATTGATGTGGCCTACAGCAATACCGCGGATCACTAAAGTTAAAGTTTGGCTACCTGCTACGCCACCCATTGAAGGCACTATGCCGTTTAGTACCGCAAGGATCGGTAATATAGCCAAGGTATTTTCGAAAAAACTCGCTACTATAGCGGCCAGAAGAGCTGTTAATAAGTTTACACCTAACCACACAGAACGTTTCTTCGAACTTTTTAATATGGGAGCGAAAGTATCTTCCTCATCATCAAGACCTGCTAAGCTTAACAAGCTGTGTTCAGCGTCTTCACGGATTACATCAACAATGTCATCGATCGTGATACGGCCAAGCAAATGGTCATTATCATCAACGACGGGTGCCGATATCCAATTGTGTCGCTCGAATAGTTGGGCAACTTCGCTTTCATCCATGGCGATTGAAATTGATTCGCAGTCTTCATCCATTAAGTCGCGAATGATTTTATCTGGCGGGTTAGTCAAAAGCGTTGTGAGTGACATAGCACCGAGAAAACAATTGTGTTTATCTACAACGTATAAGTCATCGGTACCTTCCGGTAACTCTCCGCGTAGGCGTAAATATCGAAGCACCACATCAATTGTAACGTCAGGACGAATAGTCACCGTATCAGTGTTCATAAGAGCGCCAGCAGAGCGTTCTTGATATGAAAGTGCTTGTGTTGCACGCTCTCTATCTTGGCTATCCATGGCCCCAACTACGTCTTGGTAGACGGTATCAGGTAGGCTTCTTAAAACCTCTCCTAAGTCATCATGACTCATGTCTTCTGTCGCCGCAGCTATATGCTTCGGCTCCATTTGCGCGATGATACCTAATCGTACGTCTTCAGAAAGCTCCTCTAAGACATCACCTTGTACATCAGGATCAACTAATTGCCAGAGTAGTTTACGGATCTTGTGCGGGGAAGATTCGAGTAATAGTGCTGTGTCACAAGGAGCTGTTTTTGCCAACATTCGCCTAACTTGAACAAATTGACCACTATTGAGTGACTTGGTCACTTGTTTTAATTGCTGTAGTGGGTAATCTTGTTCAAAAGCTTCTGGCATTGGCGTCCTTAGGTAACAAATTTTCGGTTGGGTAGGGTGATAGTAAGCTAGCGTTTTTTGCTTTCCTATCGTTATTTAGTTTAACGCAATTTTAAATAAAGTGCGCTATTCATGTTCGTGAAAGCGTTGCTCGATTAGCTCACCTATTGCCGCTAATGCCGGCTCGGCATCTGGCCCTTCACAGACTACTTTAACTTCTTTACCTTGGCTGCTTTCAAGTAGCATTAAAGCTAAAACGCTGTCGCCAGCAGCTTGTTTATCGTCTTGATATAAGGTAATAGTCGCGTCAAACTTCAGCGCGAGCTGAGCTAAAACGCTGGCAGCTCGTGCATGTAATCCTAATTTATTTTTGATTAAAAAAGTGTCTTCTAAATGCATATCAAAGCCTATAGCAGATATTATTCTTGTTCACGATGACGAATTTTTACATTGCTATGACTCATTGCAAAACTTTCACCTATAGTTTGCGCTAAGTAGACAGAGCGGTGTTGCCCGCCGGTACAACCAATGGCAATAGTTAGATAGCTGCGGTTATTACGCTCTAAATGAGGTAGCCAGGTTTGTACAAAAGTTTGAATTTGCCATGTAAATTTTTGCACAATGCTATGGCTAGCTAAATAATCTTTGACTGGTTGATCTAGGCCTGTAAGTGGCTTTAGCTCTGGCTCCCAGTGTGGATTTGGTAAAAATCGGGCATCAAATACATAATCAGCTTCTTTAGGGATACCGTGCTTAAAACCAAAAGATTCAAAAGTGATAATTAACTTTTTATCTTTTTTACCTAAAATCTTCTCACGAATTGATTCTGCTAATTGGTGAACGCTCAACTCTGTTGTATCAAGAATAAAATCAGCACGAGTGATCAATACATCAAGCAATACTTTTTCTTGTTTGATAGCCAAATCAAGGGGCAGAGAATCTAACGATAAAGGGTGCAAACGGCGAGTTTCAGAAAAGCGTTTGATCAGCGTTTGGTCGTCACTGTCTAAATAAAATAAAGTTGGGTTTGCAAAGCCAGGTAAATACTCAAGAATGTCATTAAACTCTTCTTGTTCTTTTGGCAGATTGCGCACATCAATACTAACTGCTGTTTTATCATAGTTATCAGAAACGCTTCGTACGAGTGAAGGCAGCAAGTTCACAGGAATATTATCAACACAATAATAACCGAGATCTTCTAATACGCGAAGGGCAACAGATTTACCAGAACCCGAGCGCCCACTGATGATAATTAACTCCATGTAATGACTCCTTCACTTTCTTATGACTGCTCGACAATAACTTGGTATAAGTCGTGGTCTGATTTAGCGCTACGTAATTGTTTACAAAAATCTTTATCGTTAAGTTTATCAGCAATTGTGGCCAAGGTCTTTAAATGAAGTTGACTCTCACCATCAGGTACGACGAGTGCCACAAATATATCAACAGGACGATTATCAATCGCATCAAAATTAATGGGCGTTTCACTCACTAGTATCAGTGCTAATGGTGTATCAACACCCGTTATTCTACCGTGAGGAATAGCAATTCCACGGCCAATACCTGTGCTTCCTAGTTTCTCTCGATTAAGTAACGAGTTAAGAATTTCTTGTTCTGAAAGGTGAGGGAGTTGTTCATGAGCCAACTGGCTAATAAATTCTAAAATTCGTTTTTTGCTATTAAAAAGGACCGCAGCTTTACTGCAGTCCTTACAAGTAAGTGAACTTAGTTTCATAATATTAGTGTCGAGCGTGCTTCTCTTTGTGTTTGATAACTTGACGATCTAGTTTATCTATTAGGGCGTCAATCGCAGCGTACATGTCTTGGTGTTCTGTTGAAGCAAATAAATCAGCACCACTGAGGTGTATTGTGGCTTCTGCTTTTTGGCTTAGCTTTTCTACGTCTAAAATGACGTGCACGTTGTTTATATGATCAAAGTGCCTTTCAAGCTTTGCAAACTTATTGTGTACATAGTCTCTAAGTGAATCGGTAATTTCTACGTGACGACCAGTTAAATTCAGTTGCATAAGCATTTTCCTTCTTTGTTTTTTTACGCCTTAAATCAAGCTCTTTCTTTGATTTGACGGTGGAATAGCCAGTGACTCGCGATATTTTGCGATTGTACGTCTAGCTACTTTGATACCTTGCTCTGCCAATATATCTGCAATTTTGCTATCACTCAATGGTTTCGCTGAGTTTTCTGCGCTAATTAATTTTTTTATTAATGCACGGATCGCTGTAGACGAACATTCCCCACCGTTTTCAGTGCTTACATGACTTGAGAAAAAATATTTTAACTCAAAAATTCCTCTTGGGGTGTGCATGTACTTTTGCGTGGTAACCCGTGAGATGGTTGATTCATGCATCTCGACCATTTCAGCAACATCGTTTAATACCATAGGGCGCATTGCTTCGGGACCATGTTCAAAAAATCCCTGCTGCTGTTTAACGATGCAGTTGGTTACTTTGAGTAATGTGTCATTACGGCTTTCTAAACTTTTTATAAACCATTTTGCTTCTTGCAAGTGTGAACGAATAAACTGGCTGTCGCTACTCGATTTAACCGAGCGAGACATAGCCGCATATTGGCTGTTTACTCTAATTTTAGGCATGCTATCGGGATTTAACTCAACAATCCAACGGCCTTTAATTTTCTTTACTGAGACATCTGGAATAACGTATTCAGATTCTTCACGTACGATGCTATCCGCAGGCTTTGGGTTTAGACTGTGGATGAGTGTCATCACTTCTTTAAGCTCATCTTCCTTAAGCTTAGTCTTTTTCATCAAAGTTCGGTAGTCGCGGCTGGCTAATAAATCGATATGTTCAGTTAAAATCATTTTTGTTTCGCTAATCCAAGGAGTTGCGGGGTCAAATTGATTTAGTTGAATACATAAACATTCTTGCAAGCTACGTGCGCCAATACCAATTGGGTCAAACAACTGAATACGTTTTAGAACCGCCTGAACTTCATCAAGCTCAATTTCTTCTTCGTTATTATCTTTATTTAGGCTTTCAGCAATGTCTTCACAGCTTAAGGTTAAAATACCTGAATCGTCGATAGCTTCGACAATGGCAATCGCAATCGCCTCGTCGGTCGGACTAAATGGGGTTAGCTGTAACTGCCACATAATATATTCATGCAAGGTTTCGGTTGAAGCCCCTTGATAAATAGATTCATCTTCAGGCATCGGGCCTGATGAGCTGGCAGGAGCGGCGCTCATGTACTCATCCCAGGTCACATCCATAGCCATATCGTCACTTACTGTGTCTTTATTAAGTGCTTCACTGCTTTCTTGTTCGTATTCGCTTGGTGTCTCATCGGCAGAAGCACTTACTGTGACGTCTTCGGTATCTTGTTTTTGTTCATTTTTGCCAGCCGTTTCGTCACCAAACTCTTGCTCTTCGACTTCAAGCAGTGGGTTACTGTCGAGTGCTTCTTGAATTTCTTGCTGGAGATCCAATGTACTTAACTGCAATAAGCGAATTGCTTGTTGCAGTTGTGGAGTCATTGTAAGTTGCTGGCCCATGCGCAGCTGGAGTGATTGCCTCATTTATCTCTAACAATCCTTTTATTGTGTTGTCATAATTTAGTTTAGCAGATAGTTAGCTGAGCGTTGCTTTATAGCCTAAATTGCTCACCCAGATATACATCGCGAACTGTTTGGTTGGCAAGTACATGCTCAGGAGTTCCTGACGCAATTAACTCCCCATGAGAAACTATGTAGGCTTTTTCACAAACATCAAGGGTTTCTCTTACATTATGGTCGGTTATTAGTACACCGATGCCACGGTTTTTAAGGTGCTCGATAATCTTCTTTATATCTAACACTGAAATGGGATCAACACCAGCAAAAGGCTCATCTAACAGAATAAATTTAGGATTTGCGGCTAAAGCACGCGCAATTTCAACACGGCGGCGTTCACCACCTGACAATGCCATGCCTTGACTATCACGAATGTGTTGAATGCTAAATTCATCAAGTAGGCTATCCAAAGCTTCTTCACGGGCTGTTTTGTTTAGTTCTTTACGGGTTTCTAAAATCGCCATGAGGTTTTGGTAAACGGTCAGCTTACGGAAAATAGACGACTCTTGTGGTAAGTAGCCAATACCCAGGCGAGCACGGCTGTGCATGGGCAATAATGTAATATCGTTATCATCAATACTAATTTTACCTTTATCGCTCGGCACTAAGCCAACAATCATATAAAAAGTGGTGGTTTTACCTGCGCCATTAGGGCCTAGCAGACCAACAATACTCCCAGCACTAACTTCTAAGCCAACACTTTTTACAACTTGGCGGCCCTTGTAGCTTTTTGCTAAAAACTCGGCTTTTAATGTACTCATGGCTGGCCTTTTGATTTTTTGCTATCGACAGGTACTAAAATTGTATGCACGCGGTCATTTGAGTTTTCGCCTCTTTCAGCACTTATTAGTTGCTGTTCCATATCGTAGGTGATGCTTTTAGCGTTAATTTTTTGCCCTGCTTGGGTTACTTTCGCGTTGCCAATTAAAGTTAGCAGGCGCTTTGCTACATCGTAACGAACTTCCTCAGCACTGGCGCTCATTAGGGTGCCATCGGCTTGTTTTTCTTCAAAGTATGCAGGTTTGCCAGTGGCCACGAGTAACTGTTTGTTATCGCCTAAGTCTTCACGTTTATGTACTTCAAGGCGATCAGCTTTAATACGGCGGTTACCGTGAATAATTTCAACGTTTTTTTCAAAAATACCGACATTAGATTTCAGCTGAGCTTGTTGTTTATCCGCGCTGATTGAGACCTGATCGGCCGGTGGCATTGTATCTTGGGCAAGGCTCGAAAATGCAATGAGTAAGCTTGGAATGATAAATATGTTGGCTAGTTTATTGGTCATAATATATGGTTCGCGTATGGTTAATTAGTTCTATTACTTCGGCTTTTAAGTCGGCTTGTAATCCGCGCCCAGTAATTTTTAAATTAGGGCCGACCAACTCAACAGGTTGCTCTGAACTCATTGTTTGAAGTTCAATATCAACTTGGATGTTATCGGCATTAATGTGATCTATCATGGCATTGCTTGTGAGATTTTTCGCCGTCACATTGCCTTCTAAAACCAGCTGGTTATTTTCATACAATGTGGCTTCTGCTGCATTAATTTGCCACATTTGTTCTTGATTATATAAAGTGAAAATAGGTTCTTCAAAGTACGTGAATCCTAACTGCTGATATAGTTCCATTTTAGCAGCAGTAACTTTGTGGCTTATTTTACCTTGCTCATCAAAGGCTGTTTGTTTTAATGCCACTGCTGTGTAGTCTGGCTTGGCAATAACATCTTCTTCAACGAGCTGTTGTGTGTTTGTTTGGTTAAAGTATGGATACCAAAGCCAAACCATACAGCCAATAAATAATACGCTTAAAACTAAACGCGCACTATTCATGAGCTGGTGCCTTCGCTGGTTAGCGATTTTTTGTTTTCAAGCATTAATAAATCAGTGAGCTCTCGTACAGCGCCAAACCCACCCGGTAGCATAGTGGTATAATGCGATACGCGTTTGATTAACGGGTGTGCATCGTTCACTGCTACTGCAAAGCCAACTTGCTCCATGACTGGGAGATCTGGGCCATCATCACCAATATAGGCGATTTGCTCATCGGTTACGTTCAGCTTATCTTTAAGTTCTTGATAGGCTTGTAGCTTATTTTCTTGGCCTTGATAAATATGTTGCACTGTTAGGCTAGTCATCCGCTGCTGAACTATCTGTGAATGACGCCCTGTGATCACAGCCACTTCAAAACCACCGTTGATAAGCGCTTTAATGCCAAAGCCGTCTTTGGTATTAAATGCTTTTAATTCTTCGCCTTGGTTACCTAAGTAAATTCGACCATCAGAAAATACGCCGTCAATATCACAGATCAGCAGTTTAACTTTTTTAGCGCGGGTTTGAGCATCTAAGCTCAATGGCTGGTATAAGTCAGAAAATTGCATTTATAACACTCCTGCTTTGAGCAAGTCTTGCATATTTAGTGCACCAATGGGGTGACGATTTTCATCAATGACAATAAGACCGTTAATACGTTTTCGCTCCATAATATTAAGTGCTTCGGCGGCAAGCATATCGGCAGTTGCCGTGGTGCATGAGCGTGTCATGACTTCACTGATAAGCGTGCTATGTATATCGATACGTTGCTCTAAAATACGACGTAAATCACCGTCAGTGAACAAACCATTGAGTTGGCCACGGTTGTCCACAATTGCTGTCATGCCTAGGCCTTTGGCTGACATTTCTATTAAAGCGTCCTTAATGCATTGCGTGTCTCTAATAATAGGCGTTGAGGCGCCATCATGCATTAAATCTTTTAAGCACAGCAATAGGCGCTTCCCTAAGCTTCCGCCCGGATGCGATAAGGCAAAATCATCGGCTGTGAAGCCACGAGTTTCAAGTAGTGCTACGGCTATTGCATCTCCCATAGCAAGTGTTGCTGTGGTGCTTGCTGTTGGCGCAAGACCAAGAGGGCAGGCTTCTTTAGATACTTTAATGCATACATGAGCATCAGCCCAATTTGCCATTGACGATGTTGGATTGCTGGTCATTGCGATCATTTTAGCGCCAATGCGTTTAATCACTGGGATTATATTGAGCACTTCACTGGTTTCGCCAGAATTAGATATCAGCATGACTACATCATCACGGGTGATCATACCTAAATCACCGTGGCTCGCTTCACCAGGGTGAACAAAAAAAGCCGGTGTGCCGGTGCTTGCTAATGTGGCAGCAATTTTATTGCCAATATGGCCAGACTTGCCCATGCCGACAACGATAATTCGGCCTTGGCATTGATACATCAACTCACAGGCCTGATTAAAGTTTTCGTCTAGGTATTGAGCTATATCAACAAGGGCTTGACGTTCAATATCAAGTACTCGTTTTCCTTGTTCAATAAAATTTAACTGCGTCATTGTGTTGTCCAATTTATTCGGTACTAAGCTACTTGGCTAAAAATATAACCTTGATAAGCAACAAACGCGGCTAATAATAAGCCACCTTCAACTCTATTAATACGGCGCGCCCCTCGAAAACTCAAGGACATAGCGATTAATGCGATGGTGGCACCTATCATAATTAGCGCGTCACGGTTTGCCGCAGATGGGTCAATAATCGAAGGGTTTATAATCCCCGCTAATGGTAAAACGGCCAGTAAGTTAAAAATATTAGAGCCAACAATATTACCTAATGCTAAGTCGTCTTCGTTTTTTAGCACCCCTGCAATACAAGCTGCAAGTTCAGGCAAGCTGGTACCGATAGCAATAATAGTCAAGCCGATGACTAAATCGCTTAAGCCAAAATACTTTGCAATATCAACAGCTGAACCAACTAAAAAGTGAGAGCTTAAAGGAAGTACGACCATGCCGACGACGAGCCAAAATAGTGCTGATTTAGTTGGAACATTATCTGGCACATCATCACAGGCTTCACTAACAAATGGGTCATCAGCTTGGTTTTTAGCGCGAATCGAAATGATGATAAGCCCAGCAATAAAAACAATAAATGCAATTAGTAGCGCAATGCCTTCGGCAAATGAGAAGTAGTTATCTGAAAACACATACCAAGCAGCAATCGAAATAAGTAACACCAGCGGCATTTCTCGTTTGAGTGTTGTGGAAGATACCGAAAGCGGGCGCAACAAGGCGGTAATGCCTAATACCAACAAAATATTAGTGATATTTGAACCGACTGCATTGCCAACTGCAGTATCCGTTTTACCGGCAAGCGCGGCGGAGGCCGAAACCATCATTTCAGGCGCTGATGAGCCCATAGCAACAACAGTTAAACCGACTATTAAAGTGGGGACACCGAAATTTTTTGCCAGTGCTGCAGCACCATAAACAAAGCGATCTGCGCTCCAAACAAGTCCTGCAAATCCAAGAATTAAAATGACAAAAGAAGTCACCATTACATTACGCCAATTATTCAATATCAGATTGCGGTAAATAGTAACAAAAGCCAACCTGAAAGTATAAATAAAAGAATCGGGTCTATATCTCAGTAAGTCGTTATTTTTAGCATAGAAAAATTTATTTAAGGTTAGGTTAAGTCAGTCTCAGTAAGGCTTAGGCTGTTATTACATAGAATATTACAAAATTTTACGATTTGTTTTTTCCATCTTTGCGTAAAAAGCCTTAAAATAGGGGAAGTAGTGAAAATAGAAATGGAGAGCGACTTGTCGCAACCAATAGTAGAAATCAAGGATGTAAGCTTTTCACGGGGCGATAGAAGCATATATAAAAATATGAGCTTTAGCGTTCCGAAAGGCAAGATCACTGCCATTATGGGGCCCAGCGGTATTGGTAAAACTACCATGCTACGTTTAATTGGTGGTCAATTAAAACCCGATAGCGGCACTATTTTGTTTGAAGGTGATAATATCCCAACTATGACGCGCAAAGAGCTTTATGCAGCGCGTACCAAAATGAGCATGCTATTTCAAAGTGGCGCCTTATTTACCGATATGTCTGTTTTTGACAATATTGCGTTTCCGCTTAGAGAGCACACCCGCCTCAGTGAAGATTTAATCCGTCTTGTTGTGTTAATGAAATTACAAGCCGTAGGTTTACGTGGTGCCCAAGATTTAATGCCGTCAGAGCTTTCTGGTGGTATGGCCCGTCGTGCGGCACTTGCTCGCTCTATTGCGCTGGACCCTGAGCTTATCATGTATGATGAGCCGTTTGCTGGGCAAGATCCAATCTCAATGGGTGTGCTGGTTAAGCTAATTAAATCATTGAACCAAGTTCTTGGGCTATCTTCACTAATTGTTACTCATGATGTAACAGAGGTAATGAGTATTGCTGATCATGTAATCATTATTGCCGATCAAGGTGTCATTGGTAGTGGCTCACCAGAGCAAATGCGTAACCATGAATCGCCACTGGTACAGCAGTTCTTAAAAGGCCTTTCTGATGGGCCTGTACCGTTTCATTTCCCGGCTCAGCCTTATAATGAAGAATTACTTGGAGGGCGTAGCTGATGTTTGATTTGTTTCAAAAGCTAGGCCATAAAACATTGGGTCGATTTGCTGCACTTGGCCGCTCAACGCAAATGTTGATTGGTGCACTGTGGAATCTACCTAATTTCAGAAAAGGCACACCACTACTTATTCGCCAACTCTATATGGTGGGTTCGCAGTCGCTGCTTATCATTATGGTCTCTGGGTTATTTATTGGTATGGTGCTCGCGCTGCAAGGCTACACCGTATTAGTGGGTTATGGTGCAGAAGACAGTTTAGGGCCACTTGTTGCATTGAGTTTACTCAGAGAGCTTGGCCCTGTAGTGACTGCTTTGCTATTTGCTGGACGAGCAGGGAGTGCACTTACCGCCGAAATTGGTTTGATGAAAGCGACCGAGCAGTTATCGAGCC
The DNA here is from genome assembly GCF_030408095.1 of Pseudoalteromonas sp. APC 3893. NCBI lineage: Bacteria > Pseudomonadati > Pseudomonadota > Gammaproteobacteria > Alteromonadales > Pseudoalteromonadaceae > Pseudoalteromonas > Pseudoalteromonas sp. APC 3893. Next base: position 142,770 of record NZ_JASDCD010000011.1, read on the forward strand.
TTGAAATGATGGCGATTGATCCGCTTAAGCGTATTATTGCTCCTCGCTTTTGGGCTGGCTTTATTAGTATGCCACTGTTGGCGTTAATCTTCTCAGCGGTTGCAATAATTGGTGCCCACTTAGTGGGTGTTGATTGGCTAGGTGTTGATACCGGTAGTTTTTGGTCAATCATGCAGTCACAAGTGTCATTCCAACAAGATATTTTAAATGGCATGATCAAGAGCTTTGTATTTGCCATCGTTGTAACTTGGATAGCACTTTATAAAGGTTATGACTGTGTACCAACTTCGGAAGGGATCAGTAAAGCAACAACAGAGACCGTTGTACACTCATCTTTGGCTGTTTTAGGGTTTGATTTTATTTTGACAGCGGTAATGTTTACCAGCTAAAAAAGGTATAGATAATGAATTCACGGAAATTAGAAATTTTAGTTGGCTTTTTTGTCGCTCTTGGCATTGCAGCTTTTGCTATGCTGGCATTAAAAGTAGCTAACGCAGGCATTAGTGGTAGTGGCGAAACATACTTGCTAAAAGCTAAATTTGAAAATATCGGCTCATTAAAAGCACGCGCTCCAATTAAGGTGGGCGGGGTTGTCGTCGGACGTGTTGAGGCTATTTCAATCCATCCGCAAGAGTTTTTACCAGTAGTTGATATGACCATTGATGCGCAATATCAATGTCGCTTCTCAGATACCAGTTCGGTATCAATTTTAACGTCAGGTATTTTAGGTGAGCAGTATTTAGGAATTAACCCAGTGATCGCACCTAAATCTGCAGAGCAAGCCTGCTTAGGCCTTGAAGTAACAAGTAATGATCAAGACTTAGGCTTGGACGAGTTATTTGGTGTAGAAAGCAAAGCGTTAAATGACGGCGATTTTATTACCGATACCAAATCTGCTTTAGTGCTTGAAGAATTGATCGGGCAGTTTTTATTCAATCAAGGTGGTGAGTAATTATTATGTTTAAGAAATTTGTAACTTTAGTAGCATTTATTTTTATCGCAACTAATGTAAATGCTCAGTCCGTTAATTTAAAAGACCCATATAAAATGGTTCGTCAGGTATCTGATAACACTTTTCAGCGTATTACCCGCGATCAGCCATTAATTGAGCAAGATAAAGAGCACTTACGTGTAATCGTTACTGAAGAATTAATGCCTTACATTGATTATAAATATGCTGCACTACGCGTATTAGGTAGCCATGTTTCAAAAGTGCGTGCAATTAAAAATCCGGCAGAGCAAAAGCAAGCAGTTGAAAACATTAAAGAGTTTATTGATGCTTTTCAAGAATATTTAGTAGCGACTTATGCTGGTGTTTTTACTCAATATACAAATCAACATGTTGAATTTGCACCTGCTAGAGCGTTTGCAGGGCAGGATGTTGTATTAGTAAAAACTAAAATTGTAGAGCCTGGTAAACCGGATATTAAAATTGATTTTAAAGTACGCGAAGACAGAAGCGGTGATTGGCGAGCTTATGACATGGTAGCTGAAGGCATCAGTCTATTAGATGCGAAACAAAGCGAACTGCAAGGAATTCTTCGTCAGCAAGGTATTGAGCATGTCAGTAATCTGCTTAGACAGAAAAGTCAGTTACCAGTCCAATTTAGAGGCGAAGGTGGTAATGAGTAAAGTAAGCGTTACTCAAATCGACGAGCAGCAATTTCGAGTTAGCGGTGAATTAACCCGAAACTCAATTGCTGCTGAACGGCTTATTAATAAAAACTCACAAACTAACCATAAAACTTGGTATTTTGACCTTTCTGATGTATCAAGGGTTGACACGGCGGGCTTAGCTTGGTTAATTCACTCTTTCGCAGAATTAAAGCAGCAAGGCATTCGCCTTGAATTGCAAAATATACCTGATCAATTGCAAAAGTTAATGCAGTTAGGTCAAGTTACAACCCTATTTGAGTGAGAGTTATGCAAACAAGCGAAGTCGAGACGTTATTACGCGACGAATTACAATTAGCTGAAGTTCATGTAAAAGCCAATGGTAGTCATTATGAAGTGATTGCAGTAGGCGAGTGCTTTGATGGTCTGAGTCGAGTGAAAAAACAGCAGCTAGTATATGCACCATTAATGAATACCATTTCTGACGGTACTATTCATGCCGTGTCTATTCGTGCTTTTACACCTACAGAGTGGAAGCGTGAACAAAAATTTATCTTACCGCAATAACTAAGGCCTCCTCATGGATCAATTTGTAATTCAAGGTGGCACAGGGCTTGCGGGTGAAGTGACGATTTCTGGCGCTAAAAATGCCGCGCTACCGATTCTTTTTGCCGCTCTATTAGCTGATGGTAAAAGTACGTTTAATAATGTGCCACGTTTGCGTGATATCGGTACCACTGAAGCATTGTTGAAAACCTTAGGGGCTGATGTACAGTGGCAAGGCGATCAGTTAGTTATCGATGGTGCTACCGTTGATAAAACGCTCGCACCTTATGACTTAGTAAAACAAATGCGTGCATCTGTTTTAGCGTTAGGACCATTGGTTGCTCGTTTTGGTCAAGCTCAAGTGTCATTACCTGGCGGGTGTGCGATTGGTGCTCGTCCAGTTGATATTCATATCCAAGGCCTTGAGCGTATGGGCGCGAATATTCAAGTTGAAAATGGCTACATTAATGCCAGTTCTGACGGCCGCTTAAAAGGCGCTGAGATATACATGGAAATGGTCAGTGTTGGCGCAACCGAAAACCTGTTAATGGCTGCTACACTTGCTGATGGTAAAACCGTACTTGAAAACGCAGCTCGTGAACCCGAAATAACCGATCTTGCGACGTGTTTGATTGCTATGGGTGCAAAAATTACCGGTGCTGGCACTAGCCGTATTGAGATTGAAGGTGTTGAGAAACTTCATGGTTGTGAACACCGTATTTTGCCTGATCGCATCGAAACAGGTACTTTTCTAGTTGCAGCAGCGATGGCTGGCGGCGAAGTATTATGTAAAGCTACTGATTTTCATAGTCTCGAACCTGTTATTGAAAAGCTTCGTGCAACTAATGCTCTGGTAGAAGTGACTGATGACAGCATATACTTAGATATGCGTAACCGTGAGCTGCAAGCGGTGAATATTAAAACGATGCCTCATCCAGGGTTCCCGACAGATATGCAAGCGCAATTTACCGCATTGAATGTGATTGCAAATGGCAGTGCGACTATCACAGAAACAATTTTTGAAAATCGTTTTATGCACGTACCTGAGCTACAACGCATGGGAGCCAACATTCGCTTAGAAGGTAACACAGCAATTTGTGGTGACACTAAAAGCTTAAGTGGTGCCCAAGTTATGGCGACTGACTTACGTGCATCAGCAAGCTTGATTTTGACCGGTATAGTGGCAAAAGGTGAAACGGTTGTCGATCGTATTTATCACGTTGACCGTGGTTATCAGCGTATTGAAGATAAGCTCAGTGCACTGGGTGCTAATATTAAACGTAGAAGTAGTTAATAGCCTAGAACCTAGGTCCTAGCTTCTAGGCCCTAGGTTTTATAATTTCGTCTCAAGCTCTGCCACATTTACCATTACCTTAAGTATTTCCCCATTTCTATATAGCTGAAACTCAATTTCATGGCCTGGCTCTGAGTTACCGATAGTAGTGAGTGTTTTTTGTGGATTACTGACATCTTCACCGGCAATTTTAACGATAATATCTTGCTCTTTAATACCTGCTTGCCATGCAGGGCCTAATGGGTCTAAATTGGTAATACGAAGGCCTGCAACAGGCGTAAAGTTATCACTGACCTCTTTACCTGTACTATCAACCGCGGTGCCCGTGAAGCCCAAATAGCCACGTACTACGCGACCATGACGAATGAGTTTATCCATTACTTCTTTGGCTAATGAGTATGGCACTGCAAAGAAAATCCCTTGAATATCTAAGTTCTCGCGAGTTTTAAACTGCGCCGATGTAATACCGACTAAATCGCCATTGGAATTAACCAGTGCACCACCAGAGTTACCTACGTTAATTGCCGCATCCATCTGTAATAAACTGTTGTACGGGCTGTCGGTGATCTTTTGCTTACCTGTTGCACTGACTATGCCTTGGGTAATTGTTTGACCTAAGTTAAGCGGGTTGCCTATGGCAAGTACTACGTCGCCAACACGCGGGTTAAAATCATTATTTATTGGGATTACAGGTAAGTGATCGGCATTTATCTTTAATAATGCGAGATCAGTAATGGTGTCAAAGCCAATAAGTTGGACATCAAAAAAGCGGCGGCCATCGGTGAGGATCACCATAATTTGGTCGGCGTTATTAATAACGTGATAGTTCGTTAAAATATAGCCATCGCTGGACATGATAACTCCAGAACCAAGCTCTTGTACTGTATTCTGGCGTTTATACCTAGGTTGACTAGAAATACTCTCAGAAAAAATGGTCACCACAGAAGGGCCTGCGCGTTTAACTGCGTCAGCAAAGCTCAGGTGCTGTGCGGTAATTGCACTTGGCAAGGTCACATTGGGTAATAACGCTGCACGCATATTGGGGTTAAAGAACACCACTAAAAAAGCAATGCCTAGTCCGGCAAACAACGGGGGGAGGACAAATTTAAAAAATTTTAGCACGGTATTCTTATTGTTAGTGAGCAATCCCTTTATGATGGCACAAAAAAAATAACAGCGGCAAGTGCCGCTGTTATTATTTATGTCATTTGTACAATATTTGCGTTATTGAATTAAAACAAATACAGATTCTCGCCCTCTTTGTACACCAAGCACAATATTACCTTTGGTGTTTTCGATGATCTGATTCATATCGCGAATATTTTCAACTCGTTGGCGATTGACTTGCATAATGATATCGCCTTCTTCCAAACCAACGCGTGCTGCTGGTGAACGAGGATCAACAGAAGTCAGCTCTATGCCTTTAGCGCCATTTTTTTGAATGCTTTCAAGCGTTGCACCTTGGAATGCAGGGTGTAGCTCATCGCCTGAAGCACTCATACCAGATGCGCCATCTAAAGTGACTTTAACCGTTTTTACTTTACCGTCGCGGTAAATGCCTAGTTTAACCTTTTTACCTTCGCCTAAGGTGGCTATCTTACTGCGTAATTCATGGAACCCGCTGATATCACTGCCATCGATACTGATAATAACATCACCGGCTTTAATACCTGCTTTGCTTGCTGCTGAGTCATCCATTACTTGCATAACATATGCACCTTGTTTGACGTCAAGTTGTTGTGCTTTTGCAAGTCCTGCATCCAATGGGCGACCAGAGATACCTAATGAACCGCGACGAGTTTCACCGTGCTCAATAATTTGATCAACCAAGTTTTTCATCATATTTGATGGAATAGCAAAGCCAATACCAACATTACCACCTGAAGCTCCTAAAATAGCGGTATTAATACCAATTAGCTCGCCGTTTAAATTCACCAGCGCACCACCTGAGTTACCTTGGTTTATAGCTGCATCGGTTTGAATGAAGTCTTCGTAGCCTTCGATATTTAAACCACTTCGGCCAAGCGCACTGACAATCCCAGAGGTTACTGTGTGGCTTAAACCAAATGGGTTACCAATTGCGACAGCAAAATCACCTACTCGAAGTTGGTCTGAATTTGCCAACTTAATTGCTACTAAATCATCGGCATCAATTTGTAATAAGGCGATGTCTGATTCTTTATCACTTCCTATGCGAGTGGCTTCATATTCGCGACCATCTTCAAGGGTCACTAGCATCTTTTCGGCATCTTGCACTACGTGGTTATTGGTAACAACATAGCCTTCGTCGGCGTCAATAATCACGCCTGAACCTAAACCGCTAAACTCTCGCTTTTGGCTGCGAGGTTGCGGATTGCCAAAAAAGAAGTCAAGGGGATCGGCGCGTCTACGAACTTCTTTAGAGCCAGATACTTGTATGCTCACCACGCCAGGAGTGATTTGCTCAAGCATAGGAGCTAGGGTAGGTAATTGTTGACCATTGACTGCCACTGGCATTTTAGCCATTGATACACCAGGGGTTAATAATAGGCTCGCAGATAGAACAGCTGCGCTGATTAACGATAATTTCATTTTCATAGTCAGGGTTTACTCCACATCACAAAAAAGCAAAAACATAGACATAAAAAAAGGCTGCATAAGCAGCCCTTTTTTAGGTTTAGATATAAAGCTGTTATATCTACAGACTATGGGGTCAAAAAAAAGTTCATCAAGAGGCTTTAGAATGTTCTGAAACTTTGTCAGCTCCAGCAAATAAGCCTGACTCGCCTGACACGTAATCGGCAGGTTGCGCCTCGGCTGAAGAACGATCGCTTTGACGCTCTTTTAATGAGCGTTGCAGTTGCTCTGTGGTTTCTTTTGAAAAGAAAGGTTCAGCTGGGTGTTCTTTTTTATCACTTAATAAAAGCTTGTTGGTCTCATCAACGTGATTCAAAAGCTGGTCATAGTTGTCTTTCATACGATTTACTAGTTTACCGGTACTTGCTAAGTGGTCGGCAACATCCTGGCGATATTGCTCTAGCGCATGCTTAGCTTGCTCTGCTTGTTCTTCTAGTTCATCTTGCTTAAATTGTTTTTTAGTCACAAACGCGCCCAAGAAAAACGCTGCAACGGCAACAATAACAATAATACCAATCCAAGTAACGGTGCCCATAAATTCTACCCCTTTGGGAAATAAAAAATAACGAAAAAATTGCGTGTGTAATTAATAAATTTAGTCTGTCGTTAAATAACCTAAGCTCAGGTTAAATAAATCTTACTGTCTCTAATATACCCCGAGTTACGATGCGTGTTAATATATTGCGCAAATTAAACCGTGTTTTATTGTAACTATCTATGACTCCTTGGCAAAAATACCAGCAAGATCTACAGCGTGATGACTTTGTATATGATGCAGCTCAAGAAAATGCAGTGCGTCACTTACAGCGATTATACGATGACTTAACCGCTGCCAAGCCAGCTGAAAAAGGTTGGTTTGCAAAGCTATTTAATAAAGATAGCACGCCAACTATAAAAGGTTTGTACTTTTGGGGAGGCGTAGGGCGCGGTAAAACCTACTTGGTTGACACTTTTTATGAAGCGTTACCTGGTGATCGTAAGATGCGAGTGCATTTTCATCGCTTTATGCACCGAGTACATGACGAACTTAAAAAGTTAAATAACAAATCGAACCCACTGGAGATTGTTGCGGATATATTTAAAGCAGAAACAGACATCATCTGCTTTGATGAGTTTTTCGTGCAAGATATTACCGATGCAATGCTGCTAGGTGGTTTAATGGAAGCACTTTTTGCACGAGGTATCGTGCTCGTTGCCACCTCTAACATCGTGCCTGACGAATTATACCGTAATGGCCTACAACGTGCGCGCTTCCTACCTGCGATTGAATTAGTGAATGCCAATACCGAAATTGTTAATGTGGACTCAGGCATTGACTATCGCTTGCGAACACTTGAGCAAGCTGAAATATTTCATAGCCCACTTGATCAACAAGCCGATGCAAACTTATTTGAATATTTTGATAAATTGTCGCCAGAGCCAGGCAAGCTCGATACTTCAATTGAAATCGAAGGGCGGATGATAAAAACGCGTAAAGTAGCTGATTGTATCGTTATGTTTGAATTTAGTGAACTGTGCGAGACAGCTCGCAGCCAAGTGGATTATATGGAAATAAGCCGTTTATACAATACGGTGATCTTGTCTAACGTTAAGCAACTAGGTCAAGCTAATGATGATGCGGCGCGGCGCTTTATTGCGTTGGTCGATGAGTTTTATGAGCGTAATGTCACCTTAATTATCTCAGCTGAAAAGGGTATCACTGAATTGTATACCCAAGGTAATCTCAACTTTGAATTCAAACGCTGTATTAGCCGTTTGCAAGAAATGCAGTCACTGGAGTATTTAGCAAGAGAGCATTTGGCTTAACTTTGTTCTCTCATCATATAATATCAAGAGCAAAAGCTGTGCTGTACAAGTTTGCTTATGTGACTTGATTTTATCTTTATTGTCGCCATATCTACCAAGCACATTCGTTTTATCAGTTGGCTAAATTTAATCGGCCTTTAGCGCTGCGATAAATTTTCTTGCATAAAATGGGTATCTTAACTACGCGATGGTTTGATGTTTCGCAGAGTCTGGTATAGTAGCGCACGTAATTAATGCTGAAATTAACAGCATTTAGCAAAATTACTAATTAATATGTGCTTTTATTGAGCAATATATTAATTAGTAATGATCCCCATGTATATATTGGGTGCATTAAATGGGTTAGCCAATGACTGGTTAGCAAAGAATACATTGTAACGGTTTTATCATGATATCTAATTTATTTACCAAGATTTTTGGTAGTCGCAATGACCGCACTATTAAAAATTTAAGAAAGACGGTCGCGCTAATTAACGCACTTGAAACGCAACTTGAAGCGCTTTCAGACGAAGATTTAAAAGCCAAAACAGCAGAATTTAGAGAGCGTTACGATAACGGGCAAAGCCTTGACGATATCTTGCCTGAAGCGTTTGCTGTGGTACGTGAAGCATCGAAGCGTGTTAATGGCATGCGTCACTTCGACGTGCAATTACTCGGTGGCATGGTGTTGCACCAAGGTCGTATCGCAGAAATGCGTACAGGTGAGGGTAAAACCCTTACTGCTAGTTTACCGGCTTATTTACGTGGCTTAACAGGCAAAGGTGTTCACGTTATTACCGTGAATGACTATCTTGCAAAGCGTGATGCTGAAACTAACCGCCCATTATTTGAATTTTTAGGCTTAACTGTTGGCTGTAACGTACCAGGTATGATGCCGCAACAGAAAAAAGAAGCATATAGCGCCGATATTACTTACGGTACTAATAACGAATTTGGTTTTGATTACCTGCGTGACAATATGGCGTTTAGCATTAATGAACGTGTGCAGCGTCCACTTTATTACGCAGTAGTCGATGAGGTGGATTCAATCCTTATTGATGAAGCACGTACACCGCTTATCATTTCTGGCCCAGCTGAAGATAGCTCACAGCTATACACTGAGATTAACACCATCGTACCTTTACTTGAACTACAAGAAAAAGAAGACGAAGAAGGTGTTGAAGGTGACGGCGATTTCACTATCGATGAAAAGTCTAAACAAGTTCATCTTACCGAACGTGGTCAAATTAAAGTTGAAGAGCTTTTAACTGAACGTGGTTTAATTGAAGAAGGCGATTCGCTTTATTCTGCGGGTAGCATTACGCTACTTAGCCATGTGTATGCCGCTTTACGTGCGCACAAACTTTATCAAAAAGACATTGATTACGTAGTAAAAGAAAACGAAGTAATCATTGTTGATGAGCACACAGGACGTACAATGGAAGGCCGTCGTTGGTCTGAAGGTTTACACCAAGCTGTTGAAGCAAAAGAAAGTGTAAAAATTCAAAACGAAAACCAAACGTTGGCATCAATTACATTCCAAAATTACTTCCGTATTTATGAAACACTAGCAGGTATGACAGGTACTGCAGATACTGAAGCGTTTGAGTTCCAGTCAATCTATGGCCTTGATACGGTTGTTATGCCAACTAATAAGCCAATGATCCGTGATGATCGCGCAGATTTAGTTTATTTAACGCAAGAAGAAAAATACGAAGCAATTTTAGTCGATATTAAAGATTGCCAAGAGCGTGGACAGCCAGTGCTTGTGGGTACTATTTCAATTGAAAGCTCAGAGTACTTGTCGCAATTCTTACGCAAAGAAAAGATAAAGCATAATGTACTTAATGCTAAGTTTCATGCTCAAGAAGCTGATATCGTATCTGATGCAGGCTTACCGGGCACGGTAACGATTGCAACAAACATGGCCGGCCGTGGTACTGATATTGTACTTGGTGGTAACTGGCATAGCGAAGTTGAAAAACTTGAAAACCCAACAGATGAGCAAATTGCGGACATTAAAGCCGCATGGCAGGTTCGCCATGATGCTGTAATTGCTGCGGGTGGTTTGCATATTATTGGTACTGAACGTCATGAATCGCGTCGTATCGATAACCAACTACGTGGTCGTTCAGGTCGCCAAGGTGATGCCGGTTCAAGCCGTTTCTACTTATCAATGGATGACGCATTAATGCGTATCTTCGCTGGTGAGCGCATGACTAACATGATGCGTAAACTAGGGATGCAACGTGGTGAAGCAATTGAACATCCATGGGTAAACCGTGCAATTGAAAACGCACAACGTAAAGTAGAAGCACGCAACTTTGATGTTCGTAAGCAACTACTTGAATACGATGATGTAGCGAATGATCAACGTCGTGTTGTATATGCACAGCGTAACGAATTACTGGTTGAAGGCGATATCTCTGAGACAATTACAGTTATTCGTGGTGATGTACTTGGTAATATCATTGACCAATACATTGCACCACAAAGCCTTGCAGAAATGTGGGACATCCCGGGCCTTGAAGAGCGCTTGAAGCAAGACTTCTTATTAGAATTGCCAATTTCACAATGGTTAGCAGACGATAACAAGTTGTACGAAGAAAAGCTTCGTGAGCGTATCGAAGAAGAAGTGAATAATGCGTACAAAGAGAAAGAACAGCAAGTAGGCGAGTCGGTTCTTCGTCAGTTTGAAAAAGCAATTATGCTACAAAGCTTAGATCAACACTGGAAAGATCACTTAGCGGCAATGGATCATTTGCGTCAAGGTATTCATTTACGTGGTTATGCGCAAAAGAACCCGAAGCAAGAGTACAAGCGTGAATCGTTTGAGCTGTTCTCTGAAATGCTTGAAAATTTGAAAGTCGACGTTGTTGGCATTTTAAGTAAAGTTCAAGTTCGTGCAGAAGATGATGTTGAAAAAGTTGAAGAGCAGCATCGTAAGAGTGAAAATGCTCCTCGCGAATATCAACATGAGGAAGCAGAGCATGTTGGTGGAGAAGCACCTGCAAGTGCAACAGTAACTGCACGCGCTGAGCCTAAAGTGGGTCGTAATGAGCCGTGCCCATGTGGCTCAGGTCAAAAATTTAAGCAATGTTGTGGTAAGTTAAAATAACTATTGCTTTAGTTTAATAAAAGCGACGCATGTGCGTCGCTTTTTTGTTTGTAAATTAAGGTTAAAGGTTAAAGGTGCTAGGTTCTAGGGAAGTGACTAGGAGCTAGGGTCCATAGCTCGCAGCTCGTGGCTTTTTCGCTGTGCAAAAATGGTTTTCGTAGTAGCCGGCTTTAGCCGCGAAAAGTGTAAGTGATTTATTTACAAAGAGGTTAAAAGACGCTGCGCTTAAGAGGCTAAGGTGCTAGGGAAGTTACAAGGTATATTTGGCTTTTGTGGGAACAGGTTTCAGCCGTGATTGTTTGGGAGTTATGTCGAATTAATCGGCGCTAAAGCGCTCTCCTACGATTATTAAAGGTGCAAGGTTCTAGCTGTATTCTTACTCGCAGCGCGTAACCCGCAGCTGTGTAGATTAATAATAAAGGTAAGATGATAATGACAAAAAAAATAGTACATGTCGCAGTGGGTGTAATTAAAGCTGGTAATACATTGTTTATCTGCAAGCGCCCAGATGATAAGCATCAAGGCGGTTTATGGGAATTTCCAGGTGGTAAAGTAGAACGCGGTGAAAGCGTATTTGAGGCACTGAAACGCGAATTGCAAGAAGAAGTGGCACTCACTATTCATAGTTCAACTGAGCTCATGGTTATTGAACATGATTATGGTGATAAGTGTGTGAAACTAGATGTGCATTTAGTGACTGATTTTAGCGGTGATGCGCATGGTGCTGAAGGTCAGCAAAGTGTATGGGTAGCACTTAATAAGCTAGATGACTATAACTTCCCTGCTGCTAATGTAGAGATTATAGAAAAATTAAAACAATAAACACAATAAACACAAATGAACGCTTATGATTAATAGCTATTGCATTCGCTTTATATTGGATTAAAATTGATTTCTAACTGTACTTTTGGTGTGTGTAATGGCTAAAGATAAATTTGCGCCAAAACCGTTAAACGATATTATGGCGGGTTTGAGTGGTCGTTTATCAAGCTATGCAGGTAAAAGCCAAGCGCTTGATAAGCAACAAGCACTTTTAATTGAGTTTTTAAGTCCTAATTTAGCGGATAAGTGTCGAGTCAGTAATTATAAAGATGGCACATTGACGATTGAAGCGGTGTCAGCACCTATTGCTCTGCGTTTGAACTACCTTAAAATGGATATGCAGTCTCACTTTCGCAGTAATGGGTTAGCGGAGTTAGGGCAAATAAAGATCATCGCCAACCCGCAATCTAGCCAACGATTAAGTAAAAATAATCCAGCCAAAATAGCTAATGCGACTGTAGCTAAAAAGCTCCCCATGAGCGAACAAACCTCAGATTATCTAAACGCCATTGCGCAAAACGCACCACCATCATTACGTGAAAAATTAGAGCGTTTAGCAAAGCACGGAAAAAAAACGAAGTAACCCGCTAATTTTTAAATTTCTTGCGGAAAAAACAACCGTCAGGTAGCAATGTTTATTAAGTGCTGGTATACTCCCGCGTCTGCCACGTTGCGTTCTATTGCCTTCATTAGCTTAGCCTCTTTTGAATGGCGCATAAAGTCTTAAACTCGAAGGGGTTGGAGCAAACATTTAGAGCGGTAATTAATAATAATTACCTGTGGTTTTAATTGAAAAACATTGGATTTTTATAAATGAAAACGTTTGTTGCTAAGCCAGAAACAGTAAAACGTGACTGGTACGTAGTTGACGCTGAAGGTAAAACTTTAGGTCGCATCGCTACTGAAATTGCTCATCGCCTACGCGGTAAGCACAAAGCTGAATATACTCCACACGTAGATACTGGTGATTACATCATCGTTATCAACGCGGAGAAAGTTACTGTAACTGGTAACAAATTCAAAGATAAAGTTTACTACGCTCACTCTGGTTTCCCAGGTGGTCTTAAGTCTACTACTTTTGATAAACTTCAAGCTGCAAAGCCTGAAATGATCATCGAGAAAGCTGTTAAAGGCATGTTGCCACGTGGTCCTTTAGGCCGCGCTATGTACCGTAAACTTAAAGTTTACGCGGGTACTGAGCACAACCATGCTGCACAACAGCCTCAGGTTCTAGACATTTAAGGAGCACTATCATGGCAAATCAATACTACGGTACAGGTCGTCGTAAAAGTTCAAGTGCTCGCGTATTCCTACGCCCAGGCACTGGTAACATCGTAATCAACAAGCGCTCTTTAGAAGAGTACTTTGGTCGCGAAACAGCACGTATGGTTGTTCGTCAAGCTCTTGAGCTTGTTGATATGACTGAAAAGTTTGACTTACACATCACCGTTGCTGGTGGTGGTACTACAGGTCAAGCTGGCGCAATCCGTCACGGTATCACTCGTGCACTTATGGAGTTTGACGAGTCACTACGTCCACAACTTCGTAAAGCCGGTTTCGTTACTCGTGATGCGCGTAAAGTTGAGCGTAAGAAAGTGGGTCTTAAGAAAGCACGTAAGCGTCCACAGTTCTCAAAACGTTAATATTACGTTTTACAGAATTCCAAAAACCCAGCCTCGGCTGGGTTTTTTGTTTTGGAGCTCTAAAGCTAGCGAGAGTAAAGTTAGCGAGGGTAAAGAGACGAAGTACTTGACTACCGCGTTGAAAAATTCATTCTGATAAAACTCGCAAACTCGCAAACTCGCAAACTCGCAAACTCGCAAACTCGCAAACTCGCAAACTCGCAAACTCGCAAACTCGCAAACTCGCAAACTCGCAAACTCGCAAACTCGCAAACTCGCAA